>JAFSTI010000137.1 GCA_017450585.1 Bacteroidales bacterium
TCCACGTCCATCATGCCTCCGTTTATGATAAGTCCCTTGCCATCAACCCCGAAATCCGGGTTGATGGGACGTATGGTTCCTCCCCAGCCGCGGCATTCGACGACGGAACTGTCGCCAAGCCAGGGCAGCTGGTTCTCTTTCCTAGCGCCGGGCGTGACATAAGGCCCGACAATCATGGGCGAAGGAGCCACTTTCCAGACCCCGTCCACCTTGATACCGTAATCCACTCCGTTTCCGCCGGCAGCGGTCATAAGCCCCTTCACGCCCTGTTTTTCCAGACCTAGCAGGAGAGCGCGGCTCGCAGCCTGTCCGAAGTTGTGCGTAAAGCGGTTCGTCGAAGCGAAATAATCCAGCAGCTCATCCCTGTTCGCGCACTTCAGCACATACGGGATGATGGCCCTCGTGAATAGCGGGTCAATAGCCTTCTGTGACGAGTGCAACTCATCGCCCATGCGGAGCGCTTCGTGGAAAAGATCCCTCATCGGGAAGCCTCCCGCGTCCTTGAGCACTGCCACAAGCGGCGGAAAGAGCTCATCTCCGAGCCATTTCAGATTCGCGGCAATATCTTCGGTGTACATGCCCCAGCCGCAGAATCCTCCGCCAAAGCGGCCTTCTGCCGGAAACAGTCCGGCCACGCCGCCGGTCTCCCTGTCCTCTACGATGAGCAGCGGAACGGACTTGGTTATGATACCGTAACCGGAGCCGTTGGTTGCCCAGTCACAGGCGGCCTCAAGTTTCACTTCGCCGCTCTCAAGCAGGCGCAGCGCCTCCGCTTCTGTCCGGGCCCAGCCCTCGAAGAAGCAGGCGTTCACCATGCTGCGCTTATGTCCCAGGCACATCCGCTCGAATTCGATCGGAGGTCCGGCATGCAGCACGGTCTTGTCGGGGAGTCCCAGGAACTCTCCGGCTTTCTGGACGTCAATCCAATAAGGATCGCCCTTGTATCGAAGTTCTTCAGGTTTCATTATCTCAATTCAATTCTGTCGCGGCCTGCCGACCTGCGATAGTGCCGAACACCATCGCGGCCGTACCGCCGTTCCCGCCCATGCGGTTTAATCCGTGTACCCCAGCCGTTACCTCTCCGCAAGCGAAGATGCCCGGCACAGGATTTCCGTCACAGTCCAGCGCATGGCACTGTGTGTCAATAACTATCCCGCCCAGGGATGAGTGCGGCGCCGGCGCCACTTTTATGATGCGCTCCGACGGATCCATGTTGCATTCGAGCAGTTTCCCCTCCGGCACGGCGCTCAGGTCGTAGGTGGCAGTACCGCCGTTTGCGAGTATTGCCCCGGACAATTCATCCTTGTTCAGACGTGCCGCGTCCGCGTACTCATTGCCCTTAATATCCAGCAGCCTGGCACCCTCGTGCAGGAGGGTCGTTATCACAGGCACTCCGCGCCTCGGGCCTTCGACCCGCACGGTGGGCTCGTACTGGACATGCACATCGTCCACGCCTCTGGTCGCCGCGCCCAGGACTTCGGCCATCAGCAAGCCGTCGCCCTTCAGATAGGACGGATTGGTCGAGAAGCTATATTTCCCGCACCAACCGCCCGTGGCAATGATGATCCGGGACTGAGGCTCGGCCGAATGCAGCGCCTGTACTTCCTCGGGCGTCACGGTCCGGCTTTCCACATCCACATCGTCTTTCAACGCCTTTTTTATTTCAGCCAGGGCAATTGCACCGATGGCATGGCGGATGGATACGCAGCGAGCTACGCTGCAGCCCAGTGGCCGGATCACCGTCCCGTCGAAGTCGTATTGCCCCCGCAACTGGAGCGACTCGCGGCACATCGTTTCCACGAGGGCGCGGTCGGCACCGTATCTGCCGCAGCGCAGCGTGTCTTCAACGAAAAGTTCCACAGAATCTTCCGGGAGGACGGGGCAATTCAGCGCATGGATGTGGGGAGAGTTGCCATCACCGTTGGCGACGAGGGTTACAGACGCACCGAGAGCGACAGCCGCCTCGGCCGCCCGCCATCCTGCGAGGCCGCCTCCGATGATTATGACTCTTCCCTTTGACATATCCCTTATCTCTGTACCCTTCCAGTTCCGTTTCCGGCCGCCAGCGTCTCGACTTCCTGTACGGTGACGAGGTTGAAATCGTGCTCGATCGAGTGCTTGAGGCAGCTGGCCGCCACGGCGAAGTCGATGGCCGCTTGCGTGTCCTTGCCGGAGGTCAATGCGTATATGAGACCGCCGCCGAAGCTGTCGCCTCCGCCCACGCGGTCAACGATATGCACCTTATACTCAGTCGAGAAGCAGGCTTTCTTAGTCGCGGCGTCATAGAGCATACCGGCCCAGAGATTGTCAAACGCGGAGAGGGAGGTACGCAGGGTAATGGCGACCTTCTTCACTCCGAAGCGTTCTACCAGCTGCTCGGCGACGGAAACGTATCCCTGCTTGTCGAGTTTGCCGGACTCCACGTCGCTCCCCTTCCCCACGATGCCGAACACATCGGCGGCATCGGCTTCATTGGCAATAAGCACGTCAACGTAGGGCACGAGGGTCGCCATGACCTCTCCGGCCTTCTATTTGGTCCACAGCTTGCCGCGGTAGTTAAGGTCGCAGGAGACGGTGATGCCGTGCTCGTGACAATATTTTACTGCGTCGAGGCAGATTTCAGGATTCTCTCCGCCCAGCGCCGGGGTGATGCCGGTAAAGTGGAACCAGTCGGCACCTTTGAATATCTTAGCCCAGTCGAAATCACTGCGCGAAGCTTTGGCGATGGCAGAGCCGGCCCGGTCATAAATAACCTTGGAAGCTCTCTGCGAGGCGCCTTTTTCAACGAAATACAAGCCCAGCCGCTCGCCTCCCCAGACGATGTCTTTAGTATCGACACCGAAATGACGGACAGCGTTACGGGCGGCTTCTCCGAGAGGATTCGCCGGAAGCTTCGTCACGAACGAAGCATCCAGTCCATAATTGGCCAGAGACACAGCTACGTTGGCTTCACCGCCGGCGTAGGAGGCCTCGAATTTGTCAGCCTGTACAAACCTCAGATATCCTTCCGGATTGAGGCGCATCATGATTTCACCGAATGTTACAACTCTCATATTAATCTAGATTTTCGAATTTGCTACAAGTGCTTCGGCCACAGCCGTGATTTTATCCCACTCTCCTGCGGCTATCCATTCCTTGTTCGTAAGGTTTCCGCCGACTCCGGCTCCGACACAGCCCGCCTTAATAAAATCAGCGATATTGTCAGGGCCTATCCCGCCTACGGCGAGGAAGGGGATCTGCGACAGGGGCGCCTTGATGGCCTTGATGTAGCCGGGGCCCAGATGTCCTGCAGGGAATATTTTTACATAGTGTGCACCGGCATTCCAGGCTTCCATGGCTTCGGTGGGCGTCAGTGCCCCGGGCATGGCGATGAGGGAGTCGGCGACGCATTTGCGGATCAGTTCCGGATTCACATTAGGCGTGACCATGAACTGCCCGCCTGCATCCTCGCAGATTGTCAGCTGCTCCATCGTCAGTACTGTGCCGGCGCCGACTTTCATGTCAGAGCCGAAATTCTTTTTGATGGCGCTGATTGCGGAAGCAGTGTCCTTCCAGCTCTCGGGGTTCTTCTGATTAAAGGTAACCTCGACCATATCGATGCCGCCCTTGCGGTAAGCCTCTGCAAGCCGCAGACAAACGTCCGGCTCGAAGCCTCTGATGATTGCTACTATCATATCTTTAGTCTTTTTCCCAAA
>JAFSTI010000138.1 GCA_017450585.1 Bacteroidales bacterium
CACCGATGACTTCGTCTGTGGTGCCTTCGCCGGGGCTGAAAGCGGACTCGACAGGCCAGGCTCCGTTATAACAGCCGGCCCCTAGAAGGCCGCTCCAGTCCGCCTTGACGTATATGCAGGATTCTGAAAGAGTTTCAGCACCGGCCGGGGCGAGGTAAAGTTCGATGAAATCGCCCTGCGCCACATCCTCGTCTATCACTTCGATTAGGAAGTAAATATTGTCCTTATCAGCGCTGCAGCGCAGCGTGGCATATGCATCCTGCTCACGTCCGAGGAAAAGGGCCTCGTCGCTCGCAGCCCAGTCCCGGTTACGGCCGTCGACCGCGGGAGTGCGGCGGGTAGCGCTGATGTCGTGGTCAAGTGCGAAGATGCGGTATGAGCAGCCGGTATTATTATCGTCATGCGAATCACGGTTCACCGCAATCATTTCGTGGGAGCCGTGCAAGGATACCTGACCCCAAGAGCCCTTATGCTCGGTACCGGGATTGACGGTGGATGAGAAATTGCGGGCCTTAGAGTCCCCCATACGGAAAAGCAGGTGGTTAGACCCGCCATAGGAGCTATGATATGCGGCTACGGTCTCACCCGAGGGGAACTGCACCAAGGTAGGTGCAGTGCCGGTCCAGCACCAGCTCTTGCGGTCAGAGGGGCCGCAGACGTTCGCCGTTACTGTCGGATACGAGGGGGTTTCATCCAGTAATTCGGTCCAGGGCGCGTCAGACCAGGCGAAAGAAATGTAGAAAGGTTCGACTTTGTCCTTACGGGTTTCGAAGATGCCGGCATAAGAGCCGTCATTTAGTACGATAATGCCAGGCATCTGGTAGGTAAACAGGGTCTTGGCATTGCTGTAATTGATGTACATCTCCCGCGCCACGGTGTAGGGGTCACCGATGCGGTCATTGACACAGTCGGGCTGCCAGGTCTTGCCGCCGTCGGTGGACCAGATCATACCGGTGCCCGAGTGGCTGCCGGATATCCAGGGACGGCTCTCGGAGAAGTAAACCTGAATGGTTCCGTCCGCAAGCTCGAGTATCTGACCTTCCCAATTAGTGCCCCTGTAAATGATTTCTTCCGTCCCCCAGGTCGCGCCGTTGTCCGTGCTGCGACGCATGGCGATGCCGTTGTCTTGCTGGCTGTAGTCCTTGGAGTAGGCATTCAGCACGCGGAAAGAAGCTATTGCCAGGATATCCCCGTTACTGAGGGTTAGAGGGTAGCCGTTAGTATAGGCCCGGGTATCAGTCTTGTCCTGGGACGTAGTGACGGAACGATCGACGAAGAGAGGCTTTGCTTTTGTCCAGGTCTTCAGGTCGGGGGAAGTCATGAAATAAACGGTGTATCCGTTGACCGTGGTACCGCCACTGTGGAAGGTAAGCACGTAGGTCCCGTCCTTGGCCCGGGTGATGCGGGGGTAGTACAGCTCGTCGACAGTCGTAAAGTTTTTATACACAGTACCTTCAGTGAAGTGTTCGGGAACCAGGCGGGAATTCGTCCAGCTGTCGGCATGCGAGTCCGGGACCTGCTCCCCTGCATTGAGCTGGCAGAAGGGCGTGAGGTCCAGGGCCCGGGGAGAAGAGGGTATATCCTCCTTCGTGCTGTCCGGAGCCGGAGAGTTCCCACAGGCCGTGAGGCCCAATGCCACGAGGACACTGAGAAGCACGGCTGCTGTTCTGTTATTCTTCATATCGGTCATTAGTTTACTACACTTGCAAATGTAAAGTATCTGTTCTTCAACTTATGCAAGAAATGTCGCAAATATTGCAAGCTTCAATTCACCCCCAATGCGAGACTATTCGGCTTTCTTCTTCAGGAAAGTGATGGGCAATCCCTTGGATGTGGGAGCGGTCCGGCCGTTTTGATACAAGCCGAAGCGGATGAGTCCCTGAGGCGCGGAGTCGGGCATAATGCTATAGTCGATAGCATACGGCTCGAGGTAGGCATTGCGCGAGCTGGCCTTTCCGGTCTTGACGCTGTAAGGATAGGCGTGATAGCACATGAAACGGTTTCCGGCATCATCCCTCAAGAAGAAAGCATGGCCGGCCCCGCGAAGATCGTCAGAGTCTTTGGAGGAGAAAAGCGGATTCTTGTCATACTTGATCCAGGAAGACTCCAGGAGCGGGTCGCAATAATCGCCGTTCTCGCGTTTGAGCGTCAGCTGGCCCAGTCCGTAGTTCGACCAGTAGCCGCTGCCGCAGTAAGCCATAAAAATCTCTCCGTCATCGCCGTAGATGGCGGTGCCGCCCTCGACCACCTGGGGCAGCTTGCTGCTTGCTCCTATCTTCTCCCAGTCCTGAGTCGGATGAGTGATAGTCCCGAGATCAGAGTCGAGCTGCCAGGGGGTTTTCATCTTGGCAATACGCAGGCGTTGATAAAACTTGCCCAGACCCTCGCCGCGGCCGGTTTCATCCACGAACGTGCCATAAAGGCCCTTATACTTTCCGGTCGGGATACGCAGCAGACTCATACCGACAAGCCATACCGTGATAGGATTCCCGTCCTTGTCCAGGATGGTCTGGGTAGAGTACTGCACCCCCGTCGTGGGATGGACATACGGTCCGGTGACCTTTCCGGTCTTGGACTTCATCATTACGGCCCTTATCTGTGAAGAGTCATTTCCGCTCTTCCGCATACCGAAAACCAGATACCAGCCGCCATAGCCGGGAAGGTCATCTTCTGGTATGTAGTGGATTTCCGGAGACCAGGTTCCGCTGAGGGTAGCCCCGTTTCCGAACATGGCCGTGACATTGGGGTCGCTGGCACTCTTGTATATATAATTGGAGCTGCCGGTAGGATGGGCGGTAGTGGTCAGCCTGTTCAGGTCGCTATCAGACACCATGACCAGATTAGTAGATCCCGTCATGGTAAGATGGAACATCCCGTCCTCATAATTAAGGCACGGATCCGCGCAGCTTGTGCGCACCAGTGTACTGTCCAGCGACACTGTATCATACTGTACGGCGGGAACCGGTGTCGGTTCCGGGCCGGGGTTCTCCCCGGGAGTCTTTCCCGCAGGAGTACACATCGAGATAATCGCGATTGATGCGGAAATGTATAAAAATCTCATTAACATAACTACAATGCGATAAGTTTACTAATACCCCACATGATGGCGAAGATACCTATCGATGCAAAGAACATCTTGAGCAGGCCCTTACCCACGTCGCGGCCATCGGCACGCACGAGGGATTTGAAGTTCGCTATCACTTCAGGTTTCTCAGGTTTGGTGAGGAAGGTAGCGGCAAGCCAGCAGACAGTAGTCACTGCGATGGTCCAAAGGAGTTTTTCCCAGAAGAGCAGCGGAGTAGAAGAAATAAGCGGCCATATGATCTGGAAGAAGATCGCAGCTAGGAACGAGACGCACATTGCGACGATCTCGGTCCAGGCATTGATACGCATCCAGAACCAGCGAAGCAGGAAGATGGCACCCGTTCCGGCGCCGATCTGCACCATCAGGTCAAAACCGGACTTGGCGCTGCCGATGAACGGAGCCATGACGCAGCCGATTACGATCAGCAGGAGAGAAGCGCCACGCGCGACCCAGATCATCTCACGGTCGCTGGCGTCCTTATGTATGAATCGCTTCCAAATATCGTTGGAGACGTAATTGGCACCCATGGATATCTGTGCGGCGATTGTCGAGAACAGCGCACCCATCAGGGAGGCAGCGACGATTCCGACCCATCCGTTCGGGACGATCTTGATCAGGGCGGGATAGGCCATATCGTCGCCGATCAATGCGGGATCGACGCCCGGCAGAGCCGCACCTATTGACTCCAGATTCGGGAAAATGAGTATCGAAGCAAATGCTGCGATGTACCAGGGCCACGGACGCAGGGCATAGTTCAACACGTTGAAGAACAGCGTACCGCCGACCGCATGGCCGGGGCTCTTGGCAGTGAGCATGCGCTGGACAATATATCCGCCGCCGCCCGGTTCGGAGCCCGAATACCAGACATTCCACCACTGTACGGCCACCGGAATGATAAAGATGGCGATCAGGGCATCTTTATTGGACATGGGCGGGAAGAACGACAGGCGGGAGACCACGTCCGGATTGCTCATCATCGCGGACCATCCTCCCACGGCCGGATGCCTGACGGCGAAGTGCATAACCACAAATGCGCCGATCATCACCACCGTAAACAGGAAGAAATCCGTGTATATCGTCCCTCGGATACCGGACAAACAAGAGTAGACGAGCGATACGACTCCGGTTACCAGCAGGATCACCCACGCCGGCACTCCGAAGAGCACGACGCCTATCTTGATGGCGCCGAGCAGGACCGTCGCCATTACGACCAGATTGTAGATTACGCCCAGATAGAGCGCCCTGAAGCCGCGCAGGAAGGCCGCGGGCTTACCGGAATAGCGAAGTTCATAGAAGGAGATGTCCGTCGTCGCGCCGGAACGCACCCACAGTTTAGAATAAATAAACACGGTCAGCATACCGGTGAGCAGGAACGCCCACCAGGCCCAGTTGCCGTAAAGTCCGTCACGGCGGATGATCTCAGTGAAGAGGTTGGCGCTATTGGTACTTGTAGTCGCCGCTACCATCGAAAAGCCGATAAGCCACCAGGGCATGGAGCCGGCCGATTTGAAGTACTCATTTGCGCCTTTCCCCCGGGACTTCATGGCCGCCAGGGCCGGAATCAGGAGAAGTACCAGGAAAAAAGCCGCGATTACGATGTAGTCCAGGTAGTTAAACATATACTATTTGGTTATTGTTTTTAAATGTTCTGATACTGTATGCAGTGCAAGGAAGAGCGCATCCGGCATGCCGCAGCCCTCCTCCCCGATAAGTTTGAGAGCCAGAGTGACCGGCTCGTCTTCGACCGGAACTCCCGCCGCCACATACTCCCGGATCTTACGGTCATAGACCTCCACTCTTTCGGTGCAATAGCGCAGCGCCTCTTTCACGGCCTGCGCGCCCTTAATCGCATAGCCGATACCGTCATAGTCGTGGGCGCAGACCATGTTCTGGATTTTCAGGGCAATAAGTTTATCCAGGCTGCCGCGGTATGCGGCGAGATCACGGTAGAATCCGACACCCTGGGTAGGAGTACCGTTAGCCTGTACTGAATCACCGGTAAAAGCGGTCCCGGTCTTAGTATCGATCCAAGTAAGGCAATCATCGTCATGTCCGGGGGTCCTTACCGCATAGAAGCGGCCTTCCAGCAGTTCCCCTTCCCCGAGCAGGAGGTCCGGTTCGACACCCTTGAGATATGACTGAGGGGGTGGAGAGTTCTTCGGGAAGCGGGTCCTGACGCGTATCGCGACACTCACCGGATCACGCAGTGCATCAGCCGCGCTTCTCAGCGTCGCGGTCTTCAGCCCATAGCGGGTGACTAGCGCGTGATGCCCGCCGATATGGTCGCCATGCACATGGGTATTCAGAAGCCAGTCGATGTCAGAAGGCTTCATCCCCATATCGGCCAAGGCCGGGATCAGATACTTCTCCGGCTCCAGATGGGAGGAATCGATCAATATA
>JAFSTI010000139.1 GCA_017450585.1 Bacteroidales bacterium
AAGTTAGGAAGTTTTTTTGTATTTTTGCCCTTCCTATGTTTTCACTCAGAGACAAGCTTCCCGCCTGGTTCAGGGAAAAGTTCCAGCTGACGGCGACGGTTACCTTTACCGCCTTCGCCGGCCTGGCGTTCCTGCTGATCCTGACGCACTTTTCCAAGAGCATATGGATGTCGATTGCCGAGACCTCCGTATTCGTGGTGGCGGTTTGTTTCTATCTGATTTCGCTGATAGCGCTGTCCGTGAGCCGCCGGCTGATGTACCTGAGCCGCGAAAAGGTCGACATGACCTATCTGCACTACCTGCTGTGGTGCCTGGCGGAAGCCATTGTGGTGACCTGCATCTATATGACAGTGACCTATCTGAGCGCATACAAAGGCCTGATCCCTCCCGTCGAAGAGGCCCCTGCTTCTGTCTTCTTCAATACTCTGGCGCTGGTCATCTTCGGGCTGGGTATCCCCTACCTTATTTGCGGAATGTATTTCGCCCTCGAGGATAAGAACAACACCATCCGTCTGATGAACTACGGGAGTGTGGTCTCTGACGAAGAGATCCCGTCATATAACGAGCAGAAAATCACCCTGTTCGACAGCAGCGGCATGATGAAGATGTCGGTGGGCATCATGAATCTGTACTATATCGAGTCTGATGACAATTATATAAAAGTATGGTACACAGACTCTTCCGGCGCGCTGAAGCAATACATGCTGCGCTGCCGCCTGAAGACGGTGGAGGAGAGTTTCCGCGACAGTCCGCTCGTGCGCTGCCACCGGAAATACATTGTCAACATGCTTCACGCGAAGGTTCTTTCCCGCGAAAAAGACGGCTATGTTCTGACCCTCGATGCCGATGGCAGCAGCCCCATACCCGTTTCCAAGACCTACGAAGAAACTGTTCTGAACATCTTCAACGATCGGAAGGCTTAGCGGCGCCTGGCCTTTCTGAGCCGTCCGGCGCTTTCGACCATGAGCTGATCGGCGGCGATTCCGCGCACTGCCAGCATGTCCAGAATGGCTGCAATCAACGGCAGGATGGCGGTGAATTTAAAGACAATATTATCGGGCGCGAGGAAATAGTCGACCGCCAGCCAGATCTGGAAGCCCAGGCTGAGCAGAGCGGCGATTGTCGCCACCCGCATCTGCACGATCCGCCTCTTATACAGCAACAGGGAGAACAGGTGCGCCGTCAGGATCGAGATCATCAGGCACAGGTAGGGCAATTTCTCCGCGAATCCGATGCTTTCCGTCTGGCCCTCAGTACCGATAGCGGTCGCGAGCGGTGAGAAAAACAGAGCGGTGATAATTCCTGCTGAAAGTATGAGATAGAGTGTCTGTATGCGCTGCCACATAATCGTAATTCCGTTTAAAATTCTATCGCAAAAATAGGAAAAACCCGATGAAAAAACTATCTTTGGACTCGACTAATCACATTTATTATGAGAATACCTGAATCTGAGCTTATCATCAACGCCGACGGTTCGGCGTTCCATATCCACATACGTCCCGAAGATCTGGCGGACAATATTATACTCGTCGGAGACCCCGGCCGAGTGCAGATGGTCGCCGACTTTTTCGACGGCATCGAGACCCGCGGCGCGTCCCGTGAGTTCGTTTTCGCTACAGGCGTTCGCAAGGGCAAACGCTACACCGCGCTATCAACCGGTATCGGCACCGACAATATTGACATAGTAATGACCGAACTGGATGCCCTGGCTAACGTGAACTTCGACACACGGGAAGTGCGCGGGACTCACCGCACGCTTAAGATCCTTCGCATCGGTACGACCGGAGCCCTTCATCCCGATATTCCCCTCGGGTCATTCATATTCTCGCACGTATCAGTCGGATTCGACGGACTGCTGAACTGGTATGCAGACCGCGATAAAGTGGCGGATGCCGCTATGGAAAAGGCTTTCTACGAGCAGGTCCGCTGGGATGAGCATCTCCCGAAGCCATACTTCGTGCACGCTTCCGATGAGTTGATAAAGAGATTCGAAGACTGCACAGTGAAGGGTGTCACCATCTCCGCTTCAGGATTCTACGGGCCTCAGGGACGTGTCGTGCGCCAGCCGCTTGCACTGCCTCACCTGCTGGAGGATGTCGAGGCCTACCGATTCGGAGACCTGCGAATCACGAACTTCGAAATGGAAGGCTCCGCGCTTGCCGGATTGGCAGCCCATCTAGGACACGAAGCCGGCACGGTCTGCTGCGCGATTGCAAACCGCTACCTCCACAGCTCTAACACCGACTACAAGCCTCAGGTCCGCAAACTCGTCGAACTCGCCCTCGACCGCCTGGCATAAAGCGCCCGAGCGCCTGGCATAGCCGACCACGGCAGATTGACCAGATTAACCGGATTAATCGGAGCGGCTGCCAATCCGTCCTGAAAACGTGCTGTTTTCAGGACGGATTGATATTATCGGAGCGTTTCGTCCTGAAATCACTGCTTTTTCAGGACATAATGATTATCTTTGGGAGAACCGGGCATGGAGCCCGGCATGACCTAATTATTACTTACAATGAAAAGCTTCAATTATCGGGCTATTCAAACAGCCCGCTCAGAAGATACCTGCGAGTATCTTTTCAAATCCGGGGGGCCGTATTGGCATCTATGCACCCCCGGGCAGTCTACAGAGATTCTCTTTACAGAACCCAAAGATTTCATCTTCTGCATCAACTTAATTGCAATAATCCAGCGCGAAACAGGGGTGAAGATTCTAACATTCGAAGTAATGAACAATCATCTGCACTTTATCTTGGAGTGCCCTCGGAGTGTTGCGGAGACCTTCTTTGCTCTTTTGAAAAGGAGATTGAAGAGGCGATTCAGGCTGGAAGGACGATTTGTCGATCTTCAAGAATTCGAATGCACACTGATTGAAATAGACAACCTTCGTTCACTGAGAAACGAGATTGTGTATGTAAACCGGAATGGCTATCTTGCTAACAAAGTCCACACACCGTTTTCATATTACTGGGGAGCAGGCCGTTTGTTTTTTAATTCTGCACAGGAGACCGGTGTTCCGTTCGCTTCACTTTCGAAAAATGAACAAGAATCAATTCTTCGCTCCCGGACCAATACAATCTACGGTGAACTTATGATTGATGAAGAAATGTTTTGCATTGAGAGTTTCTGCGACATAAAAAAAGCGATGTCGCTGTTTCGCAACGGGAATCATTATTTTTTCTTGTTATCAAAGAATTACGAGGCATATTCCGGAATCGCACAGCGACTTGGTGATAAGATCGTATTAAGTGATGATGAGATCTTTTCGGTAATATGTCTGACGACAAAAAAGGAATATTCGGTTACAAGCCCGTCAATGCTGCCTCCTAAAGCAAAGCTCGAGATCGCCCGTAAAATGAGGACTGAGTATAACGCTAGCGAGAAACAGTTGCGACGGATTCTCAAACTTGACCCTGGTGTCGTAAAAGAATTGTTCGGAAGATAGAACATTCAATCCGCCGCTATTCCCTCACTCAATCTCCCGATCCGTCCTGGAAACGTACGGTTTTCAGGACGGATTGGACTTTTTTCGGAGATCCGTCCCGGAAACGTACGGTTTTCAGGACGGATTTCGGACCATCGGGAGATCCAACCGGATCCTGGGATGAAGCAGACAGCATTGGTGCGGAAAGCGCCGGCGAGAAGGGCCAGGCGCATGCCGACGTGAAGGGCTGGGTGCAAGCCGACGTGAAGGGCTGGGCGTAGGCGGACCTGCAGACTCGCTGACTTGCAGGCCTGCGCTTAATCGCCGGCCTCTTTGAGTCGCTCGGCGTTTTCGGCGATGGTAAGCTGGTCGATGCATTCCTGGATATCGCCGTCCATAAAGACGGGCAGGTTATACATTGACCAGTTGATGCGATGGTCGGTAACGCGGCCCTGGGGATAGTTATAGGTACGGATCTTCGCGGAGCGGTCTCCGGTGGAGACCATGGTTTTGCGCTTGGCCGCGATGCCGTCCAGATATTTCTGGTGCTCCAGGTTATAGAGACGCGTACGGAGCTCTTCGAAAGCACGGTCCTTGTTCTTCAGCTGAGAGCGCTCCTCCTGGCACTGCACGACCAGGCCGGAAGGGATATGTGTAAGGCGCACTGCTGAATAGGTCGTATTCACGCCCTGGCCGCCCGGGCCGGATGAGCAGAACAGATCCAGACGGATATCATTCCAATTCAGGTCCACGTCGAACTCGCCGGCCTCCGGGAACACGGCCACGGATGCAGCTGAAGTCTGGATACGGCCCTGAGTCTCGGTCTGAGGCACACGCTGCACGCGGTGCACGCCCGACTCATACTTCATCACGCCATAAACCCCGTCGGAAGCAGAAGAAAGCTTAAAGACGATCTGCTTGAAGCCTCCCGAAGTACCGGGGGTCTGGTCGGTCACTTCAAGTTTCCAGCCGCGGGATTCGGCGAAATGCTGATACATGCGGAACAGGTCGCCCGCGAAAATCGCCGCCTCGTCACCGCCGGTGCCGCCACGGATTTCTACGATGGCATTCTTCGCGTCATCGGGATCAGCCGGGATCAGCATGAGTTTGATATCCTGCTCCATCTGAGGAATACGAGCCTCGATGTCGGCGATCTCCTCACGGGCCATCTCGCGCAGATCCTCATCCTTCTCATTCACCAGGATATCCTTTGCGGATGCGAGGTTATCCTCCATCTTCTTATACTCCAGGCCCGCCTTGATAATAGGCTCCAACTCCTTATAATCCTTGTTCAGCTGGACATAACGCTTCATGTCCGACACCACGGCTGGATCCGAAAGCTGCTCCTGCAGCGAATTAAACTTGTCCTGAAGCGACAGGACCTTTTCAAGCAATGTATTTTCTGCCATAACTCAATCTATCTTCTTCACATAACAGCGCCGACGCATAAACAGCTCGTGCTGGTAACTACTCCAGATATTGACCGCACTGTTGGTCTCGATCTGGGGGTTCGATATCGCCCACCGGCTGCCGTTTGCAGCTGCTTTCTCGGCCATAATACTGTGGTAGATGGCCGACACTCCGGTATTCTGCCACTTAGGCACCGCTCCGTTAACCATAAGGTCAATGGTCTCATAGTGGTGCAGGGCACGCAGCAGATGAATCCACCCGAAAGGCAGCAAACGTCCGTGAGCTTTTTGCAGAGCCCTCGAGATCGAAGGGAACAATATGCCGAACGCAGCCAGTTTCCCATCACTGTCCAGAACCACGGTACTGGTCTTCTCCGAGATAAAAGGCATCGACGAAGCGGCCTCCTCCTCAATCTCCGCGTCCGTAAACGGGATAAAATTATATACCGAAGACGCAAAGCTCTCATTATAAACTTCAAAGAACTTCCGGACCATCCGGCGATCCTTCTTCAGCCTGTCCAGGTTACCGATCTGGAAACCGTAGCGTTCCCTAACCAAGCGGGCCATACGCTCCACCTTCTCAGGCAGCGGGGCGGAAAGGTCGATCCGATACTGAATCCAGTCGCACTCCTTTTCAAACCCAAGAGCCTCAATCAGGCGCGGGTAGTAGTCGTAGTTATACAGGGTATTGAACTGCGGTATGTTTTCAAAACCCTCGACCAACATTCCCTGCTTGCCCATGGTATTATAGTACAACGGACCATGAATCTCATCCATCCCCCGCTCCTTCGCCCACGCCGTGGCCGTATCGATCAGCAGGCGCGCGACTTCCAGGTCATTGATGGTGTCGAACCAGCCAAACCTCGCCCTCTTCGTGCCGTAACGCTCATTGTACCGGGGATTGATCATGCCGCAGATCCGGCCTACGACAGTCCGGCCATCCATTACCATCCACATCCGGTGTTCGCAGTACTCGAGCGGAGAGGCCTTAGTCAGCGACTTCCGCTGGTCGGAGTGCAGGGCGGGCACATACTGGGGACAATCCTTGTACAGGCGGTCCGGGAAAGCGATAAACTTTCTCAACTCCGCACTCGTTCGCACCTCTACGATCCGGTAACTCATCTGATTCAGGTTTTGTACAGTTTGCAAAATTACTTTATTTTTGCAGCGCAAAGTTAACAATTTTCCAATGCATACAAAAGAGGAGAAGATACAGGCTTTCGGAAAGCTGCTGGATATAATGGACGCACTGCGTGAGCGCTGCCCGTGGAATGCGGAGCAGACGATGGAGAGCATACGCCCGATGACCGAAGAAGAAGTGTATGAACTCAGCGACGCCATCCTTAAGGACAATGCCG
>JAFSTI010000140.1 GCA_017450585.1 Bacteroidales bacterium
GGCCGGGATCTCATCGATGGACGGGGCGATCAATATCTTAATGCCATTGGTAGACAGGTGGTTTATCAGGTCGGAATGCTCCTGGCGGGCTTCCTCGACGGTCGCGAACAGAATGGATTTTACCCGAAGTTTCTGGCAGATTTCCAGTGCGTCCTCACTATTCTCGTAGTGATAAATCGGAAGTTCGGAAAGGCTGAAAGACTTGGTGCCGGACTGAGGGGTGAAGAAACCGATCACCTTGTAATGAGGTGAATGCAGGAGGCGGGTAATGATGGCTACGGACTTATCCGAAAGGCCATAGACCAGCACCCTCTGCTGTTTCTCGTCCGATTTGACTCTGTTGAAGATCGCATCATAAGCATACGCCATCATCACGCGGGTTATCACCAGAACCATGAAAGTGATGGTGAAATCAGCGATCAGGGCTACGTAAGCGCCGGTATGCTTGGTCACGACAAAGATGGCAATGATGCACATCCCGATGTCTTTCAGGGCCGCGGTAGCGATCTGTTTTCCGTAATCCTTAGTCGTGGAGTGGCGGATGATAATGCGGTAACTGCGCGTGATCATCAGAGAGACAATCGTGAAGACAAGCGCACTGAACAGCCATCCTACGATGAAAGTGGTGGAGTGGTACATTCCGCCGGGCTGCGTGAAAGACAGCAGGAAAACCAGTGTGAGCACCGATGAAAGCACCGAAGAGATAGTATCGATGAGGAACACTATCCTGGTGCTGAGATACTTGTCTACGTAAACTGAGACTTTATCCAGTAGTTTACTCATAAATTATGCTTTTTCGTCCTCAGAATCGGAACTCTGGTAATAGCTCTTGCGGTTGTTCCCGTAGTAGCCGTAGCCATATCCGTACCTGTATCCGTAGCGTTTGCCATAGCTGTAAGTGCCGTCAGCGCCTTCGGTGCCGTTAAGAACCAGTGTAAGGTTCTTGAACCGCTCTTCGTTGTAGATGTTCTGGAGTTCGGAAAGCATGCTCTTCTGGAACAGTCCGGCTCTCACTACGAAGATGACCCTGTCGGTGCACTTCCCGATAATCTGGGTATCAGCCACGATATCTACGGGAGGACAGTCAATGAAAACATAATCGTACTCCTTCGCGAGTTCTTCCACTGTCTGGCTGAACAGGCTGGTGGCGATAAGTTCGGTCGGGTTGGGAGGGAGAGTACCCACGGGCAGGACGCTCAGATGCTTGTAGAACTCATCCTGGCAGATGAGATCCTTGACTGAGTCAACCTGGTGGGCAAGGTAATTCGCAAATCCGCGTTTAGGTGAATTGATAAACGCAGATAGCGATGCGTGCCTGAAGTCTCCGTCGATCACCAAAACTTTCTTATCCTTGATGGCGAGGGAGAGGGCTATGTTTATCGTAAGGAAAGACTTACCGCTGCCGGGGTTGAAGGAAGTCAGGGCGATGATATTGTGCCCGTTCCCCTCGGTCACGAACTCGATATTGGTCCGCAGCACCCGGAATGCTTCGTTGATGTAGTTTCGGTTACCGGCCTTGACCACGATAGGATCGCTGGAAGAAAGCTTCTTTTTCTTCTTGCGCAGGGCGCTGGGAATAATGGATTTCTTGGTGTCAATCACCTGAGGGATCTCACCCAGGAACGGAACTGTCAGAGAAGAAAGATCCTTCTTGGAATGGACCGCCGTGTCGGTAGCCTGTATCAGGTAGATAACTCCCACAGGGATGGCCAGGCCCAGCACGAAGGCGATGAGAAGTATCTGCATCTTCTTCGGGGAAATTGGCCTGGGGCTTCCGCCCGGATTGTCAATAATACGGGTATTGTAAGGGGTGAAGGCCTGGCTGAGTTCGTTCTCCTCGCGCTTTTGGAGCAGGAAGAGATACAGGGACTCCTTGACCTTCTGCTGACGCTCGACATCCTGCAGGTATTTGGCCTGGCTCGGGCTGGTGGTCAGCTGGTTCTGGGTCTTAAGCTCATTGGCCTGCAGATTGGCGATCTGAGTTTCCAGGGACAGGATCTGATTGTCCACGGAGATGATGATGGCCTGGCGCTGAGCGGCGATGAATGCGTCCAGGTCCTGCACCAGAGGGTTGCGCTCACTGGTACTGGCGACCAGTTTCGTACGCTTAAGCACCTGCTGGTTGTAGCTGCCGATCTGGCTTTCGATATTGACACTGGAAATGCCGGTGTTCGACGGCAGGATCTGGTTGATATTCTTCTCGTCCACGAGATACTCGCGGATGTATCTGGTCATGAACAGCTCGTTCGAGAGGTCCTGGATCTGCTTCTGCAGGGCGGTCTTCTCGGTGAAGTAGGCGTTCGACACGGACTGAACGTCCGGCAGCTGGTTTTGGCCCTTGTATTTGGCAATATTCTCGTCCACCCGTGCGAGCTCCTGTTCGATGACGGCCAGACGGTCGTTGATGAAGTAGGAGGTGCTGGTGGCAATAAGGTTCTTGTCCTTCATCCAGTTCTCGTTGTACACGGCCAGAATCGTGCGCAGGATGTCGTCGGCGCGGGTGATGCACACGTCGGTCTGGGTCATGAAGACAATGCTGGACTGGCGCATGGCGTTCTTGCCGGCGGTGCTGAGCTGGCCGTCGAAGCGCTTGAGGTATGCGCTGGCCGCAGAGTACAGCGGAACCTTGCTGATGTGGATTGTGTTATAAGGCTTCTCCCTGCGTCCCCACTGGATGGTAGGGGTGATTACAATGGAACCCACGGGGGTGTGGACCGTATCGCCGGGAGCGCACTCTATTACGTCACCGAACTTTTCTTTTTTGAATACGAAGCCCGAAAGCCTTATGGTGCTGTCAGTGACAATATCCACGTCAAACTTGGCCCCCGTTTCGGCGGGAAGACCGTAGATCTCGGCGGTAAAGGGGAGGGTGGGACCGTAGAGGACCTTGTCATAGAAGTGGTCGTCCTCCATATAGTTCATATCCAGGTGCAGGCGCCTTACGACTTCCAGCATGGTGGACATGGAGGAAATCACCTGGGTCTCATCTACGACGGAAGTGTTAGATGTAACAAGTCCGAAGGAAGAGAAGTCCATGGCGTCTCCGGCGGTGGTGGCGCGGCCACGGGAATCGCTCTTGATCATGACGGAACTCGTCCGCTGATATACCGGCGGGGTGGTCAGGATCTTGTATGCGGCGATACCGACACAAACTATTACTGAAATAATGAACCACGGCCACTGCCTCAGGCAGTTCATCAGGAATTTAATGAAATCGAAGCCCCCTTCGAGTTCGACGTTGCTCTGCTTGTACTCTGATTCCATAATTATCTGGCTCGTCTGATGATACCTACGTTGTAGAGCACGAGGAGGACGGATGAACCCAGGGAAGCCAGGCTGATCCAGAAGGATGTGGTGCGGAGGTTGTTACCGTTCACAGTGGATTGACGGGCACGCACCGCATTAGGCTCTACGTAAATGATATCGTTCTGTTTGAGATAGTATACAGGGGAAGAAAGGATGTTCTGCGCCGAACAGAGGTCGAGTTTGTATGTGACCTGCATGCCGTTCTCCACGCGGATGACCTGGACATTGTCACGGCGTCCGTAGATGGTAAGGTCTCCTGCAAGAGACAGAGCATCCAGCACGGTGAGGCAGTCACGGTCGATGGGATAGCGTCCGGGACGGGTGACCTCGCCGAAGATGGAAATGGCGAGATTAGCATACTCCACAGTGACGACGGGATCCTTCACCAGGTCGTTATTGATTAACTCCTCGCGTATCTTCACGGCTGTCTCATCCCTGGTCAGACCTCCGATATGGATCTTACCGACGACAGGGAAATTGATGTCGCCCTCGGGGCTGACGGTATAGGTGGAAACGCCGGTACCGCTGCCGACCGAATATCCGGAAGTGGCGCCCAGGTACCTGCTGATATACGGCAGGTTGAAGAGGTTGCTAACCTCCGGGTCCTTACAGTTCACCACTATGGAAATCTTGTCCTCGGGCATCAGCCGGATGGGCTTGTGCTCCACGGGTACGCTTACCCCTGACTCTTTAATGTCTTGGAAATAAGAAATCTTCTTTGCCGAGCCGCACGAGACGAGCAGCAGCGCCACTGAAGCGAAGATTAACAGTTTTCTCATATCAACGTTATAATAGTGTGCAAATCTACTGATTATTTCGGTAGTAAACAAAGATTATTGCCAATATCGCGCGCAATGTGTA
>JAFSTI010000141.1 GCA_017450585.1 Bacteroidales bacterium
ACGGTACTATCACCTCGATTTTGTCTGACTACAAAGTCGCCCCCGGCGATGTGTTCTTCCTGCCCGCCGGTCGTATCCACGCCATAGGCGGCGGATGCTATCTCGCCGAGGTGCAGCAGACTTCCAACATTACCTACCGCATCTACGACTACAACCGCCCCGGTCTCGACGGCAAACCCCGCCAGCTGCACACCGAAGAGGCGAAGGAAGCTATTGACTATACCGTGCTCCCGGACTACCGCACTCACTATGTCGCCCGCCCGTCTGAGCGCGTCGAACTCGTCAAATGCCCGTTCTTCACCACCAGCCTTTACGACCTGATGTCCGGCTCTGCGGCGGTTCTGGAGGACATTTCGGCGCTGGACGTGTTCCTGGCGTTCATCTGCATGGAAGGCGCTGGCACTGTGAACGGTGTGGCCGTTTCTGCCGGCGAGGTCGTCCTGCTTTCTCCGGAAGAGAAGGTGCTGGAACTCTCCGGCCGCATGAAGGCACTGACCACGCACGAATAGCTCCGGGCAGAGATATTGACACGAAATGAAAATCGTATTTGCTACTGGCAATCGCGGAAAACTGGCCGAGGCCGCAGAGATCCTTGGGCCGGGCTACGAACTTCTGACCCCGCGTGACCTCGGACTCACGGAGGACATCCCTGAGACGGGCATGACTCTTCGCGAGAACTCAATCCAGAAGGCCCGCTATATTTACGACAGGCTGGGTTGCGACTGCTTCGCGGATGACACCGGCCTGGAAGTTGATGCCCTGGATGGCGCTCCGGGAGTGTTCTCGGCCCGCTACGCCGGTCCGGAATGTGACTTCAAGGCGAATGTGGCGAAGCTGCTCCGGGAACTTGAAGGGGTCCCGTACGAGAAACGCACCGCACGCTTCAAGTGCGTCGTGACCCTGATCCTGGGCGGCCGGATGCACTTCTTCGAAGGTCGGTGCGAAGGCCATATTGCCCTTCAGCCCGCCGGCGACCTGGGCTTCGGCTACGACCCCGTCTTCATCGCCGACCAGTTCGCGCCACTCACCTTCGCCCAGGTCGGTCCCGACCAGAAAAACACCGTCTCCCACCGCGGCCAGTCCCTCCGCGCCCTCTCCGCCGGCCTCTCCGCCCTCTCCGGCGCTCCGTCTGCCGATTGCCCCACCTGAAAAGCCGAAGCCGAATTCATGAACTCGCTGAAAGACAGACAGTTAGCCTCCACGGCCGCCGAGATGATTGTCCTTCACTACACGAAGTTTAAGGATCGGTCGATCGTGCTCCATACGCTGAGTCGGGAGTATGGACGCCGGAGCTTCCTGGTGACTGTCGGCCGTTCGACTCCGATGGCGTTGTTCTTGCCGCTGAGTATCGTGCAGGCCGAGGTGGTGGAGTCGCCGCGGTCGAGCCTGTGGCGCTCCCATGCTTTCAGCCCGGTGCATACGCTCTCGGGCTTACGGGGCTCGATGCTGAAAAACTCTATTGCCATGTTTATCAGCGAGGTGCTATATCGCGTGGTGCACGAGGATGCGTACGAGGACGGCCTCTATGACTGGTGCGTGTCACAGATTCTTGCGCTCGATGCCCTGGAAGGCGACTATGCGAACTTCCATCTGCGCTGGTTGCTCGACCTGGCCTCCGCCCTGGGTTTCGCGCCCTCCATCGAAGACCTGATGCCCTTCGTGGACTCCGATCTCCCTGCCGTCCGCACTCTTCTCGAAGGTAGTTTTGCGGAAGCCATGCTCCTGCCCCTGAACGGTTCCTCCCGCTCCCGCATCTCCGAAAGCCTCCTTCGGTATTTCTCCTTTCACACCGAAACCGATTTGAATATCCGCTCCCTGGATGTCCTTCGCGAAGTCCTGCGCTAAATAATCATTGTATGGATAGAAGAAAATTTATCAAGACTTCAGTCGCCGGTGCAGCTGGATTGGCTGCAGCGCCGTCTGTCATAGCACAAGAAGTGAGTGCGGGAGTAATCATCCCGGGCGAAGTGTCTACTGACGGGAAGCGGGGCAATGTTTCCGCGGATGTGGAAAGGCACTTGGATGTGAGTGGATATGTCCGGGAGCCTGCACATCGTATCCCGGTGGTCGCCAGTGCGGATGTAGTAGTCGCTGGTGGAGGCGCAGCCGGTGTATCCGCCGCCGTAAGTGCCGCCCGCCAGGGCGCGTCCGTGATTCTGGTGGAGCGGGCCAATTTCCTCGGCGGCCTGTGGACGGGCGGGTTGGTATTGCCGGTACTCGCTACCCACGGAAAGGGAAAGAAGCTGGAGTGGGATAAGGCGACCGGCGGCATCTGCTCCGAACTCTGCGACACGCTCCTTGACAATGGCTGGGCGCACAATCCCCTGAATCCGGTCTGCGACCCGGAGCCTACCAAATACGTACTGGAGAAAATGCTTGCCGATGCAGGCGTCAGGATTTTGTACAATAGCACCGTGGCGGGGGTGGTGACTTCTGGCAATAGGATAGACTGCGTACTGGTCGACTGCAATACCGGCCGCATTGCCCTGCGCTGCCGGATGGCGGTGGATGCCAGTGGCGACGGGCTCTTGTTCAGCTTTGCCGGCGATCCGCACGAGGCCAGACGGTACCATATGAGTACGTCATATCGTATTGACGGTGTGAGTTCCGAGACTTCATACCTGTACAGAACTGCTACTCCCGGGATGCGCTACTCCCCGTTTGGATCACGGGAGGCAATAGACGGGTTGGATGTGTTTAAGGTATCGCAGACGCAGCGGGAGCACCGTCTGGCAATCTGGGATAAGGTGCAGGAGAAAAAGAAAGAGCCCGGTTTTGAGAATATCCACCTTATGGAGGTGGCGCCGACGACCGGCGTCCGGGTGACCCGTGTCCTGGACAGCCTTCATAATGTGACTCTGGATGAGTCTATGGAATGGACGGAGTTCGAAGACGTAATCGGCATGTCCGGCATGTGCGACCCCTTCATGTATAAAGGCAGGAGGATTAATCACAAGGATCGCCCCATCTGGCAGATTCCGTATCGTTCCCTGGTGCCGCGTCAGACTCGTAACCTTCTGGTCGCCGGCCGCTGCTTCGGCTACGATCAGGGTATTACCTGGGATGCGCGCGAAATCTCCACGTGCCTGGTTACTGGCCAGGCCGCCGGCACCGCTGCCGCCATGCTTGCTCTCCCGACCGCTCCGTACGCCTCCGCCCGGGACATAGATATTCCCGAGCTTCAGCGCCGTCTGCGTGCCGCCGGTGTCAGGCTGGAGTTCTGACATGCCCTACTTCCCGGACCCCATTCGGGCCTTGTTGTCGGCGCCTGCTCCGGTGCCGCGGTACTTGCTCTGGGCAGTGTTAAAGTTGTAGCGGAGGGAGAGTTTCACCCTTTGGGTATCCATCATATTGAACTGGTCGATAGTGTGGCTTCCGAAGTCGGTGCCGACATCCATGTTCGCCAGACCGAGGAGGTCGGAGCCCTCCAGACGCAGTATCAGTGAACCGTCCCTTAGCAGAGTCTTCTGCACCGCCGCGGTGAGATCGCAGTAGGTAGTCTTCATATAGGCATTCTGGATAATACCTTTGGACTGGACGGTCGTGCCGAGTTCCAGCTGCCATCCGCGCTTCAGGGTAAACGTATTGAATAGCTGTGCTATGAAAAGAGGTTTCCCGTTGAAGCTGACATCCCTCTTCCCGCCGGCCTCGCGCGGGTCGTCCAGGGTAAGCTTAAACCATTGGGGCATCGCGCCGAGGGTGTAATTAAGCGTCCACGGGCCTATGGTGGGAGTCAAGTTCACGAATGCGCTCAGATTCCTGTAAGGAACGTCGAGATTGCGGGGTTTCACCAGGACCACGCCGTCGATAACGCCGTCCTGCACGTAGGGTGATGACCAAAACATGATGGCATCATCTGTACGGGTGTAATTCACCATGACCGTGACGAAGTTCCAGATGGCGGTCAGGCCAAGATTGTGCGAGATCTCCGGCTGCAGTTTCGCGTTTCCGCTCTGCCAGAGGTAGCGGTTGTTGTACCGTATGGCTCCGGACAGGCTGGAGTAGTCCGGCCGGCGGGTCTTGGAACTGTAGTTCAACATCAACTGCACCGGACCTGCGGCACCCGCATAGGAGAGGGTGGGGAAGAGATTGCCATAGTTTCGGGTGAGGTTGTTCTCCGGGGTGACGGCATCCTCGTAGGCGTAGTGCACGTACTCGTAGCGCACGCCGGCATTGAACATTCCGAGCTTCGGCAGCATGAAGCCGTACGAAGCGAACGCGGCGTAATTGTCCTCAATCACCGTGGCGGAAGAGGACGGAATGGCCACTCCCGTGATGCCGTACTCGTCCGAGCGGCGGGTGAACGCCTCCTCCGTGCCGGCCTGCAGCTGTCCCATCCAGATGGGGTAGGACAATACTGCCTTGCCGGCGTACATGTGCGCGTCGTTGTTGCTGTTCGCGGCAATATCAGCGTCGCTTGCGGAGCTGCTCTCTTCCTCCGAGGCGTTCTTCACCGACTCGCTCGAGCCGTAGTAGTCGAAGTTTATGTCAATACCCATCTTCCCGCCAATGACGCCGTTGTAGTAGAGATTCGCGCCGAGGTTGAAGTACGGGCCGCCGCCCATCTCGTCGGTCGTGACGGTCGTCAGTTTGTCGGTGGAAGTCCCGTTCTCGATGACGTCCGAATATATGGTAGTCGCACCGTTGTAGCTAAGTTGCTTGCCCCATTCGAGCTTTCCGCCCATGAAATGATTGTCCGCAATCTGCCAGTTCACGCCGGCGTTGGCGTACAGGTTCTGCCCCTGGAAGATGCCGTCAATGTCACCGATGTTCTTCAGCTCATTTACGACCCCCGATTTAGTGTAGTAGCTGGTGGTCTCGGCCTCGCTCAGCTGCCGGTAGGAACCATGCGAGTAATTGATACCGCCGAAATAGTCCACACCACCGTTGCGGTAATTGACATTCACGGAAGCGCTGGGATCATTGCCCTTATCCCATCTGAGGGACTGGGCGTCCGAGGCGTTCACGCTGAAACCGAAACCGTCGCCCTGACGCTTGATGGTCTTAATCCGCACGACTGCGCGGACGGTCGCATCGTATGCGGCTCCGGGGTTGGAGATGACCTCGATGCTCTGGATTTCATTGCTCTGAAGCCGCTCCAGCTCGCTGCTGTCCGTGAGCTTGTGACCATTAATATATATAAGGGGGGAACCCTTGCCGATCACCTCCAAGCCGTTCTGGTTCTTGATGAGCCCCGGGGTCTTGGCGAGGACATCCGCAGCATTTCCTGCGTTTTCAAGCACCGAACCGCGGACCGTAGTCTGCATACCCTCGCCTGTAAGCTTGGTCTTCGGCATGAACTCCCGTATCATCGCGCCCTCCAGCATGGCGGTATCATCTTTCATAGTGATAACCATCCCATCCACGGGCTTGAGATACTGCGTCCGGTATCCGATCATCGCGACCATCATAATGCCATCGCTCTCACGCGTGACAATATTAAAGGTCCCGTCCTCCTCCGTAACAGCCCCGCACAACACAGTCGAATCCGTCCTGGACAGCACCGCGACATTCGCGTAAGCCACCGGTTCACCCTTCTCATCAACCACTTTACCTCTCCAGTCACCCTTCGCGCTGGCGTTCAGTGCTGTGAGGATAGCCATAGAAAATACTATTACCCTTCTCATATTAGCATCATTTTTAACCCTTTTCAGTGTATTAGTTCAATAGTACACTGCAAAGGTACGACATATTTTCTTATTTGCAAGAGTTTCGCGAATTATTTGCATCCTCACCCTCCACTCTCCTCACCCTCTGCACCCCGGGCCGGCCTTTTTCGAC
>JAFSTI010000142.1 GCA_017450585.1 Bacteroidales bacterium
AAGCGATAACCTTCCTTAATCGCCACCTCGTAAGCGTTCATTACGTTATTGAAACCTCCGAAAGCCGCTGCCGACATCAGCATGGTGGACTGCGGCATGTGGAAATTTGTTATGACGGCATCAGGAATTGAGAACTCATAGGGAGGAAAAATGAACTTATTTGTCCACATGTCGTTCGCTTTTACCTCATGTTCCGTGGTCACGTAGCTCTCCAGTGCGCGGACGGTGGTCACGCCGACCGCCACGATGCGGCCCTTGCTGCGCTTAACCTTGTTGATCTGCGCTGCGGCCTGTTCGGAAATGATCATCCTCTCGGCGTCCATGCGGTGCTTGGACAGATCTTCCACATCCACGGTGCGGAACTGGCCGATGCCCATGTGTACTGTGATGAAGATCTTCTCGATGTCGTGAAGAATCATCATATTCATGAGCTCACGGCTGAAATGCGTGCCGGCGGCGGGAACCGCCACGGCACCCTCATGGGCGGCGTAGATGGTCTGATAGTTCTCGCTGTCCTGGGGCTCGACCTTGGGTTTCACGAACGGGGGCACAGGCATCTCTCCGAGAGAGAAAAGCGTCTGCTTAAACTCCTCGTAGGGACCGTCATACAGGAAACGCAGAGTCCTGCCGCGGGAAGTGGTGTTATCGATAACCTCGGCTACGAGGCTGTCGTCCTCGCCGAAATAAAGTTTGTTGCCGATACGGATCTTACGGGCGGGATCCACAATCACGTCCCAGAGATGCTGGTCGCGGTTAAGCTCCCTGAGCAGGAAGACCAGAATATCTGCCCCTGTTTTCTCTTTCTTTCCGTAGAGACGAGCGGGGAAAACTTTGGTATCGTTGAAAACGAAGGCGTCACCCTTGCCGAAGTACTCCACCACTTCCTTGAAAATGCGGTGTTCGATCTCTCCGGTGCGGCGGTTGAGTACCATCAGACGGCATTCATCACGCCACTTCACAGGGTTCTGCGCGATAAGTTCTTGGGGTAGTTCGAAGTTGAACTGAGACAGTTTCATATAGGATTCAGTATTGTGTGCAATCCTTATATATACGGACGGATCAGCCGATAAGTTTCATCCCCTGAAAAGTCCGGAAGACTTCCCGTATGGTGGCATATGTCCGGTTTAGATAATAATCGAGATCGGAGGGGGAGACCCAGCGCACTTCGCTGATGCCTTCTTCCCGCTGCGGCACGAGGGGAGCTGTCGAAGACGTGGTCATAAAAAACCAGGAAGTAAACTTGTGGCACCAGATGCAATCCCTGAAATACCAGTGTTCAGTGGTGCAGATCAGATCCTTCTCCTCCAGCCCTTCTACGCCGGTCTCCTCAGCAGTCTCCCGGATCGCGGTCTGTCCCAGATCTTCACCTTCCTCGACGTGACCCTTCGGCAGGTCCCATACGCCGTTACGCAGGATCATCAGAAATTCTCCACTCCGGTTCATCACCAGCCCGCCTGCGGCAGGGACATCCCGGGTCTCGATGCCAATACTCATAAATCGTCGATTATTCGTATATTTGTAATTCGGAACGCAAATTTAACATTTATTTTGACAATCATACCATGTCAGCAAGATACGACAGCAAACACGGCCTGGTCTCCCGTCCGCCCTTCGATCTGTATATGGGATTCTGCGACCTGAGAAACATGGTCGCGATGCTTCCTGAAGATAAGAAGAAGGACGTCCAGGCCACTTACGATACCCTCGAAGCATCGGTGCAGGGCTTCAAACTCGGAGTAAAGGTGATAGAACGTACACCGTATTCAAAGATAGTCCTCGAAGGCGACGGCACCCCTTTCGCCTTCACCGTGGAAATGCACTTCGACGCGGCTCCCGACGGACGGACCGACTTCTGGGTGAGGGTAGATGCCGAGCTCAACGCGATGCTGAAAATGATGCTGGGCAAGCGCCTTCAGGAAGGGCTCGACCAGATGGTCGACGCTCTCGTGGCCGCTTCGGAAGGCCGCCGGCCGGACATCCCCGATATGAAATTCTGAGAAATGACTCCCCACGAACTCGCCCTGTCCACCATCGGAACGCCCGTCAGCGTGTCGGTGCGGCTGAATCCCTTCAAGCCGTGCCCGCCGCCCCGGGATGCTGAAAGAGTGCCCTGGTGCGAGTGGGGATATATTCTGTCTGAACGGCCGTCATTCACCCTCGACCCGCTTTTCCACGCGGGCGCGTACTACGTACAGGATGCCTCCGCGATGTATGTGGGCCATGTCCTCCGCGGCCTGCCGCCATTGTCCGAAGGCAGAAAAGGGCTCAGAGTACTGGACCTGTGCGCCGCTCCCGGGGGCAAGACCACCGATGCGGCCGCTTCGCTGCGCTTGTCCACGGGCGGGGAGTTTGAACTCACTGCCAATGAGGTGATGCGCTCCCGTGCGTCCGTGCTTAAGGACAATGTCGCTGTGTGGGGAGATCCCTCGGTGCAGGTGACAAGCGTCGATCCGGCCGCGTTCGCTTCGCTGGGCGGCTATTATGACATAATCATCGCCGATGTGCCATGCTCGGGTGAAGGTATGTTCCGCAAGGACCCCCGCGCCGTACAGGAGTGGAGCGAGGCGAATGTAAAACTCTGCGCCGAGCGCCAGAGGCGGATATTGTCCTCCGTATGGCCGGCGCTGAAGGAGGGCGGATACCTGGTGTATTCGACCTGCACTTTCGAGCCCTGCGAGAACGACGAAAACCTGCAGTGGGCGGCCGCGCAGCTGGGCGGGGAGATATTGCCCCAGCCGACGGCTCACGAAGGGGTGGAGCTGACGCAGTGCGGCAGCCTGCTCGTACCGGGCCGGGTTAAGGGTGAAGGGCAATGGGTGGGCGCCTTGCAAAAGACTTCGTCCGCACCCCGGCAGCGTGCGAGGGACATCAGCTCCCTGCATCCGCTGCATGCCGGCATCCGGGAGACGGAGGATAAAGGCGGAATCCGGGTCCCGTCGCCCGACTATGCGCTGAGCATGTTTTTTGACAGGACTCGCTACCCGGTGGCGGAGCTGGACCGCGCGACGGCCCTGGCGTACCTGCACCGGGAGAGTATTGTCCTGCCTGATGCCCCCCGCGGCTATGTGGCAGTCAGTTTTGAGGGACATCCGCTCGGTTTCGTGAAGAACCTCGGATCCCGCTGCAACAACCTGCTCCCGTGCGGACGCAGGATACTGATGGATACCAACAGATGATGAAAAAGATATTGACAATAATCTGCGCGTTTGCGCTTTGCTCCTCCCTGGCACTGGCCCAGCGCCCGCGTGAGGAATACGTCTCCCGCTACAAACTGCTCACCGACCGTCTCGGTGCTGCCGGGGTGGGTGTGGAGACCCTGCTGAACAGCTGGGAGGCCGATTATCCCGATGATATTGACATGCTCTGCGGAAAGTTCAGCTACTATTTCGCGAAGAGCCAGAGCACTTCTATCGAGCGCAAGGATAGGGATAAGTTTCTGGGCGCCGCGCCGGTCCTGACGCTCAAGGACAGTACCGGGGCTCCGGTGAACTATTTCCAGGAGACGATGTACGACGACGAGCTCTTCGCCCAGGCCGGGCAGGCCATAGACAGAGCCATCCGCCTGCATCCCGAGCAGATCGATCTCCGTTTCAACCGCATCACGGCCCTGATTGCTTACGAAAAAGAGAGTCCCGACATGGCAGTCGCCGAATTGCGTTCCATAATCGACTGGTACTACACTCCCGGACAGAAATGTACTTTTAAGGGCGAGGCTGTGGACAATGAATTCTTCTGTGCGGCGGTGCAGGAGTATTGCTATACTTTCTTCGTGATATCCAGCCCCGTGTCGATGGAAGCCTTCCGCTCGCTTTCAGAAAAGATGCTGACATATAATCCCGGGGCGCCGCTATTTATGGACAATATCGGATCGTACTATTTCGTCTGGAAACAGGACACGCGAACGGCCGCCAAATATTATAATAAGGTCCTCAAGAAGCACCCCGATGACTACACCGCGCTTCGCAATATGGTCCTGCTCTGCCAGCGCACCAAGGATCTTAAGAAAGAAAAAAAATACCTGGACCGTCTGCAGGCCCTTAATCCTGATAAACAGTGAAGCCTTCCGCTTTCATATCGGCCCGTCTGCGTTTCCACGCGTCCCTCCCGGTCGCTGCGGTGGCCATTTCGTTCTTCGTGATGATCATCGCGGGGGCGGTGTCGGATGGTTTTCGGCGTGAGATTCACCGGGGGATTTCCTCTTTTGCGGGGGATATCCAGCTCACTGAGAAGGGTGCCGACGTGTTTGACGGCACGCAGCCTGTGGAGGCTGATTCGGCCGAAATGGCTGGGATTCTGGCTCTTCCCGCCGTAGAAAGCATGCAGGAAGTAGTGTACAGGGCGGGAATTGTCCGAAATGAAGGCAGTATCCAGGGTGTGTTGGTGAAGGGCGTCGCGGACAGTGGACTGGGACAGTTGGAGGTCAGTGTACCTTCCTGGACGGCGGCACGCCTCGGCCTCACGGAGGGCTCCGATATGACTACCTACTTCGTCGGGGAGCAGGTGCGCGTGCGCAAGTTCCGGATCGCCCGGCTACATGAAAGTATCCTTACGGAGGGTGATTATCCCGTGATATTCGCAAGGATAGAGGACCTGAGGCGTCTAAACGGCTGGAACGCCCGCGAGTGTTCCGCCCTGGAAGTCTCGCTTCGGGATGCGTATCATGATGAAGACGGAATAAACAAGGCTGCATGGGAAGTGGCCACCCGCACACAGCTGGTTGCTGTACCGCTCACGCACAAGTACCCGCAACTCTTCGGTTGGCTGGAACTGCTCGACCTGAATGTCCTGCTTATATTGGCGCTGATGACGCTCGTGGCCGGGTTTAATATGATTTCCGGCCTGCTGATCATGCTCTTCCGCAATGTCAGCACAATCGGCACGCTGAAGTCCATGGGAATGCAGGACCGTTCCATCTCCGGCGTCTTCCTGCGGGTGGCCTCCCGCATCACACTTATCGGAATGGCAGTCAGCAATGCCCTCGCGCTGCTATTCTGCCTGCTTCAGGACAGCACGCACCTGATAAAGCTGAATCCCGTAAACTACTTCGTATCCTTCGTGCCGGTGGCCGTAAACCTCCCGCGGATACTGATCACAGATGCGGTCGCCTACGCGCTCATAATGCTCCTGATGCTAATCCCGACCCTATTCATCTCCCGGGTCGACCCCGCCAAAACAGTCCGCGCCGAATAATCACTCGACTATGCGGCTGAATGCCGCGTACAGCGAATAGATGTCTTCTACGTAATTCAGCGTCTCGCTGACCCGGAACGGGGGATAGCGGACCGAATCCCCGAGACAGACAGTATCGCCCTTTGCAAACAGCGGCAGGACATTGTCCTTAATAGACTCCCAGGTATCGGACTCGATACCCGCGTACTGCGCATAATGGATACAATTCTTGATACTGCCCTGACCGGCATTATACGCCGCCAGAGAAAACTTCCGCAGATCCTCGCGCGTACGAGCCTGGCTCATAAACATATCCTGCAGGCGCTTCAAATAACGCGCCCCCACCCTCACGCTCTCTCCCGGGTCATACGGATCCTCCAGACTGAAACGCTTGCCCGTACTCTCCATAATCTGCATGAGACCCCGCGCACCCATGTGCGAACGTGCGTCAATTCGGAACTTGGACTCCTGATACGCCACCGCCGCGAGCAGCCTCCAGTCCCAGCCCAGGGTGTCGGCCCAATGCCGGAACAGACTGTCATAAGGACTGAGATGCTCCCGGACAATCCCGGCCCGCACGACGTTGTAGGGGTTATTGAAAACATCCAGGAACAGCGTGCGTTCCTTGAGATAGCTGCTTCGTCCCTGAAACTCCTTCATCCACCGCTCCAGGACCTCGAAACCTTCGGGGTCATCATCCCGCATCACCCACCATACCAGACTGTCCATATGCAGTGAAAGCAGGGAAGAATCCTGTGCGGCCGCCGGCAATATAAGCAGGTCGATGCCACCACGTTTCAGGCTGTCAGTGTAGTCGTCTCCGCGCCGTGCCAGGATGATATCGATGTCAATGTCTTCATCCGCCGCCAATGTCTTGAGCAGGTGGTAGTTATAACCGGTAATCAGCCCGCGCGTGGTGTCGTCGTAACGGCCGAGCTGGATGGCGCAGCGCGCATCGCGCCCCTCGAAAACGGAATCCCGGACAATCCTCGGCACCGTAAGTATGGTTACCAGCAGCAGGGCTGTCAGTAATGCCAGTACGGTGGTGGAGATTACCCGTTCCTTTTTCATCCGTATTCAGGTCAATGGAAGTGCCTGGCGCCGCCGCTGCCGCCTCCCGTCAGACCGCCTCCCATGAGTCCGCCTCCGGAAGATGTGCTGGGGGCGTGGATCAGTCCGCCGGTCTTTTTCGGCTGCGTGTAGAACGGCCAGTAAATACCAAGTTTGAGCGCCCGTTGCGTGCGGATGTAATTGTGGGCGCTGAAGTAATCAGCCTTGTCCATGGGCCATCCCATGCCGATATTCTCCATCCTCACGAAGATGCAGGCCCGTTTCCACTGCGCATTCAGGAATAGGTCGATGTAAGGGCAATTGCCATACTGCCGCACGGACTGGTTATGGAATACGCCGAGCGCCGGATTCCAGGCCGGAGCGTACCAGAGCGTGTTGTAGAGGGCGTGCGCACCTATCTGCACGTCCAGGATGTCCTTCTTTACAGGGAACTGCACGTAGTACCGGCCGCTCAGGGAGAGTGTCGGCAGCGGCATGACCGTTTGGTCTGAGGACAATTGGAACAGGACTTTATTGTCCAGATGCAGGGCTCCGAGCACGAAGTCTTTCTTCAGTTCTGCGGACAATATGCTTATCGGGGCAGCGTTCTGCCGCACGACGCCCAGACTGTCGTAATAGACGGCATTGGCCAGAAGCGAATAGGCGGCCGAGGCTTCGAAGCGCCAGTGGGGGATACTCACCCTGCCCTGCAGGCGTGAGGAGGATATCTTCCCGAAAGAATTGTCCCAGGAGAAGTGGTTGGTGCGGATATGCTGCTGATAGTATTCCGGCTCCTTAAGCGAGGTTTCGAAGGATGCCCTGACGCTCAGGGGGCTGTGCCTGTGGCGCCGGAACGGATAGAAGTTCAGCTGCGCGTTCGCGGCAAGATCGAAGTCTCCGGCCTCATCTCCGCCGAAGCTCCAGTTCCCGGCGGCATCCCAGAACATGAGGTCCTTCAGGCGTCCTTCGGCACCTGCGTACAGGTAGGTGGAAGTCCAGTGTCGGGTGGAGGTGTTCGACAGGTAACTGGGGTCAAAGGTGTAGTAACTGAGCAACTTGTGGCCGAGTCCGGCGTCCAGTTTGGAGACAATGGCATCCTGCGACCAGGGTTGCAGGCGTATGAATACCCTGTTCTCGAACTTCCGGACGCTCAGTGAGTCGAAGGAGGTCGTCGGGTTCAGGTTGAAGACATTGTGATAGAAGTCTTTGCCTGCGGTGTTGCTTATCTTGTCCTTGTACCAGCGGTTGAAGATGGAGTATTCACTGCTGTGGCCGATATATGCGGTGGTCACGTTCGCATCTGCCCCGAGGGTGTCTGCGGCTTCCGCGGCTTCTTCGGAGAGCAGGAAGTAGAACGGGATGCGGTACTGCTGGTCCAGGAAGAAGGTATTGCGCTTAATCTTACTTTCCGCCTCATTCAGGGCGATGGGGATCTCACGTGCATCGACGGTGGTGTCGCGCACCATCGATACGTCGGTGAGCCCGCCGTTTTCCTGGCGGGAGACCATATTATATATGTACCCGGCGTGCATCAGGTAACGGCGCCCGATGTAGTTCCCGGCGGCCACGAAAGTCTTATTCGTGGTGCTTTCGCGGTCGAGCATTCCTCCGCCCCCGTAGCGGTCATACATCAGCATGAAGTTCGATTCGGGGGTGATATTGGTGGTAGTGAGCAGATGCAGGTTGTCGGAAGACTTTGAGTTCTGGGAGAACATGTTTCCGAAGTACATCAGCTCGGTGTACGGAGTCTTCGTATTAAAGGAGGGGAGTGTGGACGGGGAGTAGGTCCACAGTTCCTGGGCGTCATAGAATGATATGCCTTCGCGAGAGCGCCGCTTCGTGTAGTCGTAATATTGGGCGGGGGAGCCGGACACACCCAGCCAGCTGGCATCTGTATCTTCCCTCAGGAAGGGATATGAGAAGTAGCGGTAGTTATAGGTGGTGTCGGCATAGTCACGGAATTTAAGCTTATGGAAGTCTCGGCTGTGTGTCCAGGTGAAGAAGCGCTTGTAGAGCAATGAATCCGGGACGTAGACGCTCTCGAGCACGCGGGGAGTGTTCTCGATTATGCTGTCTTTAATAGCCTTGAGGCTGTCTTTTGCGGCTTTAAGGCTATCGAGCCGGCGCTGGTGTATGGGGAAAGCCTGCATCTGGTCGTAGGCGCGGCGTTCTTTCTTGGACAGGCTGTTATACCAGATGCGGAAAGCTTCTTGCGCTGCCGCCAGGCTGTCTGCCGTGTAGAGGGAGTCGAGTATAGGCCAAAGGATCGTATCGCCGGCGGTTTTCAGTGAATCCCGTACCCATACGTGGCAGAGGGAGTCCCTCAGGGCAGCATAGTAGAAATATCTTAGGCTGTCGGTGTAACGGAGTGAATCGGGAGCAATGAGGGTGTCCAGAGCTACAGGGCGCAGCTTTATGGTATCTTCCCCTTCTTCGCCGAAAATATCGGTGCTGTCACCTGCGAATCCCACATCCACCTTCTGAAGGTCCGCATAATCTTCCTCGGTCCAGCCTTTACGGTATCCGTCATGGGGGTAGATTACGGTGTCGGCTTCGGCCCTCATCCCGGCGTCTGCACTCAGGCTCGCGTCAGCATACAGGAACGGAAGCGGCGCGCCGATCAGGTCAGAGCGGTACTGCACCGCCCTTCCGTCCAGCACCGCCACCCTCACGATGATAATCGCTATCACCGTTAGCGGCAGCCATATTTTAGACACTATCCGTTTCACTAACCTACAAAGATACGCAGAATTACTTAAATCCGAGAGGGGTAATCATTCTCCCATAGCCAGATATCTGGACAGGAAAACATTATATACAGAGTAAGATGTGCCGTCTTCGTCGGAGTTTGATAAAACAAGTTCTTTGTCAATCAGAGCCTTAATGTTTCTTAATGCAGTCGGCCCCGAAGAAATCCCGTATTTTGACAGAAAGGTCGATGATGTTATCTGTCTGACGTTATCTTCGGCGGAAATGGCGCAAAGCATTTTCCACTGAGCCTTGGTAATCAGGCGTCGGATTTCCCTGAATCTTTCCCGCTCGGAGTCAAGGATTGTCTGAATGGACTTGTTGATATCGTCTCTGTCAACCTTATTCCCTGTGACTGCGAACACCTCATTGCAAAGTCGCTGCGTGTAATAAGTGTGTACCTTAGTCCATTGCAAAATGAATTCAATGGATTCGCTATCTATGCTCTTTCCGGCCGATTCAAACTTTTCCCGGATAAATGCCGCATATACCGGCACCGGAAGTTTTGTTAGATAACAGAAAGACGTGCTTTCATAAAAGGGCTTTTTTGCATTGGTGAACATATCAGTCATCGTATGTTTCTTGCTGCCGCAATATATGAAGCGTACGTTATGCAGATGTTGGATATGCTTCCGAAGAACCGCCTCCATATCAACTCCGTCATATTCCCGTATCTGCTGAAATTCATCTATGGCAAAAACAATCTTTTGCGGATAGGCCTCCATATAGCCCATAACATCATTGAGCGTGCTAAGTTTCTGGTTGTCATCTGCAAAAGTGAATGAAACCTGCGGTGCTCCGGTTATCGGATCGAGCCCCAGCAATGGCCTTATGCCTCTCAACGCTCTGAAAAAAGCGGTTATTCGCTGATGATTCTTTAACTTAGCTACTACGGCATTGGAAAGAACCCTGATGAAATCTTCGACAGAAAGTGTGTCGCTGATGTCTGCATAGATTGTTTCATAAGGAAGATTCCGATTTTTTATTTCCTCGAAGATGCGAAATATCAAGCCGGTCTTTCCAAGCCTTCGTGGAGATATCAATGTAGTGTTCCGCCCATTTACAATGTTGCGAATAATCTCTTCCGTCTCCTGCTCTCTGTCGCAGAAGAACTCCTTAGACTTGAACGGTTCAAGTATAAATGGGTTATCCAGCATAGCGATACTTTTTCTGCAAAGATAGATAACAAAGTGTTAATAACAAAGTGTTAATAACAAAATATTTCTCCAACGCGAATCACCCTTAATGCAGACGGAACACGGATCAACCAGAATTACTGAATAGTCATGCACCAGGGGAGGCGGGCGAAGGTGGCGGGCTGGGGAGTGCCTGATTTGGGAGCACGGGAGGCCCAGAGGAGCATGGCTTCGCCGAAGGACTCGAAGGGAGTTCCGGACAGGGAGGATTTGAGGGAGGATTTGTTCCCGAAGGCCTCCATGATGGCTTCCATGGTGGTAGGAGGGGCGGGAAGCTGCTCGATCTTCCAGGATTCCGGTGTGGATCCCTGGTCAGCAGCGTCAGCGACCCAGCGGATGGCATCTTCGAGGGTCCCCAGTTCATCCGCGAGACCGTTTGAAAGAGCCTGTGAACCAGTCCAGACGCGTCCCTGAGCGATACCATCCACGTAAGCGGGCTCTAGCTCACGGCCTTCGCAGACCACGTTTACGAATGTGGAGTAAATGTCCTCAACGCTCTTCTGGAGGTAAGCGGTCTCTTCAGCCGTGAAAGGACGCATCAGGGACATCATATCCGCGTGTTCGTGCGAGCCCACGGTGGTGATGTTTACCCCGGCGACTTTCTTCAGAGTCTTGCTGAACTCGGGAAGCAGGCTGAATACTCCGATGGATCCCGTAAGAGTGGCCGGCATGGTGAAGATCTTATCACAGCCGGCTGATATCCAGTAACCTCCCGATGCGGCATAATTCGAATAGGAAGCCGCGACCGGCTTTACCGCAGAAAGCAGGCGGACCTCTTCGCGGATTTTGTCAGAAGCCATCACGCTTCCGCCGGGGGAGTTAACCCTGAGGACGACACCTTTTACGGTGGAATCGGCGCGAACCGATGCGAGAATCTCGCAGAAGCGGTCTCCCGCAACCTGCTGCTTCGCGGCCTCGTCCACTATCTCACCGTCGGCATAGACCACCGCTATCTTTCTGCGTGCAGGAACCTGGGCGGCCAGCTTTATCTGAGCATAAGTGGCGAAGGGGATGAATTTCACATCCTTATAACTGTCGGCGACATAGAGCGCGGCCAGTTTGTCTTTTAGCTCTTCGCGGCTCATCAGTTCATCCACGAGGCCTTCGCGGAGGAAGTCTTCGGCATTGTTCAACTTCAAGCCATTCAAGCAGGCATCCAGGCTTTCGACGCTGATGCCCCGGCTCTCTGAAATCTGAGCGGCGAGGCTCTCCCAGATGGAAGAAATCATGGAACGGTTCTGCTCCAAATTGTCTTCGCTGGACGAGTTCCGAACGAACATTTCGCCTGCGGACTTGTACTTTCCGTGACGGATCAGGTACACATTGACTCCCAGGCGGTCCAGCAGGTCTTTGAGAAATACCAACTGGGTGCTGATTCCGGTGAACATATTGGTCATGCCCTTGGCGGATGACATATATACCTTGTCAGATACGGATGCCAGATAATACCCCAGGGTCCCGGGTGCGTCGGTCCATGCCACCACGGCCTTGCCGCTGGAACGGAATTCCTGCAGGGCGGCGCGCAGTTCCTGGATACGGGCGTAACCGTCCGACATGAGCATGTCGCATTTGAGATATACGAACTTTACCGCGGGGTCTTCAGCCGCGATTTTCAGTGCGGCCGCCGCATCATGGATGCCGATGCTGGTCCCGGAAGAAGCGTTGACACCTGCGGCTGACGCTCCCAGGCGGGGCATCTGGTTGGGCTGGGTCTGCTCCGTTACGGTCAGATTCGAAAAGTCCATTACCAGTACACCTTCTTTAGGCATGGCCGGTTTGGAGCCGCCGATAGAACCGAGCAGTCCAAGTCCCAGGAATAATGCGACAAGACGGATGATCAGCAGGCCGCAGATCACCGCCAAAACAGCTTTCCAAAATCCTTTCATAAATATATGTTGGATAAAATGTTAATAATCAATACTTATCTGGCGCCGCCTCCGAAGCCGCCGCCACTGAAACCGCCTCCGCCTCCAAAGGAGGCTGCTCCGCCGAGGCCGGAGCGCGCTGCGCTCGCGGCACGCGCCGCAGCGGAGGCGTTTGTAATCGAATTTGACAGCCTGGAACTCATCCAGACCACCCGGCGCATGGTATAAGGATCAGCATACACCGTTTCACAGAAGCGGCGGGGATCGATATCGGAGAGTTCCTTAGCTACCTTGTCGGCAATCCCGAACAAGGCGCCGAACACCAGGTAATCATTCCACATCCCGACTTCAGCGGAAGCCCTTTCATTAATGAGGGTGAAGTCCTTAAGGAATTTCTTGAATCCGACTACGCTTCGCGCACCGGCTTTGCCCTGTTCGGTAAAGCGCCCCAGACCGGCGATATCGCCGCCGTCCCTCATGAGGGTCTGACCCTCATCCTGCATGGAAGTAACCCAGCGGTCCACCTCTTTGGCGTGCCGGCCGCTCCAATGCGAGAACTCTGTATCTTGAAGGATGCCATCTTTCCCGGAGGCCTTGATCATCATGTCATACAGGCCCCTGAAACTCTGGGATAAAGAATCCAGTTTCGAGAAGTCTCCGAAAGCAATCTCTACCCGTCCGCGGGCATCCTTGTGGATTTGCAGCGCTCCCCGGTCTATCATCCGGAGTATCATGGCGGAGGTAGTCGCCCCTGCCTCGCGGACGGGTTCCAGTTTGCGGATTACATAATCGGACTTAAGTATATCGCCTCCGAATGGCGCATCCCTGCACCAGTCTATTTCCTTAATCGTAGGTACCCCGAGTATACTCTTACGGTATGTACGAGTCGCCCAGATGATAAGGACTATACCCAGGACCAGGAGTAGGATGCCGCAAAATGCTATGGCGAGCAGTTCTCCCTTATCCAGAGGCTCGCTCTCTCCGAATGAAGCCCCGTCCATAGCCCTGTCCAGTACGGTCTGGAAACTTCCCTCGCGCACGCTGGGGGAGTGGAATATCCCCTTGTCGAAGCGCAGCAGGAGTATCATGGAACTGCTTGAACGGAAGCGCTCGGAAGAGGTCGCCAATACGCGTCCGTCGGAGAAAACGGCGGTACCGTTATAGCCGAAAGCCCACACCCGGGCATTCGCCTCGGAGATATCGGTCCCCTCGACGCCGAGGGTCAGAGACACCGACTTGGGAGCATCGGTCATGCCGGGTGAAACGAACTGCAAATGCAGACAGTCATAATCATCCATGCTCTTCACCGCCCTGGTCATTATGTAAGAGACAGTGAAAATATGAGGCTCATAACTGCCTATGCCCCAGCAGAGTTCTACTCCGCGCGATCCTTTGTGGACTATGCCGCAGCGGCCTTTTTTAGCCCTCATGCTGCGATCTACGTCCCATTCGCCGTCATTAACATAACGGTTCCCGCTCTCGTCGCTGACACTGAAATCGCAGATTTCGATGTCACCGAGATTTGAGCGGACCAGATACCACTCCGTCCCTTCGCTCGGCGTGAGGTCCCAGATCTCCGTGATGCGGGCACTGCCATCCGTACGCAAGCGTACATCGATATTTACGCTGCGCACATCGGCACCCCATGCAGCAAGGCATGAGGCCGCCAAAACTAAAATAAGGGACAGAATGCGTTTCATTACTTCATTGAGGGCATTTCAGTCTTTCCGCTGGGCTCGGCGAGGTAATCCCTTTCGCTGAAGTGGAAGATAGACGCGGCGATCGAGTCAGGGAACTGACGGACCATGCGGTTCATCCTGGTCACGCTGTCATTGTAAGCCATGCGGGACAGACGTACCTGATTCTCATAAGTATTGACAGAATCCATGGTGCGGATGTAGGTCTCATTGGCCTTCAGGTCCGGATACTGCTCCGCCACGACATTGATCTGGCGCAGGGCGGCAGTGATATTCTCCTCCTGGGCCTGCACGTCGGCGGCGCTGGAATTGCGTCCGACAGCGCTGCGGCGGCCGATGACATCCATCAGAGTCTTATACTCGTGCTCGCTGTATCCCTTGGTCAGTTCTGCCAGTGCGGTCAGCGCATCCCAGCGGCTGTTCTGCTGCACGCCGATCTGGCTGAGGGCGTTCTTGCATAATTCTTCAGCGTTTACCAGCTTGCGCTGGGCGGAAATGAGCCAGAGAGCTATCAGAAGCACTATGGCGATAACGATAATAATGGTCATATTTTCAATAATTTAAGTGTTTATCTCAATTCTGCTATTTCCAATATCAGTCTTTCGGTGTCCTCCCAGCCCAGGCAAGGGTCCGTAATGGACTTCCCGTAAATGTGCTCCCCCGCACCCTGGCAGCCCTCTTCGATGTAGGATTCAATCATCAAGCCTTTGAACAGGGCGTGCACGGCATCATTGTGCGCGGCGCTGTGCAGGACTTCCTTGGCGATGCGTCTCTGCTCGTAGAAGCGTTTGCCCGAGTTCGAGTGGTTGCAGTCCACGATGACGGCCGGATTGGAAAGCGAGGTTTGTGCATACAGGTCCGCGAGCCGTGTCAGGTCTTCATAGTGGTAGTTCGGATGCGCCGAGCCGTGACTGTCCACATACCCGCGCAGTATAGCGTGCGCGTAAGGATTGCCCTCCGTCTCCACTTCCCAGTTTCGGTAGATGAAGGAATGGTCGCCCTGCGCCGCCCGGATGGAATTCATCATCACGGACAGGTCGCCGCCGGTGGGGTTCTTCATGCCGACGGGGATGTCCAGTCCGCTCGCGGTCAGACGGTGCTGCTGATTCTCCACGCTCCGGGCGCCCACTGCCACGTATGACAGCAGGTCGGAGAGGAACAGGTGGTTCTCCGGGTACAGCATTTCGTCCGCGCACGAGAAGCCGAACTCCTCCAGCGCCCGCAGATGCAGTTTGCGTATGGCAATAAGTCCCTTGAACAGGTCCGGTCCGCTGAGCGGGTCGGGCTGATGCAGCATGCCCTTGTACCCGGCGCCGGTGGTGCGGGGCTTATTTGTATATATGCGAGGCACAATCACTATGCGCTCCGCCACCCTTTCCTGCAGGGGCCTCAGACGGCTGATATAATCCAATACCGCATCTTCCCGGTCGGCCGAGCAGGGCCCGATGATCAGCAGCAGTTTGTCCGAACTTCCGTCCAGGACGCCCCGGATTGCGGCATTATTGGCCTCACGTACCGCCGCGGCCTTCGCGGATACGGGGTACATTTCCTTCACTTCGTGCGGGCTGAAAAGCTCGCGCTTGAAGACCATTTTCATTTGTTCACTCATATCTTCTTGTCAAAGCGCGCCCTACGTTCGGTAGAAAGCCTCATCATCTCCCGGAGCGTGTCAGTATCTCCGGACGCGATGGCTTCGCGCAGGCGTTTCAATTGTCCTTCAAACAAATCTATCTGACTGGTGAGCTCGTCCGCATTGAGTCGGAAAAGCTCGCTCCACATTTCGTCGTTTATGCGGGCGATGCGGGTCAGGTCCCGGAACGAATCGCCGGTGAAATCGGCCATGTGCCCGTTTTCCTTGCAGGTCATCAGGGCAATGGCAAGGCAGTGCGTGAGCTGGCTCAGGAAGCCGATCATCTCGTCGTGCTCCTCGGGGCTCAGGCGGCTGATGCGCGC
>JAFSTI010000143.1 GCA_017450585.1 Bacteroidales bacterium
CATGCCCGAGGAGGGGATCCTGGACTTCGAAAGAAAGGTCCTTGCACCGAGTTCGGTGCTCCCGATGACCGAGGGCTGCGCCATCTCCCCGTCCTTCAACCACATCTTCGCGGGAGGTTATTCCGCCGGATACTATTCCTATAAATGGGCTGAGGTACTGGAAGCAGATGCCTTCTCCCTGTTCCGTGAGAAGGGAATATTCAACAGGGAGGTTTCAGGCTCGTTCAGGGACAATATCCTGAGCCGCGGAGGCAGTGAGGATGCCGACATCCTCTACCGCCGTTTCCGCGGTCACGATCCTGAGCCGGAGGCGCTTCTAAGGAAGTTGGGGATCACGCGCTAGGAGGAGCTATTTTACCTCCTCGATACGGTAATTCCATACGGCCTTGTGAGTACGGCCGAAGATATCCTTGGCCCGGATGTCCACGTGGTGGATGCCGGGCTCAAGTTTATTGTCCACTACACCTTTCCAGAGATGGTTGCACAGGAACGGGAGTGAGTCGGGACGACGTCCGTCCATAGCTTCCGTGGCCTGGTCCCAAATGACCTTTTCCATCAGGAAATACGGATCAAACTCATCAGTCACGTGTTTCATCTTGGCCCATTTACCTCCGTCGATACGGAATTCCACGACGGCGTCCGGTGCTCCGATGAAAAAATTCGCATAAACCGGATATTTGCTTCCGTGATTGTAGGGCACCACGGGCGTTCCGTATACGCTCATCTGATACTCCCAAGGATGGTTAGTCACCTTGTAATCAAAGATATAGTCAGTGCCGGTGATGGTCACGACCGCGTAGCCCTTCTCGGTGCCGTCACGCATTGTGGAGGTCGGGGTCCCGTCAGGGCCCAGGCGTCCTGAATACCAGTCGCCGTTGGATGTTCCCACATTGTACTCATGGTAGGGCTTTTCACCATGCCATCCCTCTTCGGGACCGCAGTACAGCTGCTGCTGGATGTGTGAGTGGGCGCTCAGGCCGAAGATCTTGTGTCCTTCGAAAATCTTGAAGAAACGCTCACGCATCTGAGAGTCGAACTGACCGGGCTTGAAGTTGAACGGGATATGATAGCCGAAGATAATCAGGTCATCTTTCGGAATATACTTCTCGTATGCCTCCAGGAAACGGAACTGCTCCTCGCTGAAACCTCCGATGTAAGGGTTAGCCTTCGGAGCGTTGTTCATGAAGATATCGTCGAGCATGATGAAATGCACCCGCCCGTACTGGAAGGCCACGGTGCTCGGGCCGAATGACGCCTCGAATGACTCGTTGGCATATTCTTCAGTCACGCAGTCATAGTTACGGTCATGGTTTCCGATTACATTGTACCAGGGCACTCCCATATCTTTAATAGCCTCCAGATATGCACCGTATAAGTCCATCCTTTCACCCACGATGTCGCCCAGCGAAATGCCGAATACGGGGCCTTTGAACTGCGATGCCTCGGCCACGATACCGTCATGGAAATACTGCATTTCTTTCATGCTGTAGGGCTGCGGATCGCCGAAGACGAAGAACTTGAAGTTCTCCGGGTCGTCGAACTTAACCAGCGCGAAGTCCAGGGATTTGGGCAATTTGCCTGTCGGTGCGGAGCCGGCGAATTTCAGTTCGGGTGAACCGGCCGGTTTATGGACATACCAGCTTTTCGGCTGAAGGAACTCGTTCAGCGGGCTGATGTAGCCACGCGGCTTTATGACGAATATGACGCAATGATCGTCGACTTCCATCTGCCAGCGTCCTTTCGCGTCAGTCTGAACAATCTGCTGCCCATCCGAGACCAGGACTCCGGCGATGCCACGGTCACGACCGTCCTTCCGTCCGTTTCCGTTAACATCTTCATACACATAGCCTTTCGCGATTTCTCCGGCGAAGGCTCCGGCCGCAGTAAGCAGCGCGACCGCAAGGCAAAGAAATTTTTTCATTGTTTTTTGTTGGCTATCAATTCAATAATCACAACTGTCACGGCGCCGACTGCCATCCAGAGCACGGCAGTCCAGACCCCCGCCGGAGCGGCCAGCGCGGCTCCTTCCGAAATGGCTAGCGCGGCTCCAGCCGGGGCGCCTGTGGCGGGCACGTTCGCCCACGGCCAGACCTTTACCAGCGAGCCGAGCACGAAGCCCAGCAGCACCAGCATCGTCTGCCTTTCCCAGCGTCCGAGCAGCCAGTGCAGGGCCTTTGCAAACGCCAGCAGGCCTACCACGCATCCGACGGCGAACACAGCCAGCGTACCCCAGTCCAGGGCACTCACCGCCGCCATCATATAATCGTATTTGCCCATTACGAGCAATATGAAACTGCCTGATATTCCGGGCAATATCATCGTGCAGATGGCTACTGCCCCGCAGATGAAGATGAACCACAGCGCGTCCGGCGTCTGAGCGGGAGATAGGGTGCAGACCGAGACACCGAGCGCTATACCCACCGCCGTAAACAGCGCGTCCTGCCAGCGCCAACCCTTGATTTCGGCCAGCATGTAGACGGCCGAGGCCACGATCAGCCCGAAGAAAAACGACCAGGTCTGTATGGGGGCCTGGGCCAGAGTGTATTCGATCAATTTCGCCAGCGTGAAGACGCTTGCCACTATACCGATGCCCAGCGCGAGCAGGAAGCCTCCGTGTACGGCGGACCAGAACTCCCGTATGCGGCCCTTAAAAAGCAGTTTCCAGACCGAAGGCGTCATCACCGCGTTCAATGCATCGACGATGTCGGTATAAATGCCGGTAATCAGGGCCATCGTGCCTCCGGAAACCCCCGGCACCACATTCGCCGCTCCCATCAAAAAGCCCTTCAGGGCGGTGTACACGTGTCTTAACGCTTGCATATCAGCTTTTGCATGTAGGTCAATATTGCCGCGAACGCCTCCGCCTGTCCGGGTTCTGCCGCCTGCCCGGGTTCTGCCGCCTGCCCGGGTTCTGCGGGCCCGGTCGGCTGCTCAGTCTTTTTGTCGCGCCCGTTCTGCTCCGGGGCGCCGACGATGATGTCGAATACGGCTGTGGTGAGCGCCTCGCGCCCGATGCGGACCTTCGCTTCAGTCTGGGCGACGATGTATTGGAGCGGGTACGAACTGCCGGTGGCGAGTGAAACCAGTACGTCGAAACGTCCCTGGCAGATCGGACTTATGGGTGAGCCGTCTTTCAGAAAGGTGTCCTCGCTGATGATATTCGCGGAAAGCACCGGCAGGGGGAGTTTCCGGTCTTCTCTCTGGTCGACATATATAATGGTGCAGTGCACACCGCTTTTTCGGCCATAGGTTTCCACGGCGGTGACGGCTTCCCGCCATCCCTTCTGGTCAGGATCCACTATGACGAGCATGCTCTTGGGGTCCTGAAGGGCCTCCAGGAATACATCCTTGCGGAGCGAGAGCTTCTGTTTGCGGAGCTTCTCAAAGTTTCGGAATCTATCGAATATCATGACTGTCTGAAAGATTCTATGAGACTACGGATCTCTGTTTTTGCTGCCCTCCAGCGGGGAATGTCGATTTTAGTGCCGATGACCTCGACGACCTTGGCGGCTATGATGGATCCCACTTCGCCGCATTCCCTCAGGGGCATCCCCTCCGAGTGCGCGTACAGGAATCCCGCCGCATAGGTATCGCCGGCTCCGGTCGGGTCAATGGTGTCGGCAGGCCAGGCCTCGATGTAATGCTCTTCGTCGCCTTTCTTTACCCAGGAACCGTCTTTGCCCACCTTTACGGCAGCAATGTCGCACAGACGGGCGATTTCGCGAAGCGAGTCCAGCGGATTATCCATTTTGGTAAAGGCACGCGCCTCAGTCTCGTTTGCAAATACTATGTCAACGTATTCTTCGATAAGGTTGTGGAGGAAGGCGTTGTTGGATTCGACGACATTGTAGGACGCCATGTCCAGGCTGATGATGCAGCCCTTTTCTTTCGCCATCTGTACGGCGGTGCGGATGAGGTCCTGATTCTGAACCAGATATCCTTCGATATGGAAGTAGTCGTAACCCTCGAAGTACTCCGGTTTCAGGTCCTCGGGTACGAGCTCGAGGGCGGCTCCCAGATACACGGCGAAGGTACGTTCGGCATTGCCGGGAGTGACGAATACCATACTGCGGCCGGATGAATTGCGCCCGATCAGCAGATGGCTCTTAACTCCGTACTGGGCCTGGTCGCTCTGGAACAGCAGTCCGAGTTCGTCATTGCCAATCTTGCCGATGAAGCCGCTGCGCATGCCGAAGATGGACGCGCAGGTGATGGTATTGGCTGCGGAGCCTCCGGCGACATAGTGCACGCCCAGCGGTTTGAGGGCTGTCCAGATACGGTCTCCGGTCGCCATATCCACGTGCTGCATGCTTCCCTTCGGGAGGTGGAACTCGCGCAGGAGGCTGTCGTCCGGTATCATTGCCAGTATGTCGGTGAGGGCGTTTCCAATGCCCAGTATTGATTTCATCGGTGTTTTGTGTTATGCGAAAGACAAATATAACCAATTTTATTGTAAATTTACGGCCAATGAACCGCAGAGTTGGAAAAGTACTGAAGTACTCATTGTCCTTTATTCTCGCCGGGGTGCTGCTGCATTTCGCTTTCAAGGGTGTGGCCTGGGCGGATTTTGTGGCGGGGGTGAAAAGTACCGATTTCCGCTATGTGCTATTGCTCCTTCTGTGTAGCTCTACCGCGTTTGTATTCAGGGCTTTGCGCTGGCGCCAGCTGCTGCGCCCCTTTGATCCGGAGATCAGCTTTTCGACCGTTTTTGACGGAGTTAATATTGGCAATCTTTCCAACTGTGTCCTGCCTTTCGCGGGCGAGTTTGTCCGGGCGGGCGTGATACCTGCGGGCAGCCGGGTTTCCTACGACAAGTCGCTGGGGACCATTGCCATGGAGCGCGTATGGGACCTTATTGCCATAGTGCTGATTGTGGTGGGCGTGCTGATCGCGGACTGGCAGGATTTCGGCGAGTTTTTCTCCGAAAAGATATTGACCCCGCTCTCTGACAGCTTCCTCGGTAAGGGCTGGATACTTATGCTCGTCGCCCTCGCCGTTCTGGCGCTGCTGGTCTTGCTGATACTGTGGCTGCGGCCGCGGAGTAAGTTCGTGCGGCGTTTCTGCGATGCAATCGTCGGGATGGGGCAGGGCTTCGTGTCGTGCATGAAGATGAAGAACAAGGGTTTGTTCATCCTCTACACCCTCGTGCTCTGGACACTGTACTGGCTGATGTGCTTGTGCATCTCGCGCGGATTGCCCGATACTCAAGGCCTCTCCCTGGTAGACACCATGTTCGTCATGGCTATTGGCAATTTCGCCTCGGTGATTCCCGTGCCCGGCGGTTTCGGAGCCTACCACTACATCGTCGCGCTCACCCTTTCCGGCCTCTTCGGCCTGCCCTGGGAAACCGGCATCGTATTCGCCACTCTCTGCCACGAATCTCAGGCCATCAACATGATATTCTTCGGTATCACCTCCTCCGCCCACCGCGCCTGGACCCTCCGCCGCCGCTCCCGCGTCTGACCGTGCTTAAAGGTCCAGAGAATGGACCTTTAAGATCAAAAACGGCCATTTTCGTGCTTGAAGGTCCAATCTTTGGACCCTTAAGCACACCCAGCCTCGGAAGTACGGTCGACCGAAGGAATATGGTTGTTTATTTCCGGCCGCGGAGAAATGCGGCGATGGTATTTTCCATCAGGCAGCAGATGGTCATCGGACCGACGCCACCGGGAACGGGGGTGATGGCGGATGCTTTCGGAGCCACACTTTCGAAATCCACGTCGCCGCAGAGTGCACCGGTTTCAG
>JAFSTI010000144.1 GCA_017450585.1 Bacteroidales bacterium
GAAGGTATTGATATCCAGGCTGAACTGATAGAGGTCGGCGGCTGCGCCGACCGTGCCCGGTGGCCGGAGCTCCTCGCCGCCGCAGCCGCCGAAGGCGACTCGCTGGGCGGCGTGGTGCAGTGCACCGCCACCGGCCTGCCCATCGGCCTGGGCGAGCCGTTCTTCGACTCCGTCGAATCGCTCGTCTCGCACGCCGTATTCTCCATCCCCGGTGTCCGTGGTATCGAGTTCGGCGACGGATTCGCCGCCTCGCGCATGAAGGGCTCGGAGCACAACGACCCATTCGGGGCGGACGGCCCCGTCAAGAACGGCGCCGGCGGCGTCAACGGCGGCATCACCAACGGTGCGCCGCTCGTATTCCGTGTCGCCTTCAAGCCCACTTCCAGCATTGCCAAGCCCCAGCAGACCTGGAACTTTGCGGAGAATAAGCTCGACACCCTGCGGATCAAGGGCCGGCACGACGTCTGTTTCGCCCTCCGCACCCCCGTCATCGTCGAGGCCATGACCGCCATCGTCCTCGCCGACCTCCTCTAACTTTCATCATCCTTCTACCGCCGGTCGAAGGATGTGGCACTTCTCCCTTTACCCTTCTACCGCCGGTCGAAGGATGTTGCTGCGTGGGTTTGTCAGAGCATGGCGGCAAGGGCGTCGCAGATCTGCTTCATGCCCTTGACGCTCGGATGGCCCCAGCCCTTGTCGATGCCCTCAAGCCGAACATACTCCATCCCGTAATGCTCCGCCGCCTTCACGATACCTTCAGTGATCTCCGGTTTCAAGCCATCGTTGACTATATTGATCACCCGGGACTCGGGAGCGTACATCTTGTAATAATTCAGCATATAGCAATATGCCGGCAAGGCCTGCTTCAAGTCTTCCTCCGTCCAGTCGGCGAACTTCAGGGATCCCAGAGGCGCATCAGACCAGGAGTCGTTGGTCCCCCCGAAAATCAGGATGATGTTCGGCCTCTCCGCGCTGTATCCAAGTGTCTGCGGCATACGGGTTATGAACGACCTGTCGGAATAGTCGGCTCCGTCATAGCCGGTATTGCAAACGGTCGAACCGCTGTAACTGTTATTGCCCAACAGCTTAAGTCCTTCCTTTTTACACAGTTTGTACCACCAGGTCTGCTGCACTGCGGTGACGTCGTTTTCCTCTTTCGGATTAGAGTCATACCATATGGCAAACCCTTCCGGCACATACCCTTCGAAAGTTGAGTAAGAGTCACCGAGGATGACCACCGTCTTCTGCTCCCGGCAGGAAACCGCCGACAAAAACACTATGATAGCCATCCCCAAAGCGACCATAACCCTTTTTAACAATCCAGACATAATCTTCTTCATTTGATTCAACCATAAATATACTAAGCCGCACCGAAATAAACAATTACTGTTCAGGGACGAATGACTCTTGTGCGGTTGTTTTCCCCTTATCCTTCTACCCGCAGTCGAAGGATGCGGCACTTTCCCCTTTACCCTTCTACCGCCGGTCGAAGGGTAAAGCCTTTCGCTCCCGGTACCAGCGGAGAAGGAAGCGGATACCGGCAGAAAGCAGGCCGGGGCCGAGACTGCTGTAGAACCAGGCGAAGAAACTGCTTGGAATGCCGGGAATGTGTTTTAAGCCTATACCCAGGGAGATCATAAAGGCAATAATGAGGTAACCTTTGACGCTGAAAGTCCGGAAGATGCTGGTCTTCTCATCCGGCATCGACATGATGCGTTCCGAATATTTCCGGACTATACCTGTAAACATTATATAGAACCCGGCAAATACCAGGACAGACAGCGGTATCATCCAAAGCAAGGCACAGGAACACCCCGTCTGACAATAACTTCCTATACCTATGGCGGCTATCTTGATTCCGATAGTGGTCCAGAGGATGCCGTTGATCGCCAGAAGGTGTATTGTCTTTACTTTTATCATTGCCTATCAAATCAGCGTGTTTTGTAAGATACTAATTATCAACAAGATATACAAAAGCTCCCTTGCAAAAACAGCAAGGGAAATATCCTATAATTACCTGCACATCAGGCAGTTAGAAATCACGGTACAACGACTGAAAGGTTTGGGGTCATGACTGTGCGAAGAATGACGGAAGAAGGGGAAAGGTGGAGGGAGTTACTTCATGAGGCGGGGGTGGGTGCATACGGGAGCGGAGGTCAGTTTTGGAAATGGGGGATAATTGGGGGAATGGGGGTTATTTCTGGGAATGGTAAGGGCGAGAGGAGAAGGCGGGGAGGAAGATGGCGGCGAGGGCGACGAGGCCGAGGGCGAAGGGGTAGTAGAGGTAGCGGATGATGGCGGCGGCGCCGACGCCTGCGAGGCCGGAGGCCATCAGCAACTGCGCGCCGTAGGGGATCAAGCCCTGGACGAAGCATGAGAAGGTGTCGAGGATGCTGGCGACGCGGCGCCTGTCAAGGCCGAAGCGGTCGCTGATATCCTTGGCGATACCGCCGACAGTGATGATGGCGATAGTATTGTTGGCCGTGCAGAGATTGGCGAGGCTGACGAGCGCGGCGATGCTGAGCTCGGCGCCGCGCCGCTGGAGGCGGGATTGCCGGTCGGAGCCGGCAATGACGGGCGCCGCGGCGGCCGCAGCGCTTTCAGGAGAGGCCGCGGCAGGAGATGCAGCAGGAGAGGAATCCGCAGGGGCGGAAACGGGGGAGCTGAGGCCGGGAGCTGGGGCGGTGGAAGGACCAGCGGGGGCGGAGGCGAGGCGGCGGGTGAGGGAGCCGACGAGCCAGTCGAGGCCGCCGCCGGCGCGGATGAGCGCCATCATGCCGCCGGCCAGCACCGTGACGATGATCAGGCTGCCCATGCCACTGATGCCTTCACCGACCGAGGACAACCAGTCCGCCCAGCCCAGGCTGCCGGTGAACAGGCCGATCAGCAGATTGACCCCTATGCCCAAAGACAGTATCAGCAGAACGTCCATTCCCGCAAGGGCAAGGACGAGGACAAGCAGATAGGGCAGGAGCTTCAGCGGCTCCGCTGCACCTGGAGTGACATCGACGCTGACGCCCAGACCCTTGAAGATATAGATGGCGAAGACCAGCAGGACGGCGGGAGCGACGATGCGGATGTTGGCCTTGAACTTGTCCTTCATGGCGCAGTCCAAGGCCTTGGTGGCGGCAATGGTGGTGTCGCTGATGAAGGATAAGTTGTCTCCGAAGAATGCGCCGCCGACTATGATGGCGGCCATGAAGGCTTCGGAGAACCCCGCCTCCTGTGCAATTCCTGTGGCGATGGGTACAAGAGCTACGATGGTGCCGACGCTGGTACCGACCGACATCGAGATGAAGCAGGCGGTGAAGAAGAGCCCGGCGAAGAGCATCGAGCCGGGGATTACCCGCAGGGTCAAGTTCACCGTCGCATCGATGGCCCCTATATCCTGCGCCGTCTGCGCAAACGCGCCGGCCAGGATGAAGATCCATACCATCAAGAGTATCCTGGGATTGCCTGCTCCTTCGGAGAACGTGTCTATGCGTTTGCGGAACGGACCCTTGGAAATGATTACGGCATAGATCGATGCCAAGAGAAACGCAGAAGCGACCGGGACTTTGTAGAAGTCCTTGATAATGACCGATGTGACCAGGTAAACACCCAGGAACACCAATATCGGGGTCAGGGCCAGGAGCCCTCCGCGCTTCTCACTCATACGCTATCTGTCGCAGAACAATGTCAGGAAATCGGGGAAGGACTTCGCGACGCAGGCCTCGTCGTCTATCACGATAGGTGACGAGGCGCCGAGCGAAGCCACTTTCAGGGCCATGACCATACGGTGGTCGTGATGGGAGGTATATTCGCCACCCTGAAGGAGATTGCCATTCAGAAGGCGGCTGGCCAGGGAGTGCCCGTGGATGATCATTTCATCGCCCTCGATGGAGCACTCGACACCCATTTGCGTGAGCATTTCAGTGATGGAGCGAGCACGGTCGGACTCTTTGTTGGCAAGGCGGCCGGTGCCGGCGATGCGGCTTTCGCCGGGGCAGAAAGCCGCCAGCACGGCCGTGATCGGGAAAAGGTCGGGGGCGTTGTTGAGGTCGAAGGAGAATGCGTTCAGCGGCGCCTTGACGGCGTTGACGGCCCCCGTATGGGGGTTGACGCCGGCAGCCGTAGCCGCTGCACTGACCTCGTCTACGCAATCGTTCTCTATCTGGGAGACCGAAGCTCCCGCCTCAACGAGGATATCCATTATGGTAAGGTCAGCCTGAAGGGACTGCGTATCAAGTCCCTCGACGGAAGCACTGCCGAATATGGCTCCCGCTACGAGGAAATTGGCCGCGCTGCTCCAGTCGCCTTCAAGGCTGAAATCCGCGGCCTTGTACTGCTGCCCTCCCTTGACCTTGAAGGTCAGGCCGGTGCAGTAGCTCCAGTCGCGGGTCTGGAGGAACTCCTCGTCACCCTCCATCTCGTTGCCGATGCGGATGCCGAACTTCTGGAGGACATCCAGGGTGATGAACATATAGGGTATGCTCTTGGGCTCGCTGACATAGACGGTCGAAGGGGCTGAAGCCAGCGGCAGGGCCATCAGCAGGCCGGAGATGATCTGCGATCCTCCGGCCCCCGAGATGTCCGCCCTGCCGGGGACGAGCCGCCCCTCGACGTTCATAGGCACGTATATCTCACGGGAAGTCCGCGATGCGTTGCGGAGCATGACTCCGAAGGAGGCCATGATGTCCGCAGCACCCTTCAGCGGACGGTTCACAAGCGTTTTCTCTCCGGTGACCAATACTGAGCCCGGACCGATCTGAGACAGGATCGGAATCATCATCCTGGTCAGCAGGCCGGACTCCCCGCAATGTAGGGAAGTCAGATCCAGCGGAGACTCAACCGGCCCTATTCCTTTGACGGTGAGGACTTCGCCTTCGGTGACTTCGGCGCCAAGGGCGCGGGCCGCGGCCACGGCGGCCTCCGTGTCTGCGCAGGCGGAATAGCCGCGCAGATGCGAGGTGCCCTCGGCCAGGGCCGCGGCAATGATCGCCCTTTGGGCGAAACTCTTGGACGACGGCATGTTGAGATGCTCCGCATAAAAGCCCTGAGCGTCGCGGTACACCGCCTCGTTCATCCCGGCGAGGGTCCACTGGCCCGGCGCAGTCGCGTCCCCTTCACCCAGTGAAACGTAGGTGAAGGGAGCTCCGCGCCGGAGGCACTCGAGCCGGGATTCCTTGCCGGCTTCTCCCATACAGAAGGCCACCAGAGTGCCTTCCTCCTGGACGCGGCCGTCGGGATAGGTCAGATCGTACAAGTCCATCACGCGGGCCGCGTCCTCCGGACAATGCGCCATCGTAGCGACTTTTATGACATCGGAGCCGAAAACGCGGCACTTCGTGACCATTTCCGCGAGGATATCCGCATCCGGAGTCTCGTCGAAGTTGTGATAAGAACGGATGAGCGTCGTGCCCCTTTCGCGGGCGGCACGGCGGATCCGCTTGCCCATAGGGGCCGGAGCCTCCAGCTCGAGATCTACATATTTGGCCCCAGCCACGATGGCTGTCTTAAGTTTCTGCTCCGCCTCCCGCATATCCGCGCTTCCGGCTATGCGGCAAGTGGCTATGAGCGGAATATCCGTTCCGGAAAAAAGGCTCTCGATATCCTCTTCATCCAAGTCGGGGCAGAGGTCAAGCCTGATCTCGGCCATCTCTATGTTTCCCGCCTCCAACAAGGCGAATATCTCTTCCAGGTTCTTGTTCTGTATGCAGGTGCAAATCATATGTTCGCGGTTTCAAGCAATTGGATGATGGTATCGACAGGCAGAAGACGGACCTCCACGCGGCCGATGTCCTTGATCAGGACGAAATGGACGGAGCCGCCGTCAGCCTTCTTGTCCTTCGCGATAGCTTCGCGCATCGCCGAAACGGGGACGGGGCAGACGGTCGGCAACCCGACGGCGGCGAAGTCTGCCGCCAGCTGCGCGGCCAAACCCTTCCGGCATACGCCGAGGGTCTCGGACAGCCGCGCTGCCTGGATCGTTCCAATCGCTACGGCCTCGCCATGCGAGTAACGCACCGGCAAATCTGAGAAGGCCTGCCACCACTCGACGGCATGGCCGACGGTGTGGCCGAGATTAAGTACCCGGCGCTCCCCCGTCTCGAATTCGTCACGCTCCACGACTCCGCATTTGATGGCGGCGGCGGCACGGATGAGCTCCGCGTCAGCCCTGGCGCCGCTGCGCAGCAGCTCCAGCGCCCGGCGGTAATGCGCCGCGTCCGAGATGATGAAACTCTTCAGCATCTCGGCCACGCCGGAGCGGTATTCCTTGTCCGGAAGCGTTTCCAGGGTATTCCCGGCTATGTAAACGAACTCCGGCTGCCGTATGACGCCGAGCACGTTCTTGTAGCCGTCGAGGTTGACTCCGGTCTTGCCACCGATGCCGGCATCCACCTGCGCCAGCAGAGTAGTCGGCAGCGTGGCAAAGCGGACTCCCCGCTTGTAGATGCAAGCGGCGAATCCCGCCATATCAGTCGTTATGCCGCCCCCGAGCGCCAATACGAGCGCCTTGCGGTCGGCGCCGGATTCCAGAAGGAAACGGCAGATGGATGTGACGGTATCGAGGTCCTTGGCGGCCTCGGAGGCATCGACGGCCATCGCGCCCTTCAGGGCGCACAAGGCCGCGATGCGCTCCGCCGCCCACGTCACATTTCTGTCATGGACAAGGTACACCTCGGATTCATCCTTGAGAATCTCCGGCAAGCCGGAGAAATCCTCCCTTACGTATAGATTAATCTCCATTTCTTACGGTCTGATGCCATACAGGTAGCCTAGCAGGGCCATTTTTCCGCGCATAGTCTCGCGCGGCGTGAACTCGCCGTTCACCCACATATAGCGGATATTGAAAAAAGACTCCTGGCGGGGCCAGCCCCCGTCGTTCCACGAAGGATAGCAGCGCGTGAGGATGATCTGGGCATCGCCTCCGTCACCCCTGGACCAGCTCTCCGTGCCGTTGAACGGCGTCTGGCCAGGATGCGTTCCAGGCACGCCGTCGTTGCGGCCTGTAGAATAGCAGTCCGTGATATGGCGCTCTCCCAGCCCGGTCATTTCCACGGTATTGGACGGATTGCGGCCGAGGCCCCATCCCGCTTCGCTGTACATCGCGCGCTCCAGCTCAAGGCGCCGCGCCGGGGACTTGGCCACGTAGTGGGCCATCATCACCAGCTGGAGGTTTTCGGAAGTCTGCCAACGCGCATCATTGGCAGCGCGCCGCGACGGCCGCTGAGCCATCAGGCTCACGTTGTTCGCATCGGCCTGCGTGTCCACGCTCGACACCAAGTCAGCATAAAGCCGGGGATAATGCCTTTCCTGCGGACAAACCAGATATGCGGCTGCAGCCCAGATCTGGTAGAAGGCACCCATCCTTCCCTTGTTGAACAATTCCGACTTCGGACCCTTGATCATGCTTTCTTCCGCCATGATGTCCTCCCACTCCCGCTCGCCGGTGACATTGTAAAGGAATGCCGCCGCCTGCTGGCGGAAATCGCGGCCACGCATCCTGGCGCTACCGACATCCTGCATATCGTCAAGCTGCTGGTTTTCCTGCCTCGAAGCGAAGCGGAAGGCCTTGACGGCCTCGTCCCTGTAATAGTTCCGGAGACTGTCGATCCCGGCAATGCGGAAAGCCTCCGCAAGCGTCGCGCAGTTGGCTGCATTGGCCCAGGCGGCCATGGTCGTACATCCCGCCTGGAACATAATCGTCCATTCCTTGGAAGGGTTGGTAACTCCTTGTGAATAAGCCTCTCCGTCGCGTATGCTCAGGAAGAAGTCGGCCTCGTTCCTGGCCTCATCTATAATGTCCGGAATGCCGTTCCCGCTCTCGCGAATACCGAGGTCGTCCTCACTGAGCCGGCCTCCCGTCAGGATATACGGCAGCAGCATATCATAGATATTGCTGACATGCGCCAGATGGCGGTCCCAGTCGAACGCGTCGGAGTGCCCGCCGCGCATCTCAGTGTTGACGGGATTGCCGGGCAGCCTGTGCTGCCAGAATGCCGACTCGAGCGCAGGCTTGAAATGCGGTTCGTCCCAAACGTCGCCACGGAGCTTCCGCCAGTCCGGATGCCAGGGCTGCAAGTCCGTCTTATAGACGGTAAATCCTACCGGATCCACCTCCGGTATAAACTGCGGCTGACGTGGCACCGGGCTCACAGAAGGATCTATCGGTTCGCCTATGCGCATGTAATAATACCCTCTGACCGAGTATCGATATGGCTGGAAATAGACCTCGTCCGAAATGTCGAAGTCCATGCTGCAACCGACATCCTCCACCACGAGACGGTAACGTCCGGGGACAGACTCCCTGAAGTCGATATTCCAGACATCGGAGCCCGTCAAGTCCTTACCGCCTGCTTCGGCCGAAGCGGCCGACTGCGGCTTCCAGTACTTGACTGTACCGACCTTCTTCGAGGCGCCTGTCGCTACGTTGTATAGATAAACACTCTTGCCCTGGAACGGCCTATAGTTGCGGCTACCGCCCTCTCCGAGCCACAGATAGAGGTCAGCCTCCTTGACCGGTTCGGACGGAAGATAGCCCAGTATATTCACATGGACGGCTTCGGAAAGGGTGTTCCAGATATCGAAACAGACATTCCCCTCGGACGCATCGCTCCCTACCCCGGCAGGAATCGAAACGGTATAGGTGCACCCCTGCTTCATCGGCTTGGAAAGTTTAAGGAAGATCCAATGGTCCAGTTCGCTGGTCAGTGTGTGGTCGGTGTTCATCGGCTTGGACTTGCGCCATGCCGCGGCGGCCGCACGCGAGCCGAAGGACTTGTCGTCCTTCGAGCTGACCGTCCATGCTGCGGCATCCGCCGCCGCGGCCGGATCCAGCCTGCGGCCGAACACCACCAGCGTGTCATCCCCTTCTACAAACGTATGTCCAAGATAAGCGCTCTCACCCGTACCGCTGTCCCGATACCGGACCTCTCCGTCCCGGAAATGCACGCACAGGTAATCCTTGTCGATCACCTTCAGTTCAAGATACTTGGTCGCGCCGGCCTGCGAAGTCAGGAGCAGCGCCGCAGCGCACAGCACTGCGCAGAAATATCTACCGATTCCCATAATTCCTTTTCAGAAGCATTAGAATGACAAGATAAGGAATTTATTTGATAATCGTGGAAAAATCCATACCTTTGCACCGTCACGGAGGACCGGGCCGGACAGGCGCTTCCAGCGCCCCCGTCCTTACCCTCACCCTCAGCCCGAGTGGCGGAATGGTAGACGCGATGGACTCAAAATCCATTGTCCTTTAAAGATGTGCGGGTTCGAGTCCCGCCTCGGGCACAGACAAGACTTTGTAAGTTGTTGATTATTCAATTACTTTACAAAGTCTTGATTTTTGTTTCCACCAGATTTGGTCACTTTTGGTCACTACTTTGGAAAAACAATCAAGGCAGAAGCCCCTATGCGGAAGGAACTACAACGGTTGCGTTATGGATTAATTCAGGAAAGTATTAAATTTGGACTATGAAACGAACTGTATTTAACCTTGTATTCAAGATTGCTTTCGTTGCATTTCTGCTTCCAACATCCTGCGCACCGGTGCGGGACCGCAAGATCTTGAACGATATGGAGGCTCTGATGCCTGAGAGGCCGGACAGTGCCCTGGCGGTCCTTCGGGGCTTGCAGCCCCATGACCTGCCGGGCCTCCATGTCCGCCCCCTCCACGCCCTCCTCCTCAGCGAAGCTCTCGACAAGAACTACATCGACCTTACTGACGATTCCTTAGCACTCGCTGCTAATCGATACTACGGGGACCATGGCTCCAAACTCCACCGCCTCAAGTCCTGGTACTACCTCGGCCGCATCCGCTTCAATGCGGGCAATTACGCCGAGGCTGTCATCAGCTACAACAAAGCCTTGGAATACGCAGAAGCCCTTAACAGCTACCACTATATGGGTTTAATTAATAGGGAGATAGCAAATGCATATGACAGTGTCTGGGATACTTTTCATGCTACTGAGAGGTTGCGAGAATCTGTTCGTGCTTTTCAATCCGCTAATGAAGAGACTTACGCTGCTTACAGTGAGCTAGCACTTGCCTCAGGATTAATAAAGCAGAAACGGTACGATGAAGCAAAAAGGGTTTTAAATGAGATTGATGATAATCAGGACGATAACTATCTGTTGGCCGTCGTGCGTTTAAAAAGAGCTCAAATCGCAGTAAATGAAGGGGCCGATAACTATGATGAGATTTTATCAGATTATCACGCAGCTGGTATTGGTAAAACTATACCGACTACAATAAGTCGGCTTTCTGAACAAGCTGTAGTTCACCAGTTGGCAGGTCATACAGATTCAGCAGACTTTTATCTTGGTCTAGCTGGCCATGCCATTAAGACAAAAGGTGATTCTGTAGTCTTCGAATATGATAAATCTCAGGTTGAAGCCTTACGCGGAAACTATAGTTTAGCGTATGAATTATTAAATCAGACTGTACATTCACAAGATTCTTCTGTTTATGCAGCCTTGCGGCAATCCGTCTCCTATTATCAGAGTAATCATTACCAGAATGAAGCCCGTATGAATGCTATGAAAGGTCGGATGCGCACCTTGATACTTGGAAGCGTTATCATACTCTTGTTAATGTTGACTCTGTACCTATTGTCAAGAAACAGGAAACAAAGGGCGATGATGGTTGAAGAAATGGCCCGTATTTCAGATATTCATCAAGATCTATTGTCGATGCGTAGTGACAATCAAGAGATTGGCCAAGCTATAGCAGTCCTTTTCGAGAACCGTCTCAATATCCTGCAGACGCTTTCAGACCAATATGATATGGTTGAAGAGTCCTTCCGGCAAAAGAAAAGTGATAAGGGGCGTGAACTCTCAAGAGATGAAATAGTGGATTCATTCAGGGGGATGATGCGCAACCTCAGAGATGATAAGGAGATAGGTGTCTCTATGGAAGAGATTCTCAACACGTGGAAAGGGGGTATCATGAGAAAGTTCCGGAGTGTTTTTGGAAAGGATTCTCCCAGTAACATCCGTATGTCAGAAGAGGATTTCGAATTGGCGCCGTATTATTTCTCCGGAATGAAGCAGAAGACGATCAGTTATCTGACGAATCACACCGAGCACTCAATCAAGGAACGCAAACGGAGGATCAAGCAGAGAATAGAGGCTCTGGATTCTTCCTTCTCAGCAGAAAAGCACTTGTTTTTGGAGAATCTCTAATCAGATTAGGCCCATCTTTACCTATCTGTGACCAATGGGAATCGGCAAATTGCTGATTTTCATTGGTTTGACACATTGAACTGTGACCTCGTTTGTTTCTGTAACTGAGGATTATTATATATCTTGCAAAACCCACAGGAGTAGCAAACTCAGACATCGATACTTTGTTCTCCGTTCATGAGAATTATAGGATTGATGATTATGATTGATATGCAACATAGCAGTGGGATTATGCATCTATTAAAAAAATGTTAGAACTGTATTATGAGGAGCCTTTTTTATCTGACAATAGTCGTATGTTTGGTCTCGTTATTAGGAGGGTGCACAATAGAGACTGAAACAATGCCGGAAATCGAACTGAGATATGTTAACAATACAGATCATTCCTTGCATCTGAAAATGTCATGGTATATACCGTCTGCAAATTGGCCTGAGCGTGAATTTTACTCTGTGGATATCCCTGCCGGCAGCCAGTCTTTTGTAGATTACGCGTTGGAAGATTTCAATGGTTCAACTTTCTCTTCGTGTTCTATCGAATTCGATGATGGCAAGGCACTTAAATACCATGTAAGTGTCCCTTATGATTATGACGGGTCGCGTCCCATCAGCACGGATCCATTAAGTCCGCTTTCTCCTGGTGCTTATTCTTTGTCAGTCGTTTCAGGCGTGCAAGTACGTACATTTACATTTACTGATGAGCATTACCAATTAGCAGAGTGACATTGCCATCAATTATATGTAAGTTGCAAAGTGATGAAATCCTGCAGGAAATGTTTGTTGGCAATTGCGGTGGTATGTTCTGCTGCAACTGGTCAGGCGCAGGAATTAAGGGACACGCTTACTGCAGCCCGGGTATCTGCGGACCGCCTGAGGACGGTAATGCGGACACAGACTGGCCTGACGCGCCTCAGTGCTGAGGACCTGAACACCGGCTTCGCCGTATTCAGCACCCCTGACCTCATTAAGACGCTACAACTTCTGCCAGGCGTCGCCTCCGGCACGGAGCTTATGTCCGGTCTGTTCGTCCACGGCGGTACCGGAGGAGACAACCTCTTCCTGCTGGACGGGTCCTCCATATACAATACAAGCCATCTTATCGGACTGTTCTCCGCGTTTAATGCGGATGTCGTTGACGGGGTTGACTTCTACAAGAGCGGTTTCCCTGCACGTTATGGAGGCCGCCTTTCATCGGTTGTGGATGTCACCACGCGTGACGGTGACCTGTATGAATATCACGGGACATTTTCTCTGGGTCTGATTGACGGCCGCTTGCAGTACGAGGGGCCGCTGGTGCGGGGCAAGACTTCGTTCCAGTTTGGCTTGCGGCGTACATGGATGGATACCATAACCATACCTGCTATCGCATTTGTGAACCATCAGAACAGTGCCGACGGGCATAAAAATAGTGGTCATTATGCTTTCTGGGACCTGAACCTCGGTATAACTCACCATCTCTCAAACCGGGATGTGCTTCGACTGAGATTGTTCAACGGCATGGATCGGTTGAGAATCGGAGACGACCAACTTGTCAAGGATTACGATACAACAACGGGAGCTGTTCTTCACTCCGGTTTTGACAACCTTGACGGATTGCTAGCCTGGGGATCGACCACCGCAGGGTTTACCTGGAACCATACATTCTCTGACAGACTGGCTTCCCGTGTGGGGCTTTATTATTCTTTCAACCTGTCCAAGGTAAAGTACGTGGCACGTTTCTGGAGTTGGGACGAAGGCATGGACAACTACTCCTGCACGGAAGAGTCCGACCTTTCCGGCATTCATGGAATCAGGCTTGGTGCGGACTTCGACTGGGAGCCGTTCCTACGGCATCATATCCGGTTCGGGGCTTCGCTCGAGCATCATATCTACCTGCCTGAAAGGTCACTTCATCAATGGATGGAATTGGGCAAGACAACGGAGGAGGTTTCCAACTGGTCCGCAGGCAACCGTTACAGGGGGGAGGAGCCGTCGGTATATATCGAGGATGAGATGACGCTGCTGCCTGGCCTGACGGCGAATGTCGGCGTACGCGCTGCACTTTTCCTCGTGAAGGGAAAAGCCTATGCGCTGCCCGAGCCGCGTGTTGCGCTCCGTTACGATGCCTCGGACGTTGTCACGCTGAAGACGTCGTACACCCTGATGAACCAGTTCGAGCACAGGTTGCAGACCACTTATGTGGACCTGCCGTCCTATCTCTGGCTGCCGACGACGTCCGACATCCGTCCGATGCACTCGCGGCAGGCGGCAGCGGGCGTATATATGCGTTTGCCGCACGGAATGCATCTGGACGTCGAAGGATTCTGGAAGACTATGGAGCACATCTATGAGTACTCCGGCCCGGCAGCGCTGTACCCTCCCGTGGACCGCTGGGAGTCGGCTTTCAGCGAAGGCAGGGGACGCGCCTACGGTGCTGAGGTAGCCTTCGGCTGGGAGAACGATAAGAGTGCCGCGGACGTGGCTTACACGCTGTCTTGGGCGGAGCGTTTCTTCCCCGAGTTCAGCGACCGTTGGTACCGTGACCGCAACGACAATCGCCATAAGTTCAACATCACTGCCACGCACAAGTTCAGCGAACGTTTCGAGATCTATGGCGGATGGGTATATCATTCCGGCAATCGTATGACAGTTGGTTCGCAGGGGAAATACCAAGGTACAACCGTGCGTAGTGACGGAAGTTTTTTCCATTATTACAACCGGGTATATACCGGTCCCAACAATATCAAGCTTCCCGACTACCACCGTCTCGACTTGGGAATGAATTTCATAAAGCAACGTAGTGATGGCAAGATTCGGACCTGGAACTTCAGCATCTACAATGCCTATTGCCGGATGAATACCGTTTATGCCGATGTGGAAATAGATGACGGAGAATATGTGGGCAAGTCATATGGCTTGATCCCTATCATCCCCACTTTCAGTTATACCTTGAAATTCTGAGCCATGAGAAGAGTATTGATGATAATTCTTGTCCTTACTGCCATGTGCGGATGTGAGCGAAGTTTCGATATTTCCAAGCAGGTGGGGGACAGTACCATCTGGATGACGTTCATCCCTTCCAATGATTACGATTCCACTTTCTTCTTCGTTCAGGCAACCACTCCTCTTGCCGGTAAAACCAATCCGGTTCTGACTAATGGGGAGAGCGTCGGAGTACGTGTCAACGGCCAGCTACTGACACTAGAAAAAAACAGACGTTCGTTTGCGGACAGGCTCCAGTGCTATACGACAGATTACTCTTTTATGCCAGGAGATGTAGTTGAAGCTAGTGCCACAGTGCCTGGCATCGGGACTGTAGGCGCTTCCTGCAAAGTGCCGGAGCCTTTCCCTTCGTTCACCTGGAAAGCATGGGTTGTCGAGAAGACAAGCAGTATCAATTCTTTGTTCGTTGATATCGAGTATGATGATCCGGGAGACGGCGGCTATTACGGAGCAGTTGTCTGCCAGTACATCGAAGAGACCAGCCAATGGGAAGACAGTGACCCTGAAACCGGCGAAAAGTATTGGGGCGAGATAAAACGCTCCACCAGAACTGAATACCTTCCCCCTCGTGCAATGACCGAAATTGATGGTCTGTCAGCAGGTAGTGAAGAGCCTATAACAGCAATGCCGAAATACCACAATTACCTATCCAACGTACCCGATTCACAGAGAAGGGTGCAGATTTGGAGCGACGTGTCCAGTCCTTCTCCGAAGGACGACCGCCGGCATATGACTATAGCCTCGCGCTGCAATGAGCAGCCTGGACGAATTGACTACACCGATGGCACTTATCATGGCTGGACTGAGCATCATTACAAGTACCAGCTAGTTCTGTACCATTTCTCCGAAAGTTATTACAACTACCTGAAGGCTCGCTACAATAGCGACAATAATGACTTCTCGGCACTAGGCCTGGCGCCAGCCTCGTTCGTGTACACGAACGTCCAAGGCGGCACAGGCGTCTGCGGTGCCTATACTGTCATATACTCTGATTGGATAGAATTGTTTTAATTAATTCGAGTGGAGTAGAATTGGGTGACTATGTGAATGGCTACATGCGTTTTTAGGGGTGCAGCAATATGACCCTTGAAACGATAGCCCGTCTGGAGAGAGCATTGAATCTGGATATCCTGCGTTCATCTCTTAAATATACCGGCGGGTATGATACAACTTTATTCTCAGATAGACAGTAATTCCTAAGCGAACCAGATGTCTCAAAGAACACCATGCCTGAGAGATTGGAGTCTTGTGTGGATGGATATCGCCCTTGCTCAGGGAAGAATACAAAATGAAATAGTTGTCAGGGATCATTCTCTACTTGGATACTGCAACGGAGTCATGGAAGGAGATTCTCGGCCGTTTGACCCATCTGTGACCAATGGAAATCTGCAAATTGCTGATTTTCATTGGTTTGACACATTGAACTGTGACCTCGTTTGTTTCTGTAACTGAGGATTATTATATATCTTGCAAAACACGAATAACCCTCTACCCCTTGAAGGACACTATGTTCCATTTAAGATTATTTGCGATTGAAATTTGCACGGTGGTATTGTCGTGCATGTTGTCTTCGTGCGTAAAGGACGTGATTCTGGATGCCGGGGACAGGACGGTCGTGGTGGAGTGTGTCCTTTGCGACGTACCGCAGCAGGAACTCCGGCTGTCATTTTCGAAGGGAGCGTCCGAATCGTCTGTAGAGGAACTCACTGAGGCTGTGGCCAGGCTGATAGACCTGACGGAGTCCGAAACCGTAGGAGAGTTCAGAAGGGATGACGACGGCATCTGGAGACTGGACTACACAGCGGTTCCACTTCACAAATACAGGCTCGAGGTCGAGGTCCTGGGGTTCGACCTAATCTATGCTGAGGATACTATGCCGGACCTTGTAACTATCCAGAACAATTACCATAGTCCAATAAGGGATGCCAGTGTGGCTGAAGCTTTCCCTTTGATTCCTGACGGGGAATTGAGATACTATTACGGTAATAACATCTTTTCTTACCAATCAACCCTGGGTGACGGTAAACGTAATCCTCACAAACTCGGAAAACATATCTGGATATATGGGATGAGGCCGGATTCCATTACCGGAGAATACAAGTTGGCGGATAAGATATGCTGTATTTCCGCCGGTCGGTATTATTATTGACAACTTCAATATTTCAGAAGAAGTCTACAAAGCTCCGATGATACGTACTGACTTCCCATTCAAATATGAGGATGACGCTTTTCCTACATATTTGTCCTTCAATTACAAATTTGACGGTTGCAAAATCCATGATGGCTTCATAAGAATTGATAACCCAGACCCATCATTCTTCAGCAGTGTAGATATTTGGTGTGATGTATTTGACGTGGAAACTGTCGAAAAAGAATTCACAGCTCTTGCAAATGCTGATCACAACTTCTCCGACAATGTCCGCAGATTTATGTCGATGCACGAATATATAACCGATATAGAGGGTGTCTTTTTGAACACTGACTATCAACCAACATATCCAGGTAGTTATATAGTCTTCAGATATGTGTCTGACGTTTATAACAGTTACTTCGAGGATGCCCGTTTCCAGATAAGGCGGCAGAATAAGGAATCTACGGATATGTCGGAAATGTCCATCTACATGAGGGAGAACATTTACTCGAATGTCAAAGGAGGCGCTGGTATCTTTGCAGCTTCGACTGAAAAGAGAATTCCTGCATATATAAAACCAGACGTTATATACGACTTTTCCAATCCTTATTAGTCACCTTTCTGATATCCTCCCGTCCTTATGTTTAAACGTAAACACTTATCACTATTTCTGTTGCTGGCGACACTGGCGCTTGTAGCATCTTCGTGTGTCAAAGATGTGATCCTGGATGCCGGGGACAGGACGGTCGTGGTGGAGTGTGTCCTTTGCGACGTACCGCAGCAGGAACTCCGGTTGTCATTCTCGATGGGAGCATCCGAGTCGTCTGTAGAGGAACTCACCGAGGCGGTGGCCAGGCTGATAGACCTGACGGAGACACGGACCGTCGGAGAGTTCAAGAAAGAAGCCGACGGCATCTGGAGGCTGGACTACACTGCTGTTCCACTCCATAGGTATAGGCTTGAGGTCGAAGTACCGGGCTTCGATATGATCTATGCTGAAGATGCTATGCCGGACGTTGTCCCATTTGACAGATCTGACCGTACGATCAATGCAGATGCGTGGTGGACGCCAAGAATAGTCCCCCAAGGCGATGTTTTATATCACTCAGGAGGAACTTCGTTTAATTATACCGATAGCGGGAAGGGCGATAAACATATATGGGTATATGGAATGGGCCTTAACGCTACCACAGGACAATACGAACTTGTTGATAAGATTTGTTGCACTACCAATCTTGATAGAGAGGGTTTTATAGATGACTACAATGTTACGGAGGAGGTTTATGAGGCGCCTATGATCCAAACGACGTTTCCTTATGAGTATGATGGCGTCAGATATCCAACATTTCTTACCTTTTATCACCAACTAAATGGTATCCCTTTTCACAAAAGGTTTATAAGGATTGAAGCGACAGGCCTTCTCGCCTTTGCGATTATATGGTGCAGCTTCATTGAAATGAAAGCCGTCGAGAAGGAACTTACAGGTCTGGCAAATTCCGACCATGTTTTTTCCGATGCTCTCTCGAGGTTTCTTTCCCTTCATAAAAATCTTTCTGATATTGATGGCGTAATACTGGACAGATTTGAACCGTCATACTCCGATGGCTATCTGGTTTTTAAGAGTGTATCAGATAATTACAATCAGTATTTTGAGGAAGCGCTTTTCCAGTTGAGGCGGCAGAATAAGGAATCTACGGACATGTCGGAAATGTCCATCTATATGAGGGAGAACATCTACTCGAACGTCAAGGGAGGCGCCGGCATCTTCGCGACTTCAACACAGAAAACAGAGCCATTGCTTATTTATCCGACGGTCTATTTCGATTTGAATAATCCTCAATAACTATGAAACACTGCCCGGTTCTCTTTCTACTAACTTTAGCGATTGCCATTGCAATACCGCAGAGCCCCGCGTATGCCCAGAATCCGGAGAGCAGTATGTTCGAGGAGACGATGCTCGATACGCTCAACGCTGCGGTGTTCACGGACTCGAGGCGTGTAGGCAGGAGCCTTGGAGAGCTTAAGGCGACAGCCCATGCCATACGTGTGATGGCCTCTCCGATGGGCGAAGGAGATCCGATCAAATGGGTTCAGAGCCTTCCTGGCGTTGCGACGGGAGCGGACGGATCTTCCGCGATATTCGTGCGTGGAGGAAACATGGGCAACAATCTGTTTTCCCTGGACGGGGTGCCCGTATATGGCTATTCGCACATATTAGGCTTGACAACGATTATCCCTCAGGACATCATCGAGTCCGCCAGCCTGTCCAAAGGAGGTTTCGAGGGCTCGCAGGGCAATTTCACGTCCTCACATTTGAAGATCCTAACGAAGAATCCTTCGACGGTACGGACCCACGCTTCAGCTGCCCTCAACACGTTCCTGGCCTCGGTATCAGTAGAAGGACCTATCTTACCCGGACTGTCATATTCGGTCTCCGCACGCGTGTCGCCCCTGACTTGGGAGTACAAGGCTGCTCGAGGGGCATTGAAGAATATCGTCGGTGGCATATCTGATTTCACGGCAGGTGTCGGTGACCTGTACGGCAAGGTCCGATGGGAGATATCTCCCAGCAACAGCCTGGTCGCAAGCATCATGGGAAGCGAGGACAATTATGCATTCACTTCCTGGGACGGTGCGGACGATGCCATGGGATGGCGCAACCGCATAGGCAGGATAGCGTATCGCAATGAAGGGAGCATGTCGAATACGAATGTCTCCCTGTCCTGGACCCAGTTCGGAAGCTACCAGAGACAGGAGAAGGTGTACCGTGAAGTGTTGAACCAGCTTTCATTGAAGAGTGAACTCGAGGAGTACAGCCTGTCGGTCGACCGACACCCCTATACCCGAGGTAAGCTGCAGTTCGACTACGGCTTGAAATTCCGGTCAGCGACCTTTGCTCCCGGCCAGATCTCCTATGTCAACCAGGCCAGGAAGGTCGCTTTGAATTCCGCATATCTGCAGGGCTCTTATACGATCCCGAACAAGTTCTGGATACGTGCCAATATCCGTGGTAACTTGTATCAGGAGAAGGGTAAGAAAGACAGACGTTTCGACCCTGAAATCGGAGTTTCCAGCCGATGGGACATTTCCAGTCATCTGGCTTTGGAAGCGACCTTCGACAGGACCGTTCAGTATTACCACACGATGGAAGGCCTTCCGGTAGGATGGTCCCTCGACATGATTGTTCCCTCGCTCGGCCGTGTACGGCCTGAGACGGCAATGCAGGCCAACTTCGGTATCCTGACTACCTTCAAGCACAGTACCGTTTCACTCTCCCTGTTTGACAAGCATATGGGGAACATGATCTACTACAAGTATGCTCAGACGCTGTTCAGCGGAGCGCTTGCAGAATGGGAGAACAACGTGGACCTGGGCCGGGGCGACTCTTTCGGAGGAGAGCTGCTGTATGAGTTCGTTGCGAAGGATATCTATGCCAGGGTGGCGTACACTTTGTCGAAGACGACGAGGGAAGGGTTCATGACGATCAACGAAGGCGCCGGGTTCCATGCGCGGTTCGACAGACGGCATGTCTTGAACGCATCCTTTGCCTGGAAAGGCGTCAGCCTGGCACTGACAGCGCAGAGCGGACACTGGGAGAATGGCGCGGCCGTGACATACAAGATGCACATTCCCGGTGAAGAGTGGACGGCGGAGTATTACTCTGGAGTCAACAACTATCACATGCCAACGGTATTCCGCCTGGATGTAGGTTATGAGTTCAGTTTCAAGACCGGGAAGTTATCCCATGACGTCAATTTCGGAATCTGCAATGTGACCAACCACTTCAATCCGTTCATGCTCTATTTCGACGCGTCAACGGAATCCTGGAAGGAGATAGCCTTGATGCCGATTCTGCCGAATTTCAGCTGGCGGGTGGAGTTCTGAAGCTGGATTCTACTCTGAAGTGCAACGCTTTGAAGCCTGACAGAATAACTTTACTGTCATAAC
>JAFSTI010000145.1 GCA_017450585.1 Bacteroidales bacterium
CACAGTGGGACTTCGCTACCGGTGAGATGACCAATTCAGCCGGCGACTGCGGCGGATACGTACTGATGGGACTCGTGCGCTACTGGAACCTCACCCGCGATGCTCAGGTTAAGAAGGTTATTGACAATGCTTTCAAGTACTACTACCGCGACATTGACCGCTACGAGTGCAACGGCGGAGCCATGGACTGCTCCAGTGTGGACCGTGAGGGTATCCAGCCCTTCATGTCCGCCGCGGTGGAGATGTGGAAGATGACTGGGAGCCGCAGGTATCTGAACTATGCCCGCAAGGCCGGCTGGTACTTCCTGTCATGGGTGTACCTGCAGAACCCGACCTACGGCCCCGACCTGGATCTGTCGATCTACAACTGGCGCCCTGCCGGAGCCACTATCGTCGGCACGGAGCACGCAGCCCTCGATGACTATGGCAATCTGCTGATCTCCGAGCTCTTTACCCTCTCGAAGACCGACCGGAATCCCATGTGGAAAGAAGTCGCCGCGCTGATGTGGCGCAATGGCACCCAGGGATTCGCCGACGAGAACCGCAATATCTGGCACGCTCTGGAGCGGCCGGTGGGCTCAAAGAACGAGGCCTGGTTCCAGACCCGCTGGAGCAAGTACCGCACCGGCGAGAACAAGCGCGGAAGCCTGAACGACCACCTCATGACCTGGGGCGGCATCTACCGTCTAGCCTCGCTCTGGGAGCTGTCAGCCGAAGATATTGACTGGCTGAGCAGCGTTTCCCAGCCTTGCACGCAGGTAGTCCTGTCCAATGCCGCCGGCTCAGCCCGCGTGGACGTGCGCGGTGCCAACATGCGCAGCTGGAAACCGGCCGGGAAGTCGGAGGTCCTGGGCAATCTGGGTGTCCCCATTTATTGGCCCTGGGCCATTTACGAAGGCCGTCCGGGGTGCAATATCCACGGCCTCACTCCCTACTTCGACTGGGAAGTCGCCTCTCAGACCGGGGACAGTGTAGTCCTGGTTCTTGAGGACAATGATGCCATCCGCCGCGTCTGGCCGCACAAGTTTCATGCGGAGATGGAGTACCGTCTCGGAGAAACGGTCACCGCGGAATTCAGGGTGACCAATACCGACGACCACGAATACTCCTGCACTGAACTGCTGCATCCGTTCTTCAGGGTATCGCACCCGTCGAACTGCACCATCGAAGGCCTCTCCGGAAGCAAGTATTTCTGGAAATACGAGGCTGATAAGGGAGCTGATCGCGTCTGGAAGGGTGCCTTCCCCGTGAAGAACATCTCCGGCGGAAAGCCCGGAATCGTGTTCGAGACCGGCGACGGCGCATACACCCTCGTGGATGGAAAACGCCGCATGACGGCCGACTTCAAGGGCGGTATCAAGTTCGTCGGGTATGTCGCACCCGAGGGGGCTGTGGCAATGGAGACCGGAACGATCTACCGCGACAGGGCGTACACCCTTAAACCCGGGGAGACGCACAGCGTCAGCGTAACGCTCTCTGTGGAAGAATAATAATATTGTCAGTGAAAGACTAATAAAACACAAAACGATATGGCAAGAAATATTTTGATATCAGGCTCATCCCACGGCATCGGCGCCGGATGCGCGATAGCGTTCGCCCGTGATGAAGGTGCGAACATCGGTATTTGCGGGAACAAGAACCCGGCCGGGGCCGAAGAAGTGGCCAGAAAATGCGAGGAATACGGTGTAAAGACCAAAATCTATCTCGGAGAGATCGGCAGCCACGATTTCTGCAAGGCTACGGTAGAAGATTTCATCGCGACCTTCGGGAAGATTGATGTACTGATAAACAACGCCGGCGGCGCCCTGCAGATTCCGGGCGGCCCGAAAGGGGAGTTCAAAGACATGCCCATGGAATACTGGGACAGCCAGATTGCCCTAAACCTGAACGCTGCGGCATACCTCTCACGCTATGCGGTTGAGGACATGGTCGCGAAGAAGACCGAAGGCCGTATTGTCAATATCTCCTCCGTGCACGGACAGGTTACGTGGGTGCACCGCAGGATGCTGCCGTACTCCGCTGGCAAGGGCGGTCTGAACATGTTTACCAAGGCCCTGGGCGTAGAAGTCGCCAAATACGGCATCCGCGTAAATGCCGTGGCCCCCGGGTTAATCTTCACCAAACTCGCCGAACGCTACTCGAAGGCTGACATCACATCCTTCTCCCACAAAATCCCCGTGGGACGCGGAGGCACCGTCGAGGAGATAGTCCCGATGATCCAGTTCCTCGCCGACATCGAAAAGACCCGCTTCATAGTGGGACAGGTCATCTGCGTGGATGGCGGACAGTCCTGCGACGGATCCATAGAATCAATGAACTTCCCGCTGGGAGAAGA
>JAFSTI010000146.1 GCA_017450585.1 Bacteroidales bacterium
AGTCCCACTATACCCGTCCCGAGGAAGTGATCGACTTCGCCACCCGCACCGGTTGCGACTCCCTCGCTATCTCCATCGGAACTTCCCACGGAGCATACAAGTTCAAGCCCGAGCAGTGCACCCGTGACCCGAAGACCGGCCGTCTGGTCCCTCCTCCCCTCGCATTCAACGTCCTGCATGAGATCGAGAAGAAGCTCCCCGGCTTCCCCATCGTCCTCCACGGCTCCAGCTCCGTACCTCAGGAGTATGTTGACATTATCAATGCCAATGGCGGCAAACTGCCCGACGCGGTAGGTATCCCCGAGGAACAGCTCCGCGAAGCTTCCAAGAGCGCCGTTTGCAAGATCAATATCGACAGCGACAGCCGTCTGGCAATGACCGCAGCCATCCGTAAGGTCTTCAACGACAAACCCGGCGAGTTCGACCCGCGCAAGTACCTCGGCCCCGCCCGCGATGAGATGAAGAAGCTTTACATGCACAAGATTGTAAATGTTCTCGGCTCCGACGGCAAGGCAGCTTAATTACTACAGATAAACGGGCGGCCTTGACTCCAGGGCCGCCCTATTTATATTATGGACTATATTCAGATATTCGCCTCCATTACCGGGGTTGTATTTCTAACCCTGCAGGTCCTGCATAACAAGTGGATGTGGCTATTCCAGATCCTGACCAGTGCATCCTTCGCCTATGTTTTCGGGCGAGACCACCTGTGGGCCACCATGTCACTGAATATCTATTATGTCCTCATAGCCATCCTGGGCATTTTCTCCTGGCGCAGGGTAGCTAAAGACGCAGCCCGGAAGGGCGAAGGAGACTCAAAGGCCATTCACCTGGTACGCGTGACTCCGAAGATAATGCTCATCTCACTGGGCATTTTCGTGGGAGGTTCCGCCATTATCATCCCCATAATCAGCCATCTGGACGATCCCAGGCCGGTATTCGACGGCATGGTCCTCTGCATGAGCGCCATAGGGTCATGGTGGCTGACACGCTCGCACATCCAGCAATGGTTCATCTGGATGGTGGCAGACACCCTGCTGCTGTCCCTGGCCCTCATGGAAGGGCTCTACCCCACCGCTGCCACAAACGCCTTCTACGTGATAGCATCATTCGTGGGATACTTCAACTGGAAAAAGAAGGGAGTCTACGTAGAGTAATGAAGATAATCGTCGAAAGCGGCGCCACCAAATCCGACTGGTGCCTCATCTGCCCCGACGGCAGCATACGCAGGATCAAGACCGGCGGCATAAACATCAGCACGATGCCGAAGGAGGACGTAGAGAGAGTAGTTTCAGAAGCTTTCACGCGTCTGTCGATCACGCCGTCCATGGTCAAAGAAGTCCATTTTTACGCAGCCGGCATGCTTGGCAATGAGATGTTCGAGTACTTCCCCTACTCCTACGTAGAATGCGCCTCCGACCTTCTGGGGGCCGCCCGCGCCCTGTTCGGACAGGAGAGCGGAGTGGCCGCGATCCTCGGCACCGGTTCCAACTGCGGCCTGTACGAAGGCGGGAAGATTGTCCGAAACGTCAAATCCGGGGGGTTCATACTCGGCGACGAGGGCAGTGCAGCATGCCTGGGCAAACTTTTCATTTCCGACTTCCTAAAGGAACTCGTTCCGGAGGACATTGCCCGCGACTTCGCGGCCGAGTTCAAGGCCGACTATCCGACGATTGTAGCTAACGTCTACAAAGGCGCCACGCCATCCGCATATCTGGGCGGTTTCGCCCCATGGATCATGGCCCGCTACGAGGGCAGCGCATACATACAGCAGCTCGTGGAGCAGAATCTGCGCAGTTTCTTCGTGCGTTCAGCCGGCCAGTTCGGCGACCGGCCCGTCGGCATCGTCGGTGGTTTCGCCAAGTCACTGGAGGACATCATCCGCCGCATCGCGTCCGAAATCGGAGTCGAGATCCGGGAAATCCTCGCATCTCCGGCAGACAAACTTATTGACTTTCACAGGCAATGATAGAGCAGTACCCTTCCCGGCTGCTCGCAAACGCGGTCGAGGCCATTTCATCGCTTCCGGGAGTAGGTTCCAGAAGCGCGCTGCGACTCGCACTGCACCTGCTCCGCCAGCCCCGGGAGAACGTACATCACTTCACGGAAGCCATCAATGCCCTGGCCGACGATATCCGCTATTGCCCTGAATGCATGATGCTCTGCGACGGGGAGAAGTGCGAAATCTGTGCTGACAATACGCGCGAACATAGCATCATTTGCGTGGTGGAAAGTGTGCGGGACGTGATGAGCATAGAGGCCACAGGCCAGTACCGGGGCGTTTACCACGTTCTGGGCGGGATTATTTCTCCGATCAATGGCATCGGCCCCGGCGACCTGACCATCCGCCAGCTGACGGACCGTCTCTCCGCCATGACCGGGACCGCCGGACAGGGAGGAAACGGAGCACCGGAAAGCAACGTGGCACCGGGACAGATTGAGGTAATCCTGGCGCTGAGCGGCGATGTCGAGGGCGAAACGACTTCCTTCTACATCTACCGGCAGATTGAAAAATTCGGCGTAAAGGTCACTACCCTGGCCCGTGGGCTCGGTTTCGGGGACAATCTCGAATATGCCGATTCCCTCACCCTGGGCCGTTCTATCGCCGCCCGTCAGCCGTTCAAAGCAGAATAGAGGCTGAAAAGGCACATAGTTTCCAATTTTTTTGTACCTTTGCGCGCCGGCTACTCCGCACAGTCCGGCTAACCCGTAAGTATAACCCTTCCGACAAATGCGCCGGGATAACACAGGAAGGATATGATTAAGATTTTCTACAGGTCTGGAAACGAGGTACTTGTCACCCAGTCTGTTACGGAGTTTGCTGCTATCGGCAAAGAAAATGTTCTCTGGATAGACATCCTCGAACCGCAGGGAGAGGAAAAGAGAGCCGTTGAATCTTTTCTCGGGACTGAAATCCAGACCCGGGCTCAAGCTGAAGAGATCGAGAGTTCATCACGTTTCTACGAAGAAGGCAACGCCATCTTCGCAAACACCAATTATATGTCCCCAAGCGGAGACGAGATGTCCATGGACGCCGTATCCTTCATCATCGTCGACGGGATCCTCACGACACTGCGTGACATATCCCTGCGCTCCTTCGACCAGTTGCAGATGAAACTGATGGCCCGTCCGCAGCTGTTCCGGGACGGATTCACGATCTTCGTAGAAGTACTGGACAAACGAGTCGACCTCGATGCCGATATCGTCGAGCTCATCGACAAGGAAGTATCCCAGTTCAGCAAGCGCATCAACCAGCAGGAAGATATCAATGAAGAATTCCTGTTGGACATCAACCAGCTGCAGGAAAACGCCATCATGATCCGCGAAAACGTCGTGGATAAGCAGAGACTCATCTCGAACATCATCAAGAGTAAGAGCTGCCCCAAGGATCCGGAGCTCCGCGAAGACCTCGGCATCATCCTTCAGGATATCTCCTCTCTGATTAACCACACCAGCTTTACCTTCGAGCGTCTGGAATACCTGCAGGATACGGCAGTCGGTCTTATCAATCTGGATCAGAACAGGATAATGAAGATCTTCACCTTCATCTCCCTGCTCCTGATGCCTGCCACCCTCGTGGCCAGTTTCTATGGAATGAACGTCCAGCTCCCCTTCGCGAAGAACTGGTGGGCCTGGATCGCAATTCTCGGGGCAATGGCCCTGATCATCGCGGTCCTGTGGTTCCTGTTTAAACGGAAACGGATGCTCTAGGCTCTAGAGTTTTACTTTCTTCCCCTGAAGTCTGCTTCGTTCCGCCGCGAATCCCATCAGATGGGACTCGATAGACGCGGATATATTCGAGCTGAGTTTCGAAACATCCTGAGCATCCACGGCCTCGAGGAAATCCCTTAGCAGGGCGTAATCTCCGCCGCCATGACCGGATCCCTTGTACTCGGGAATCTCATCCACCCGTACATCCCAGACCTTACGCCGGGAAGAGCGGAAATCGGTCACAACGAACTTCGACATATCCCCCTCGATATAACCCTTCGTACCCATGATTCTGGTACGGCGGCCACCTTCCGGAGCGAAAGCTTCCATCGAGAAAGAGGCCGTCACGCCATCTTCAAACAGCATTTCGGTCACGTAGTGGTCAGGCTGGTCATTGTCACAGTGGTACACGCAGCGGCTGTACCAGGAGTCCCTCATCTTACGCAGAATTTCCTCCTCGTCCCGAGGATTCTTCAGGTCGAACACACCGAGGTGGGCTTTGCGGCGCACATAGATATCCAACGCGGAATACGGGCAGGTAGCCTCGTGAGGGCAGCCGTCAGTACAGCGCAGCGGAGCACCGGCAGGTGCATTCTCCGCCTTGAAATGAGTCAGCGACCCATCCGCGGAAATGCTGACGCACTTCTTTTCCAGCATCCACTTGATGATATCCAGGTCATGGCAGGACTTCGCCAGGATGATGGGGGTCGTAGCCTTCGAATCACGCCAATTGCCACGCACATAAGAATGGGCCATGTGGGCGTACTGGATGGGCTCCATATGCTGCACGCTCACCACATCCCCTATCATGCCGCTTCTCATCGTCTCTTTCATGGCAATGAAATACGGAGCGTAACGCAGCACGTGGCAGGTGCCCACCACCCGGCCGGTCTTGCGCGTCTTGCTGTCAATAGCCTTGCACTGCAAGGCGGTCTGGGCAATAGGCTTCTCCACCAGCACGTCGTACCCGAGATCGAGCGCCTTCATGCAGCATTCATAGTGCAGGTCATCAGGCAGGGCAATAATCATCGCATCGGCAATCTTTCCGGCGGAAAGGATTTCGTGGAAATCGCCGAAACGGCGGCTCTCAACCACACCGTGCGTGTCAGACATAGCCTCCAGCCGTTCCGGATTGATGTCAGACACCGCTACCACCTTCATCGCAGCAGGATAACTCTGAGCATAGCGTGCGTACACGCGCCCGCGATTACCGGCTCCCACGATCGCCACTTTCAGCGTACGGGAGACCTTCGCCTCCAGCGGCCGTATCGGCAGTTTAAGATCAAGTTTCTCGGCATCCGCCAGCGCGGCATCCTGTAACATGTCCGGCATGGCCGTACCGGCGCGAAGGTTTAAAGAAGAGAGCGCAGTACCCGCGGTCAGCAGGCCACAATTGCGCAAAAACTCACGTCTTATCATTGCTTGTCGTAATAAAATTCAAACTCAATAAAAATCGGCAGATGGTCGGAGGCCTGCTTTACGTCGCCGCCGTTTGCAAACGAGCGCAACGCCTTGGCCTGCCGTACCTTATACTGAGCCCCATTGTTCAGGATGAACATGTGGTCAATAGTATTCCTGGGATTCTTCGCGGTGCTGGTGTAGTCGTTCGAAGACACCCGCGTCCAGGCTTTGTTCGCATTGATGACCACGCTGCCGGACTGATTGCCATTAAAGTCACCGGCGAGGAAAACCAGTTTGCCGCTGTCCTGATACCGGGCTTTCACCTGCTCGTTGAGTACGAGCATCTGCTGCTGGCGCGCATCGACGCTTTTATGATCCAGGTGCGTGCTGATAATCACGAAGTGCTCGGACTCCATCACGCAGAAGCCCCGGACCTCCGCCCCGTCATACTTGGGCATGCGGTAATGGAACTGGTTTACGACAGGATACTTCTTGTCAAGCATCACGCCGATGCCATAGGTACCTCCATTGGCATAAGTCAGATTGGAGCCGAAGAAATAGTTCCAGTTCCCGGGGGTATTATTTACCAGGAAGCGAAGCTGATAGCGTCCGCCGTGACCAGTATCGTCCACCTTGCAGCTGTCCAGTTCCTGAAGCGTCACCGCGTCCACTTTCATTTCATCGATCATCGAGCCGATCATCGGGGCGCACACCGTCGGGTCGAGTTCCTTGTGGAGGCGGCCGACGTTGTAGTCCATGATACGCAGCACCATCGTGTCGCGCGTGCTCACCGGTGCGGGCGGGTCTACCGGATCGACCGGGTCAGACGGGCCGGTCGTGTCTGACGGGGCCGGCGGATCTACCGGGTCGGTCGGGGTGTCCGGGTCAGTCGGGGTATCTGTGGGACCCGGGGCCGGCGTTTCGGTGCCGGAGGGTTCCGGAGCCGGATCAGCTTCAGACGTTCCGCCACAGGCACAGAACGAGCTGGCCAGGATTAAAGTGACTGCTACAAGTCTTTTATAAAAGATCATAATCCAATCTCAGTCAGGATAGCATCCATGTGCGCGTAATTCTTCAGCGTCCACAATACATAGCGGATATCCACGCACACACACTTGTTATATCCGTCCACGAATGCGGCATCGGAGGCGAGCGACTCTTTATTGCCATCAAAGGCAAGTCCCACCAGTTCACCGCGCGCATTCATTACCGGGCTTCCGGAATTGCCTCCGGTTATATCATTGTCCGTAAGGAAATTGGCAGGAAGAGGTCCGGCTTGCTCCAGCATTGTCTTCCAATCCGGTTTCAGGTAGAAGTCGTGATCGGTCGGCGAGTATTTCTGCAAGATACCGGTGGTAGTGGACTGCCACGAGCACAGGATTCCGTCGCGGGGCGAGTACCCACCCACGACGCCATAGGTCAGACGCATGGTGGAATTGGCGTCCGGATACTGGACAATGCCCCTCTTTTCGCGTTCAGCGTACAGGGTGCGGGTGTACTCACCGCCAAGCGTAGTGATACTCCGGTCGCCTTCAATGGCCGACACCGCCTGATTGAATTCCAATATCTGTACGTCGCTGAAGAAACGGTATATTCCGTCATCCACAGTCATCAGACGGTCAACCCAGAGCTCTGAGAACATGGAATCATAGTCATCACCGTAACGGCTCTTAAGTTCCTTCTGATAAGGCCCGAGACGGGAGTCATCCACATGGGTCATGTACATTTCCATGCAATAGCGGAACAGTTCCTTTTCCACCCTCATATCCAGTTCGCCGAACATCTTCTCTATCTGCTTCCTGCTTTCTTCCGCACGCTTGTCATCAGGATAACGCTGCATAGAATGGAGCCTGAGGGCGATCCAGGACAGCTTTGTGCCACGGATCATAGTCTCACGATACCATGTCAGGTTGCGCTCGGCGGCATCGACGGCAGCATACTTTGCAGCGATTTCATCCAGAAGGTCTTTATGTCCTGCCATCATCTCGGCTTCTTCCCGGCGCTTGGCATCAGCGACCGCGAAACGCTTGTAGCACTGCACCTCGCCTTCGTAGAGTTCCTGAACATTGCTCAAGGAGAAGAAATAGTCAGAATACTTGAGCCGCACCGCGGGATCGGCATCCATCCAAGACTTGATGATAGACATGCACTTGCCGCGCACTTCATTGGAAATAGGCAAGCTCACATATGTCTGGTAATCCACTTTCACCGACGAAGCATAGCGGTCGGTGCGGCCGGGATAGCCCATCACCATGGTAAAATCGCCTTCCTTGAGACCGTCAGTGCAGATCTTAAGCTTGCGCAGGGGCTTCATGGGGATATTGTCCTCCGAATAATCGGCGGGCTTCCCATCCGGGCCGGTGTATATGCGGTAGAGCGCGAAGTCACACTTCTGCTGGGGCCATTCCCAATTGTCAATATCCCCGCCGAACGCGGAAATGCTCACGGGTGGGGCGGCGACCAGGCGGATGTCCTTGTACACTTCGTACAGGGCCATGTAGTACTTCGATCCAGCCCACATCGACGAGAGCGAGGCGTCGAGGCCGGTGGACTCATTGTAACGCTTCTCCATTATCCAGCTGACCTTCCGCATGCCGAAAGGCTGGCCGGCGGCTTTGTACTCCTCCTTGAGGGCATTGACCTCATCCGTCACATCCAGCACCCGCTTCAGGAAGTAGATGCTTTTGCCGGGAATGCGGACTTCCTGGGCGCGGTTCATGGCCCAGAAGCCCTCTTCCAAGTAGTCATGCTCCGCATTGGACAGGTTAAACACATCGCTATAGGCGCAGTGGTGGTTGGTTATCACCAGCCCTTCATCCGAGATGATGGAGCCGCTGCAGCCGAAGTCCAGCGAAAGGATGGCATCCTTCAGGGAGACGGCATCTTCATTATAAATCTCTCCGGCCTGAAGTTTCAGGCCGCGTGCTTCCATATTCTGCTGCAGGGCACGGGAGATGGCATTGACCATCCACATCCCTTCATCAGCAAAGGCGGCCGTACCGGAAAGCACAGCCGCCAGCAAAATGACAATTCTCTTACTGTTCATATTTATAACAGGTTCCGGGCGCGTCAAGTTTGAACTTGGCGCTCTCTTCCTTCACTTCACCCGTAGCATAAGTAATGATCCACTTGTCAGCATCGATCAGCTCACGCACCCTCTCGGCAGTCATAGGAGCTGCGAAACGCACCTGCAGGCAGGGCAGCAAGTCGGCATTCAGTTTTACGTAAGTGGCGATGACGCCTTCCTCTTTAGAGAGATGGTTGCTCAGATAAGGCATGTAGCGCATCAGGATAGGCTTTTCAAATCCTTCCTCTACGATTTCGTAGATAAACTGAGGCTTATCCTTGTAAACTTCCACCCTCTTGCGGACCACTGTGGTGTCGCCCGAAGGGTAGCGTCCGTTATATTCTGCATTGAAGCCGTTGAACATCTTCTCCAGATACTCGGCGATACCGATATGTCCAATCTCCTTCTCCAGGCGCACGAACTCGAAGTCCACCGGGGTTTCTTTCACTCCTCCGCCATGCAGAGGCATAGCCAGAACCTTCTTATCTACCACCTCGCGGAACCACTTTTCATCGGCGGTCTCCTGAGGGGCCATGTAGACGCGGATGATCAGGGGACAATCGTACTCGGACTCGAGTCCGTAGATTTCCTTATCGGTAAGACGGAACTGCAGGCCCAGATAGTTCAAGTCCATGCGGTCGTACATCTTCTCCGTGCGGATGGTCATATACTTGAGCTCGCTGTACTTATCCGGGGAAAGGCTCTCAACACGGAAGGTAGAAGGCACGAACACGGCCTCCTGGATCTTCTCGGCCGTGGTCACTGCCGGGTCAAACTTGATAACCACAGAATGGCTGCCCACATAGGTCTTCACTCCGTGCACGCCGCGGACCTTCTCCATACGGGCCTTGAATGCCATCGAGCTGCCGTAGCAATGCACGCTCTTCAAGTTTTCGACTTTAACGGTCTCGTATTTAACATTCTCATCGAGATCCCAGGACACATCGATTGTCGGAAGTTCGAAACGGTTTCCGATGACAAGGGCGCACACGAAGAACACCACCGTCAGAATCGCAGGAATAAAGCGTCCGGCCTTGCAGCTCTTCTTCACGCCCACTCCCAGGGCTCCGCTGTTACATGCACTGACGCAGTCACCGCACAGGATGCAGTCCACGTCAGTCACCCTGGCGCCTTCCTTGTCGATATTGATAGCCATGGGGCAGGCCTTGTTGCAGAGCCCGCAGTGAGTACATGCGGTCTCATTCTTCACTACATAGAGCAGCTGCATGCGCGAACGTCCGAAGACGACCTCGCACAGATAGCCGACCAGGCAGATGGCGCCCAGCAGCCAGAACCAGTTGATATGCACGCCCAGCAGCTGAAGGCCCCAATATATAAGTACGGTGCAGCCTACCGGAACCCAGAATTTCAGGGTGTTGGAAGCGGCGCCGAGCGGACAGATGTACTTGCACCAGAAGCGGTCGATAAACAGACCGCAGAGCAGGACAAGGGACACTGTGACAATAGACATCCAGAGCGTAATCTCACCCTTGAATCCGGTAGCCACGGCATAGTAAGGATCAAGGTTCTTGCAGAACAGCTCGCTGGAGGTCGCAGTCATGTAGAAGATCCAGAACAGCAGGACATACTTGACCAGACGAAGAACGGCATCAAGCACAGACCCTCTCCGGATAGCCACCGACTTAATTTTCAAACCCTTACGCAATTTGATAAGCAGGTCCTCTACCGTACCGACCGGACACAGGTAAGCGCAGAACAGTTTGCTGAACAATATTACCGCGGCGGCAAGCGCGATACCCATCAGTATCTGCAAAGAACTCATGGAGCAGGGCAATGATCCCCTGACCAGATATGTAACGAACGCCTGCAGTCCGCCCGCAGGGCAATAGGTCTCAGGATCGGAGGGCGGCAGTTTGGTGAAAATCTTGGCCGCCAGGCCGCTCAGGAAGAACACAATGGCCGCAAGCGTGCCCCATTGGAGCAAGTGCTTAGGCCAATTCGAACAGTTTTTCTTACTCATGATTCAGCTATTGTATTTATTATTTCTCTGTATAGACCTCTACAAGCGTGGAGCCGGAGGAAAGCTTTTTGGCAAGTTTACGCACGTCATCAGCTTTGATCCCGGCGATGACGGACTTGTAATCATATTCGTAGTCCCTGCCCCAAAGGACAGTATTAATCAGGCGGTCGCGCTGCATTCCCACGGACATCGAAACGCGGTGTTCTACCTCCCCACGGCGCTTGGCCAGATACTTGGCGGCTACTTCCATTTCCTGCACAGTCGGTCCGTTAGCACAAATGTCATCCATTACGGTCTTTACATCCTGAAGCAGCACTTCTGTCATCTCCGGGCGGGTCTGGAACTCGACGACTCCCCTCCAGGGGATATCGGGGTTATCTTCCACTTCCGTCGCGAATCCCACGTGATATGTTCCACCACGCTCTTCGCGGATTAGAGAGTTATAACGGGCAGAGAGTATGTAGTCCAGGAAACTGGAACAGACAAGCGCCTTGGTAGCAGGTTTAATTTTCTTAATGAAAGCGTAATAGACCGTGGAAACCGGCTCCGATTCAGGTTTATTAGTTTCCTCGAGGAGGGTATAACCCTTAATAACCGGACTCGGGAAAGCAGTCTTGGACTTGGTATAAGCCCATTCGCCACTCAGGGTCGCCACGTAGCGTTTTACATAATCCTCGATGAGAGCCCGGTCGAGATCGCTGCAGATAAACAGAGTCATATGACCGAAGTCACCGTACGCGCGGTTGAAGACTTCCTTAACGAAGTCCAGATCCACCGCCTGGATAGCCGTGGAATCCATGACCTGCAGCCAGGGATGATCGCCGTATACGGTCTTAACGCAGTTCTCATCATATATGGCACGCGGACGCTTGGTACGGGCCAGACTCTTCAGATTGTCTTCTTTAGCGCGCGCAAGCTGCGGCTCCCGGCCAAAGAACGGCTCACTGAGCATCAGATACACGCTCTTGAATGCATTCTCTTCCTTGCCCTTCCCGGCGGAGACCTCTATGTTGCTGGACCTCTGTGTAGGATGGAACAAGACGCTGAAACCGGAGAGCTCGGGATAATTCTTGAAATCCGTTTTTTCAAGCCCCCGGAAACCGACCGTCCTGGTAGCATAACTCGCGGCGAAGCGTGATGCCGTGACACGGTCTTCAGGATAACTCCGGTATCCGGTGTCGAAGCGATAACTCATCGACAGGTGGTAGTTCGATTTCAGGGGTTCCGCTTTTTTGTAGAAGACCTTCACGCCATTGGACAATGTCCAGGTTTCAATGCCATTCTTCTGGCGGATACTCTTAATGGAGCCCTGAGGTACATCCACACTAAGATCGGCTGCGGGGTAGTTCACATAAGCCGGGACGATTTCCTGCGCATCCACCCGGGCGATTATCTCCTTCATCTTCTCAGGTGTAGGGGCGATACCGGGCTCTTCGACATCGTTATAGCAGTTCGAGTAGATAACTTCACTTTCAGCGAACATCTTAGCAGGATAAGGGAGGATGTCCTCGTAGCTTATCTCTGACATAATCCTAGACTGGATATCCTGAAGTTCGACAGGGCCCACCAGAGGATGGTTTTTTAGGAAATGGCCGAGCGCTGATTTCACGACATCGGAGCTCTTTACCTCTTCGGGATCCATCGGACGGTCCAGATGGAAACGCTGTGAGGCAGAAAGCTTAGCCACTTCAAACTCCTGACGGCTGATTCCGTACAGCAGGGCACGACGGATCGCGGTATGAGTGAAAGCCAGAGACTTCCCTAGCAGATCCTTGCTCTTGGGCGTAACCGTGAACATGGAAATGTAGAAGTCGGGCTCATATTCACTGGTGACCAGCACAGCCGAACGGGCCGGTGTCTCAGGCCTCTGACAAGCGCGCCTCAGTCTCTCGCCGATTGCGGCAGTGATGATACTGCGGCAATAATAGTCCTTAATACACTCCTCAGTCGCACGTTCATCACGGCCGGGATACGGCTGTTTGTAGATTATCTTGAGGGCATTGAATTTGATCCGGCTGTCGGTCATATCCTCAAAGATGGGCCCGTCCTGCTTCGGCGGGAAATAGTACTCTTTCTGAGGGGCATCAGAGGGCATCGGAATGTCGGAGAACTTGGCCCTGACACGTGCCTCCATCTGGTCCACGTCGAAGTCACCGACTATGATAATCGCCTGCATGTCAGGACGATACCACTTATGATAGAAGTCCAGAATCTCTTCACGCTTGAATCCGTTTATGACTTCGAGAGTTCCGAGCACACTGCGCTCGGTCTGTTTGGAGCCGCGGTAAATCAGATTGTTCTGCAGCACCATCATGCGGTAGCGCGAATCATCACGCAGCCTCCATTCTTCGCTTATAACTCCCCTCTCGTCATCGAGGGCCTTCTGCTCACAGGAAATGTCGCAGGACCAGTCATGTAGCACGGTCAGCACCGAATCCACGAACGACTCGCGCACCAGCGGCACGACGGAGATATTGTACACCGTCTCGGTACGGGACGTGTAAGCATTGACATTATACCCGAAACGCACCCCCTCCTTCGCCAGGAACTCCAGCAGGCCCTTCTCCGGATAATGTTTCGTCCCGTTGAAGGCCATATGCTCCAGGAAATGAGCCAGACCGTTCTGATTGTCCTCCTCCTGCAGCGCACCGACATTATGGGCAATATAGAACTCCGCGCAGCCGGCCGGATTCTCGTTGTGATACAGGTAATAGGTCATCCCGTTATCCAGCCGCCCCACACGGAACGCCGGATCCGGAGCTATGGTCTGCGCCGCCGCGGCGATGCCGGCCATGAAAGTGATTATCAGTGTCAATATCTTCTTCATTCGTGGTTAGTGTTACCGGGACTCTCGTCCGTCAAAAGTTGCATCCCAGAGTCAGCAGCGCGACGTTCCGCGTAGCTCCGTCCAGGTACTCGGGTTTGGATAGGAGGCTGAGGAAGTTATCGGAGATCTTCACGTAAGGAGCGAATTTCTGGGAAATAATGCGTGTATATGTTAATTCGACCCCCACGCCTGCCCTGGCGGCGGTCTCGAATTCGAATTGTCTATCGAGATAACTATCAAAGCTTACGATAGAAGTAGAAGTGGTACTCGCATAGGCTCCGTCATCCTTTTTAGTGCCAAAACCCGAGTATCCGCTAAGGGAAAGGCCAACATCCAGCAAACCGTCCATGGCGTCAAAAGTCTTGTTTGCAAACAGTTCCAGATTAATGTGACCAATGCTTTGCCTACGGAATAACGGATAAAGGATGGCTTTCTGGCTCATCAACTTAAAAATAGTACTGACGCCTAATGTAAAATCCGGCTTATAACCTGTAATATCATTATACCAGCGGTAGTCCAGAGAAGCGTCCACCACAGACCTGTCCATGACATGGTTTTTTCCGGTATACTCAACAATGGTGTTACCTCCTGCCGGAGTTGTATATCGGTATAAATTTTCGTTATTCGAGAGAGACGAATAAGCCATTGATAGCGCTACTCTTTGCATATTCTCCCCCGAATGCAAAAGGAGCAATGCGTCATAATCTACCCTTATACCAGAGAACTCGAACATAGTAGGCGAAGTGGATGATTTTTTCCCATAATAGCCATCACGTAACGAGAAAGTAAGCCCGCTGGTAAACGATTCGCCTGCTATCGCTTGCAATGAAGCAGATATCCAGTTGTTATTCATCGGGCGACGTGTAGTCTCCGGCATATAATTATAATCTCCGGCTAGGTCTGCAACAGTACCCCAAAAACCGCCTTTATCTGTAGAAACATAGTACTGTTTTTCCATATTTCCATAGATATGGCCTTTTACCTGCTCCAAAGTGTTACGCCAAGACAAGGCGGCCGAGATGGCAAGTTTTTCCGATGACCGGAACATTACACCCGCCTTCAATTCCATATCCATCCAGATACTGCTAAAGCGGGGATCCTTTATTTTCGTATAATCTCCCGCTTCGTAGTACATCCCGACACCGGCAGACCATCTTTCTCCGAAAGGGACAGCCATCTCCCCAAGAAAGTCGTAAAGCTCTCTGGTTTTGGTTCCTGGATTAACATCGCTATTTTCAAGAAAATTGACAGGATTGTAGTCTGGGGTCATAAGGATCTGTCCCCCCATTTTTTTACCCTGGAATTCCGACCAGGAGAGTTTCCCATGGAAGGTCAGATTATCTGATACCCTGCAAAAAGATTCGGTACCGGCTGTAATGTCCCAGCTGTCAGGGGACTCATTCAACGAAACCATAGCACCATCCTGCATCCCATATGAGAGTTCCGCATAGGACAGTTTCCCCTTCAATGCCGAAAGCGCAGCAGGATTGGCTATGTTCAGAAAAACATCCGTGTCCTTTGTGAAAGAAAAATCACAAAATCCGCTCTGCCCCGCAGCCGATACCGCGAAGCAGAGGGATAAAAAACACACAGCCGAGAACCGGAATCCCATAGTACTATTTCAACGAAGAGATTTTCCTGGCATGGAAATCTTTCCCAGAGTTATTGGTCTCCGAGTAAATAATATGGGCACCGGCCTTTATAGATGCCTCAGCATCGATTCCGGAAGGATCGGTACTGCCTTCCTTCGTTGTCTCATCATAGGTCCCGCCTGAATAATCATAAACGAGTTTATCCTTATTCTCGGGGAGAGCCTCCGTAGCTTCTTTATCTACATTACGATATACCGTATAACCGAGTTTATTTGTGAGGTCCACATAACCGGTGTTAATCTTGGACGGGAAGCGATAGTGGCTTGTTTTTACACTGGTTGATGCCCATACCTCTACAGCATCTACTACATTAGCCTGAGGGAATTTGGGTGCCCAGCCCACATTCGTAGCACCGGCAGTCGTATCAAAATCACCGGTATTCGTGCAAAGCGTCCTCACTGATGTAGAATCCATCTTGGCGATAAAGAAAGCCGGGGCAGAATTCGACACAACCCAGGCATTTCCGGCATTAAACAGACATCCATCCAGATAATGGGACTTATCGATTGTTTCTGCTACTTTATACTTTTTGTTCGTAATAGCCGCGATTTTCTGATTGGACATCCAATAATATGCAGGATCGCTCAGGTTAACAGAAGTGCTATATGTTTCAGTGTGGTTTACCGCTCCAAACAAGGCCACCACGATATGAGAATATGCGGGAATCTTAACCTCCGAGGTGAACCACCATAGAGCGCTATAAGCAGGAATCCAGTCAGCGTTCTCATATTTTAAAACATCCCCTTCATAAAACTTATTCGTAGCCTGGCCATTTGAAGGAGCCACGACTCCAAAGACAATATTCGATGCATCCGCTTCAATATCCGAGTTATTGTATAGCACCACATATGCATCGTCGGTAGTTGATATATCCTTTCCATCACCATCCTTTGCCGTGCACCCGGTAGTATAAAGCTCTTTGATAATGATTTGCTGGCTCTCGACCTTTTGCAATGCAATTTCAAACGGCTTATCAAGACCTTCAGCGACCATGATGCTTGAATTTGACCCGGTATAAACGAATCTAACTCCATCAGCAGATGTCTTGTATGTTGTCGAAGCCGTATATGCTCCTGCGGGCACCTTGAATAAAGCAATCCCGTTTGCATCAGTGGCCTCAATAAAACTTGCGGTTCCCGCCGCATCAACCAGTTCCACATTTACACCTTCGGCAGCAAAAGCCTGCCCATCAACTGTCAACTGAATAGCGACCTCAATCGTTTTCAGATCTTCATTTTCCTCGCAACCAACTGCAAATAGCAGCAGGGCAAGACTAGAAACAACACATAAAATCTTTTTCATAACAATAAGTATTAGAAATTAAAACTTTACTCTAACAGTTAAACCATAGTAAAAGTTAGGGATGTAAGATGATACTGAACTCCAATTACCGCTCTTAGTCGAATAAACCTGACCGAGATTATTGAAGAAGTTATTTGCATAAAATGAGACGGATGCGATATCTCTTATTTCTTTTGTTATACTGATATTGGCACTGAAATATGGGGTCATCCAGTCTCTAAGAAAAGTATACTCATAAGTCGTGTTCGCAACTACCAGTTTCGATAAATCGGAATACAAATCATTGTCATTATTCTTTGCTGCCATATAATCCTCAAAGAAGGGACGCGGAGCAGGATCATCATAAGATGTATAGTACAAGGGATAAGTTACCGAATAACCGCGACGGTCATAGACCGACTCATCCGTAACAGATGTAATGTCTTCACGGTTAGCAAGTGCGTAGCTCCTAGCAGTACCATCAGAGTTCTCACTTAGTGCGCGGGAATATCGCATTAGGCAAGATTCCAATTTGAGAGATACAATCAAGCGTACCTGAGGAACATGTGTAACCACGGTCAAGTTTGTTTTTATACTCTTTGTTTCCTGACCGTTACTATTCCCGTTTCCCCCAACATACCAACCGACATATTTGTACAATGATCCATCGGCGGACATTGAAGTGGTCGGGCAGTACGCAACGACATCGGTATACACTGACCTGTACCCATAGAAGGTACCGTCCAGACGAATTGTAGTATTAATGGGATTAATCCGCTTGAAATCCACCACCCACTCCAAACCGTAACGATGGATGGGATTATCATCGTTATCCTCAAAACACCGTGACACAAATTGCTTTCGAAGCGAATTGGCAGCCGTAATAGAAGGTTGAGTTCCAGTCTTGTCGCTAACCGTCACAGAACCATCCACAGGATCAAGTGTGTAAATCCTGTTTTCCGCGGGAATTGACAAACCTTGAACGGATGTCGTGGCTGTGTATTTGTAAGTAAAACGGTCATAATCCACGCCCTGGTTATATGAGTCCAGTGTTGTACTCCGGAATAATGCAAGAGAAATCCTATTACCGGCAATATCCGCATCTATACCCATTTCAGCTTGCCGATTGCGTTGCCAGCGAAGTGCCGGGTTATAGTCTATCGACCTAGGCATCACATAGTAGCCCTTAAAAGCCATATTGTTGGCGTCAGTAGTAGAGGTAAAGACATTAATATCAAAGTAACTGGGAGTCGGATACAACACGGAGAACGATGGCTGTTTCACCGCTACACCCCAACTTCCACGTACAGCCAGTTCCCTAACAATTCTGTCCCTCCTCGACTTTGCAGAAAGAATGGTCCATTTTGTATTAAAGCGTGGGGAGATGCTGGATGTTGTCCCATAAGCAGAACCGGGAATCATCGTGCGATCATTACGCAAACCCGCGATAATGTTCAATCTCGAATCCTTTCCGGTGGGAATCAAAAGATTGTCTTCGATATAAATACCCATATTCTGCATGGCAGGCACATCACAAAAACGCCATTCACGGAATGATGGCGCGAGTGATAAATCTTCGGAATACTGTCCAATTCCAAAATTCTTGTCGAGTGTCCAGTCCGTCCCTACTTTCAGTTTATTGTTAACCCTGCCCATATTTTTCGCCCAATTTGCCTTCATGGTCAGCTTGGCGTTCAGAGGCCTGTCATCTACCGCCATCGTATTATAAAACGTACCCTTGGGCAAGAGCACCGCATCATTGTTTCCAGTCTCGCTGTATTCCACCGGTATGTAATAGCCACTTTCTCTGGCATGAAGAGCTTCACTTGTCGTAGTGGATACAAAATACCTGTTCTCTCGTTCCAGTTTATCGCCATACGATATTGAACCGTTAAACTCGAGATTAGTTATCCACGTCCTGCTCAAAAGCCAATCGGCATGTAGACTCCCCCGAACAATATTATCTCTTTTTATTAACCAGGTATTTGCCCTTTTGTCAGGATCGGCACGGTCGTCAAGGCCACCTACATTCCCGGAAACAGAAGCCGTTATTCTCATTGGTGAACGATTCCAGACACCATCCGAAAAAAAGTTCGAGTATGTCAGAGATAGTTGCTTACGGTCATAAGAGGTATACGGCGACATTGGTTCTGAGACTGAGCGAGTATACTCGACACTAGTGTTCAAGACACCTTTAGGTCGTCCCTTATCGCTGATTCCAAGCCCGAATCCTTTAGACAATGACACTTGTTTAGTCTTAGGGCTGGTCGACATTGTCAGTTGCCATGGAGTCTTTCCTTTCTTAGTGTTGATCTTAACAACACCGGAGGTCATATCACCGTACTCTACCGAAGGAACCCCTGTTATAACCTCCACCGACTCAACATTGGATGAAGCGATATTATTAGTAGGCGCACCTTTCACAGATCCAGATCGGCCGCTTAAATCAAAGTTAGTGAAGGAGGCATTACTCGACAAGCGCACTCCATCCACTTCTATAGCTGTTCCGAAAGAAGCACTGCCACTTTCCCCACTACCTGCCCGAATCGCAATCTGCTGCTCACTGGTAAGAGTAGGATTACTCGTCGCGCCGCCGGGCAGGAGGCTGGAGACGTCGGAGACGTTCATCAGCTGTACGTGCTCGAGGGCGGTCTTGTCGATCATGCGGGAGGTGGTGGCGGAGTTCGAGTTCTCCTGAGCGGTGACAACGGCGTTAGCAATCGAGAGGTTATCCGGCGAGAGCTGAATCCGGTAGGTTTCGATATTTCGGTTTATAACGATCTCCTTAACATCATCGACATAGCCAAGGCAAGAGACGATCACTCGGCTCTTGGTGGCTTTGATGCCCTTTATGGTGAAACGGCCCTTCATGTCCGCGACGGCCCACTGTTCCGTGGCCTCGACTAAGACTGTAGCGAATTCCACGGGTTCTCCGGTGGATTTATCTATGATGGTGCCGCTAAGTGTATAAGATGCTGTACTTTGCGCGAAGAGTCCGGTGGACAGGATTGTGCCCAGCGTCAGGAGTAAAAACCGTTTCAGACCCTTCATGTCAGAATGAATTGGCAACTACTATTACACTACAACTCGCGCAATATAAGAAAAAATCAAAAAAGATAGACCCTCTCAACGCAAAAAATCGTAATTTTGCACACATAAAATAAATGTTTTCCATGATTATTAAACCACATATCCATTACATCGGTGCAGACGATCTGGATCTGGACCTGTTTGAGAGCCAATACATCGTCCCGGAGGGGATGGCTTACAATTCATATTTGATTGAAGGCGAGAAGATTGCCATTCTCGATACCGTGGATGCGCGCTGCGCTGACACCTGGAAGGCCAGCCTGTCAGACGCCCTGGCGGGACGCACTCCCGATTATCTGGTTGTGCATCATATGGAGCCCGACCATTCAGCCCTCATCGGCTGGGCAATGGGGCAATATCCCGGCCTGAAACTGGTACTCAGCGCCAAGGCGGCCCAGATGCTGGGCCAGTTCCTGGACGAAGCCCCTGCCGCTGACAGGCTTATTGTCATAAAAGAAGGCGACGTGCTTGACCTGGGCGGTAAGAGTCTGCGTTTTATCGCCGCTCCGATGATTCACTGGCCGGAGGTAATGATGAGTTTCTGCCCGGAGGACGGAATCCTGTTCGC
>JAFSTI010000147.1 GCA_017450585.1 Bacteroidales bacterium
AGGTATGGCAGGGGTTCGTGACAATCTTGCCCTCTCCCCCGCACTGCGGGCAGGTCGAGTATGACATTGCCCTGCCGAAGAGCGTATTGGTCATGTGCTGAACCTGTCCTGTGCCTTTGCAGGTCGGGCAGGTGCGGATATCGGAAGAATTGCGCGCACCCTTGCCCTGGCAATCCGGGCACGGACGGTTGCGCTCGAGCGAAACCTCTTTCTCACATCCATTGAGCACTTCTTCTAAGGTCAATTTCACCTTGGTGCGGATGTCCCGCCCGCGGAGGACTCTCTGCTGCTGCGAGCTGCCGCCGCGGCCGAAACCGCCGAAGCCGCCGAAGCCGCTGAAACTTCCGAAACCGCCTCCGAAGAGGTCGTTAAGGATATCGTTGAGGTTGCCGAAACCCTGACTGAAGTCAAATCCGCCCGTACCGCCTTCGACGCCGGCGAATCCGAACTGGTCGTACTTGGCACGCTTGTCGGGGTCGCTCAGCACGGAATAGGCTTCCGAAGCCTCCTTGAATTTCTCCTCGGCGGTCTTCTTCTCCTGCTCTGTACCCCCGACCCACTTGTCAGGATGCCACTTGATGGCAGCCTTGCGGTACGCGGATTTTATATCATCCGCGGAGGCGCCTTTCTGCAGGCCCAGAACCTCGTAATAATCTCTTTTCTCCGCCATGGCTTAGCACCCCACTACTACTTTTGCATACCTGAGCACCTTGCCGTGGAGCAGATATCCGGTCTGGACTACGTCTATCACGCATCCTTTCTGAGCCTCATCCTGGGTCGGGAACTGGGTCACGGCCTCATGGAAATCGGTATCGAACTTCGCGCCCCTGGCCTCGATTACCTCCAGGCCCTGGGTCTTCAAGTATGCCATTAATTTATTGTAAATCAAAGCCGTACCTTCACGGGCGGCCTCATCTGCGCTGTTTTTGAGAATCTCCATCGCCCTCTCGCAGTCATCCAGGACCGGGAGCAGTCCCTCAATGGTCTTAGATGCCGCGCTGCTGACCAGATTCAGGCGATCCTCCGCGCTGCGGCGGCGGAAAGTCTCGAACTCTGCCATCAGTTTCAGGTAATCGTTTTTCTCGGCGCTCAGCTTCTCCTGCGCGTCTTTCAGTTTGGTCTCCAGGTCTTTTACCTTGAGATCCAACTTCTTACGTGCGTCGTCCTTAGGCGCCGTCTTCGGAGCCTTAGGCTCCTGTGTATTCTTTTTTTCTGCCATATCTCACTAAGACGAAATTTTTCATCCCGTCCCGAATCAAATCTTCTGCCACATCCGGTTTTACTGACAATATGTCAGCCGTTCTTATTTGAAGAACTTGTCCACGTCTCCCACCGACTCGCCGAGGGCGAAGACGGCCACCCTGTCATAGGGCTCTATCTGGGAGGTACCCACGGCGATGAACGACTCGCTGCCCCGGATGACGCCGCCCACGAGGGCGTTCTCGGGGAAATTGAGGTCTTTCAGGGGGGCCTTGGTGATAAGGCTGCCCGGTGCCGCCGTGTACTCGAGGACCTCGGCCTGTGTTCCGGTCATATAACGAACGAAACGGGCGCGGCCGCTAAGGGTGAACTTGAACATGCGCCCGGCGGTAATCAGTTTCTTGTTGATGACCGTATCCACTCCCATATCCTCTGCAAGGCGCATATACTCAATGTTTTCGACCTCGGCTATGGTACGGGAGATACCCAGTTTCTTCGCCACCACGCAGGACAGGACATTGGTCTCATCTCCGGAGGTCAGGGCAACGAACGCATCGTAATCGCGAATATTCTCCTCAAGCAGGAAATCCGAGTTACGGCCGTCTCCGCAGGCGACCTCCACGCGGCTGTCCAGCCTCTCGACCAGTTCGCGGCAACGTTCCTTGTCACTTTCGATGATCTTTATGCTTTCCAGCTGGTGCGACAGGGCCCGGGCGACCATCTCCGCCATGGGAGTGCCGCCGAAAATCATTACCTTCTGTATCTGTACGGCCGATTTGCCGAAGTATTTCATCAGGGATTCCATGCCTTCGCGGAGGACAATCGTATAGACCATGTCGCCCCACTGGAAGGTAGTGTCGGCTCCCGGTATGATGGTGCTGTCTTCACGGGAAATCGCAATCACCCTGAACTGCAGCCCGTCAGAGGCCGCCTGGGAGGCAAACTCGCCCACTTTCATATCCAGCACCGGAGACTCGTCGTCGATCTTGAACACTGTGATATGCAGGCGTCCGTGCGCGAAGTCCATCGAATCCGAAGGAGTGGAGCTCTTAATACAAGAGACTATTTCGTCCGCCGCAATCTTCTCGGGATAGAACAGCAGTTCGATACCCATCTCCTTGAACAGCAGCTTATTGTCCGCATTGAGATAGTCTTCGTCATTGATGCGGGCGGTAACCTTGGCGGCACCCAGGCTCTTGGCGAGCAGGGCGCTGACGATATTGACCTCCTGGGCGAAGGACGGGTACACGGAGATGAAAAGGTCCGCTCCGGCGACACCGGATTCCTTCAGCGTAGCGATCGAGCTGGGATTACCCTGCACGGTAGCCACATCCGCCGTCTGCGAAAGCTTATGCAGCCTCTCCGCATCGCTGTCGATCACGGTCACATCACCGCCCTCGCGCCTAAGCATTTTCGCCAGATGCGAGCCGACTTCCCCTGCGCCTACTATTACAATCTTCATAGTGTCAATGTATTATCGTGCAAATATACTCAAAAAACACCAGCCTCGCCTGTTTGAAGCCCTCAATCTCGCTACGTCCGGCGGCGGTGGTCTGCGGCCCGCACTGCGTAGTCGCCCGTGACTCGTGAACGGGAGGGGCCCAGCTCTGCTGGGAGGGATAGCGCGTAGCGCGTACATGTGCGGGCCGCAGACCACCACCGTCGGCCCGGAGTTCGTGCCACTGCCGATGCGCGGAGCCCACGGCGCGTGCGAGCGAGGGGCGGAGTGTAAGCAGATACGCCAGCTGCATGATCCGGTCAATGCACCTTCGCACAAAAAGCCGCCTCCGGGCACGCGAGGGGCCGATAGTGAGCGGAAGATTTTTCTCCAGCATCAGCAGGCTGTTCCGGAAATTCAGCTCCAGCTTCCGGGGCGAGCCCTGAGGCAAGGTCCCGCCGCCGATGTGCCAGACCTTCGATGCCGGCACGCACCAGACCTCCCGGCCGCGCAGCGCCATCCTCCAGCACAGGTCAATCTCCTCCATATGCGCAAAAAACCTCTCATCCAGACCACCCAGCTCCTTCCAGAGCGCCGAACGCACCATCAGGCAGGCGCCGCTCACCCACATCACACGGGCGGGAGTATCGTATTGCCCCGAATCCTTCTCGGTGCGGCCCAGAACCCGTCCGCGGCAGTACGGGAAGCCATAGCGGTCGATGTACCCGCCCGCGGCGCCCGCATATTCGAAGCGCTCGCGTTCGTTCCAGGACAATAGCTTCGGCCCGCACGCCCCGCACTGGGGATGGGCGTCCATCCATGATACAAGCGGGTCCAGCCAGTCCTCCGGGACCTCGATATCGGAATTGATCAGCACGAAATACTCGGCCTCCAGCTGCTCCAGCGCGCGGTTATACCCGCCCGTAAAGCCGTAATTCTGACCGAGGGCAATAGTCCTTACCTGCGGAAACTCGCTGTTCATCAGGTCAATAGACCCGTCCTCCGAACCATTGTCCGCGACCACCAGCTCCGCATCCCGCCCCTCCAGGCTGGAGAGCAACGCAGGCACGAAGCGGCGCAGATACTCCGCCGTGTTCCAGTTCAATATGACTACCGCCGTCTTCATTGTTCCTGCTGCGGGCCTTTGATCAATGGCAATGTCCGCAGCCACAGTCGTCGCCGTGGTGGTGGTCGCAGTCATCATGATGATGCCCGCACCCACAGCCCTCGTGGCCGCAGCCGCAGTCATCCTGCGGCAGGAACTCGCCGTGCAGACCGTTCTTCAGTTCGGCCTCGGTGGCATCCCGCACACTCACGATCTTACCCTTGAAATCCAGAGTCTTACCGGCCATCGGATGATTGAAATCCATATTGACCGCATCCTCCTTCACCTCCATGATCTGCGCCTGGATCACCTGTCCGCTGGAATTCAGCAGCGGAATCACAGCACCCACGACCAGCAGGTCCTCACGCAGGGCGCCGTCCACCTCGAAGGTCGACTTCGGGATATCGAAGCGCAGTTTGGGATCATGCACCCCGTAGCCCTCCTCGGGCGTGAGGGTGAAGGCAAACTCGTCACCGGGTTTCTTGCCCTCGAGCTCCGCCTCGAACTTGGGCAGAAGCATATGGTTTCCGTGAATGTAATCAAGCGGGGCCTCTTCCGTAGCCTTGTCGGCCACCTTGCCCTCCACAGTCAGTTCATAGGTCAGCGCGACCACTTTGTTCTTCTCAATATTCATATCTCTCTAAGCTGAAAAATCAACATTTGAAAATGCTAATGTAGGAATAAGTTTCGACATACACACACGCGCATCGTCCGCGGCGGCGATAAAGCCGTCCCAGAGCGTCAGGAAATTGCCTGTGACGAGCATCTCCCGCACCGGACAGACGATCTTTCCGTCCCGGAACAGGAAGCCCTCCACTCCGAACGAGAAATCGCCGGTCGAAGAGTTGCTATTGCCACCGTTAAAATCGGTCACCAATATGCCCTCACCGCACATTTCCATCAGGTCGTCGCGGCTCAGGCCGGCCCGGGGCCAGGGTGCTACGGCGGGGCGCAGCGCCTCCTCCTTTGTGGGAGGAATGCCCATCTTCCGGGACATGTAGGTATTGACAAAATACCCGCACACCACACCGTGGTCGATGACCGGCGAGTTGACGGTGGCGACGCCTTCACTGTCGAACATCTTCGCTCCGGGCTCCCCTTTCGAGCGGGGCCGGTCCAGGATCGTCATGCCCTCCGGGAAGACTTTCTTTCCCTGGGTGTCCGCCAGGAAGGAGTTGTTCTGCTGTATGGCGTACGCGGATAGCGCGCGCAGCAGCGGGCTTACGACTTTACTCGCCACTTCGCTGTCTATCACCATGTTATACTTGCCGCCGGGGATGCCTTTCGGGTGGATTTGCGCGACCGCCCTCGCCAGGGCGATGTGGCAGCAGTCCTCCCAGCGCAGGCCGGCCAGTGTCGGGCTGGCATCCCACCAGAAGGCGCTGAACTTCGTGCCGCGCGTATCCTCCACGGTCACCTCCACCGCATAGTCAAACGAGGTCTCGGTGTGCCGGCATTCCAGCCCCTCCGAATCGATGATGAGGCTGTCCTCAACCGTGTCGGAGTACTCCGCCTCTTCGGATATGTATCTGTACTTCGGGCTCTTGCGACCGCCCGGATTCGGCCGGCCGTTCTGCTCTTCGAAGATCGATGCCTGCAGGGCAATCGCCATTCTCCTCTCGGGCGTCATGGCCGTGTACGCCGCCTCGTCGCAGGTCTCCAGCTCCCGCCCCCGCGTCGCGTCCCTTGCGGTCCTGCTCCGCTCCGGCAGACCCCGGCACGGATCCGGTGCCATTGTCCCCGCTGTCTGAAGGGCCTTCTGCACGAAGGGCTCCATCCCGCCTTCGACCACCCGGTTCGTTGAGAAACTGCCGTAGCGGCCGTCCACGAACACATTGAGTGTCAGGCACAAATCCAGGCAATGCGTCACTTTGTCCACTTCCCCGTTCAGGGTGTTTACCATATCCATCCGGCTCTTGTCGAGCGTCACGCGCGCCTTCTGCGCCCCGGCCTTCAGGGCCAGTTCCAGGGTGCTGCGTGCAATGCGGATCTCCGCGCTTGTAATTGTCCCTTCCATCTATTGTCCTCCCACTGTTAAATTGCCCACCAGCACGGTCGGAATGCCGCAGGACACGGGCACGCTCTGCTCCTTGCCGCAGGTCCAGGTGCTGTCGTCGATGCGCAGGTCATTGCCCACGGCCCGGATGTCCGCGAGGGCCTCGGGGCCATTGCCAATAACATTGATATCCTTTACTGGCATGGTCAGGCGGCCGTTTTCGATCAGGAAGCCGCTCTTCACGTAGAAGGTGAAGTCGCCCTCCCCGATTTTGACCTGCCCGTTCGAGAACTGGTCCACGTAAATGCCCTTGCGCACTGAGGCAATAATGTCGTCCGGCGCGGCCTGTCCGCTTTCCATGTACGTCGCCCGCATGCGGGGGATGGGGTTGTAGCGGAACGATTCGCGCCGCCCGTTGCCGGTGGGTGCGACGCCGTAGAAGCGGGCGCTGATGCGGTCGTGCAGGTATGAGGTCAATATTCCATTTTCCACCATGGCGGTGCGTTGTCCGGGGGTGAGTTCGTCGTCGTAGCGGATGGCGCCGCGGTTGAGCGGAATAGTGCCGTCGTCCACGATCGTGATGCCTTCCGGACAGACCCGCTGCCCGATGCGGCCGCTGAAGATCGACTGTCCCTTGCGGTTGAAGTCGGCCTCGAATGCGTGTCCCATGGCTTCGTGCAATAGGATTCCGGAGGCTCCGGCGCCCATCACGACGCTCATGCGGCCGCCTTTCGGCCTGCGGGCTTCGAATCTTTGGTCAATACCGCTGACCACTTCCCGGGCGAGGGTCTCTACCAGCTCGTCGGTGAGCATTTCGGTGCCGGTCCGGAAGCTGCGGGAGACGGTCTTGTTTTCGGTTCTGTCGCCCTGCTTGAAGATGGCGCTGACGGTGAGCGCGCCCAGCGGCCGGGTCTCGCAGACCATTTCGCCCAGCGAGTTGAACATCATTATTTCGCTCATCTGCGAGGATATCGTGGCAATGACTTTCACCACCCGGCTGTCCCCCTTCGTGACCAGCTCCTGGACCTTCATCAGCCACTCCACCAGCCTCTGCGGCGCCTCCTCCCGCCAGTCCCGGCCGACCGGGTACAGGTCCTCGCCGGGGCGCAAGCCTCCGCCAGAGCTCAAAGCTCCGCCGGGGAGGGTATGGCCATCCCCGGCTCCCATCCCGGAACTAATGGCGGAGGCGGCGCGGGCGGCCGAAATCATATCGGCGCGGGCCGTACTCTCAGAGTAGGCGTACCCGGTCTTCTCCCCGCACAAGGTCCGGATCCCCACTCCATAATCCTCATGGCACGACGCGGTCTGCACCTCGCCGTCCCTCAATAGCAGGTCGCTGAAAATACTATCCTCGAAGAAAAGGTCGGCATAATCTCCGCCGCCTTTCAATGCCTCCGAAATCAGTTCCTCCATACCGGCGCGGTCTACGCCAAAAAGGTTCAGATAGTAAGCGTTGTCTTTTATCATACAGTGTCTCTCTCCTCCCTCAGAGGTCTTCCCTCTCTTCCGGGTGTGCCATTGACCATATCAGGTCGTATTTTTCTTTATCGAATATCTTTGAGCTCTGCAGGTTATTGCCCTCCGCCACTATCGTGAAGGGGATTTTTGAATTGTCCGCAAGCATCCAATGGTCACACATCGGTACATAGTTGTCGAAAAAGTATATCAGCCCCATGTAGTAGCGGCGCCGCACCACGTCATCGGGGATGTTGTGCCCGCCGGCTTCGACCCGCGCGCGGATGCGGCGGATGGCCAGTTCGGGGCTGTTTAGCCAGAAGTACAGGATGGTCGTTTCGTAGCCGGAGGCCTTGGCGGTGCGCACGATGTTCATCAAAGATCGCGTCGCGAGGGTCGTTTCGATACAGAAGTCCAGATTGTGCGCCAGCATGTACTGAATCTTGATCAGCATGTAGCGGCTCGCGCCTACCGATGCCGCGGACGGATCGAAGGGCGAGAGGCTCTTGGCGAATTCGTCCGAGTTCACGAACTGGCTGCAGCTCAGCAGTTCCGGCAGTATCGCATAGGACGCTGTCGTTTTCCCTGAGCCGTTGCAGCCCGATATGATATACAGGTGCGGCATTTCTCTTACGGCTTCGGTTTGTGTTCGGTCGGTTGGTCTGCCGGCCAGGCCGGAGAGCCTGTCCATCCTCGCTCCTGCGACACGCTTGAAGCTCCGGCTGAAGGGCCCTCCGGTCTAGTCGGCTGGACCGTCGCGCCGTGGGTGACGCCGTAGCCGAAGAGGGCGAAGTCACCGAGGCAGGGATCGTCCGGGAAGATTTCGGCGAAGGCCGCGGTGATCTCCAGGGCCGTAGCGAGGTCTTTCTGTTTTCTGGCTGTCAGACCGAGGGCGGCGGCCTCGTCGTAGACATGTACGTCCAGCGGGATAATCAGATCGCGTTTGGAAGTGGAGCGCCACAGGCCCAGGTCTACCTTTCCGTCATCACGCACCATCCAGCGGCGAAGCATATTGATCTTTTTATTCGGAGCTTTCTGGTCGGGCTTCTGCCCATAGATCCGGACCCGCATCCCGGCGGCATCCAGACATTCCAGCGACCCGTTCGAGCGGTAGAAATCCCGCAGGCGGGAACATATTGCCGCCACTTCAGACCATTTCACGGTGCGGTGGATGCTCGCATCATCGTCTCGCCACTCCCCCGACATCACGTAATCGAACGGCCGCCATTCCATGTGGTCAAACAGGCGCGTACAGTCGCGCACTATCATTGCCCTCCGTCCCCACGCAAAATGCGCCGCGAACACGGCCGCGATCTCCACGTCCTGCAGACCCGCGCCCCTGCGCACGAATTCGTGCGGAAAGGCAATAGGGTCCTCCGCGAACCAGCGGGGGTCATTGTAGCGCTGCGCCCACCCGGCCAGCAACTCTCGGGTCTTATGGTCCATAATTGCACAAAGATAGCAGTTTTTTCGCTATCTTCGCGGTATGACTAAGCAGGAGATACGGGCGGCCGTGCGGGCCGCGGCACAGGCCGTCCTCGACCCGGCCCAAGCCGCCTCTGACCAGGTCCAGAACGTCCTCGACCCGGCCCAGGTCACCTCCGACCATGTCCAGAACGTCCTCGACCCGGTC
>JAFSTI010000148.1 GCA_017450585.1 Bacteroidales bacterium
CAGAGTATAAGCCTCTTGATAAACTCTTTAGAAAACCTAACTACAATATTGTCAATGAACTGGATGGTTCTACCGAACCAACTTTGTTTTAAATGTTAAACTTTATATAAACCGTCCGGAATTTTTACCGGACACACATGAAATTTGGACGCTTAAGCGGTTCTTTGAACCGAGCGTATTTTGATTTTTAAAGACATTCGATATGGAAGTTAAGAAATCAGAAAAGGCCAGTCTGGAAAATAAGAGACTGCTTTTCGCCGAGATCGGATTCATTTTCGCGCTGCTCTGCGTTCTGGGAGCCTTCTCCTATGGAACACACGAGAAGACTATCGAACTGCTCGATTCGACGTCACAGGCATTTACCGAGGAAGAGATGATCCCTATTCAGCAGGAGACTCCTCCACCCCCTCCCGAGATGCCGAAAATCCCCGTACTTTCCGACCAGATCGATATCGTGGACGATGAAATCGAAATCAATGATGATTTCATCAGCCTCGAGGATGACGCAGACCTCGGCGTGGAAGTTATGGATTACGTAGAGGGAGCCGGAGACGAGGTTATCGAGGAGGAAGCTATCCCCTTCGCCTTCGTTGAGGAAAAACCCGGATTCATGGGCGGTGACGCAAATGAATTCTCAAAGTGGGTTAACCAGAGGCTTGTATATCCCGAAATCGCTAAGGAGAACGGTGTTCAGGGACGTGTGACACTGCAGTTCACCGTGAATGCAGATGGTACCGTCTCCAATGTAAAGGTTCTGCGTGGCGTTGATTCCTCCCTCGACAAGGAAGCTGTCCGCGTGGTATCCATGTCTCCGAGATGGACCCCCGGAAAGCAGAGGGACCGTGCAGTTAAGGTAACCTACACCTTCCCTGTGATTTTCCAACTGAAGTAAGATACTTCCAAATATCACAAAGGCCGTCCCGCGGGATGGCCTTTTTTGGATAAGACTATGACAGAAATTCCGAAAGAAACCGCCGTATTCGTCGGTGTAATCAAACAGAAAGACGATGAAAGAAAGGTACTAGAGTACCTCGACGAACTTCGCTTCCTGGCTGAAACCGCCGGCGTAGAAGGAGATAAAACATTTATCCAGAGGCTGGATAAGCCCGAAAATTCCACTTACATACGAAGCGGAAAACTCGATGAGATAGCCGCATATTGCGAAGAGAACTGTATCAACTATGTTATCTTCGACGATGAACTGTCTCCTGTCCAGCAAAGGAATATAGAAAAGGTTGTAAAAAGCAGCTCTATAATTGACCGTACCAGTCTGATTCTGGAAATCTTCGCCCAGAGAGCCAAAACCTCCTATGCAAAGATGCAGGTAGAACTGGCCAGGTATAACTATATGCTGCCCCGGCTGGCCGGAATGTGGACACACCTCGAAAGACAGAGGGGAGGACACGGAACCAGGGGAGGAATGGGTGAAACCCAGATAGAAGTCGACCGGCGTATAGTTAAAGAGAAAATCACAAAACTGAAGGAACAGTTAAAAAAGGTCGACCTCCAGATGGCCACGCAGCGCGGAAACCGGGGACAGATGGTCCGACTCGCGCTGGTAGGATACACAAACGTGGGTAAAAGCACCCTGATGAACCTTTTGGCGAAATCAGACGTCTTTGCAGAAAATAAACTGTTCGCTACACTGGATACCACTGTAAGGAAGGTGGTAATCGAAAACGTACCTTTCCTGCTCAGTGATACGGTCGGGTTTATCCGAAAACTCCCCACTCAGCTTATCGAAGCCTTTAAAAGTACCTTGGATGAGGTGAGGGAAGCCGATATTCTCGTGCATGTGGTAGATATATCGCATCCGGACTTTGAAGAGCAAATGGAAGTAGTCGAACAGACCTTAAAAGATATAGGTGCAGGCAATAAACCTACCTATATTATATTTAATAAGATCGACGCCTATAGCTACGAAGAATATGACGAATTCTCCCTGGAAGCTGCCGGAAAGAAAAATATGACCCTGAAAGACCTTCAGGACAGCTGGCTCGCTGCGGAAAAGAATCCCTGCATATTCATCTCCGCAAAGAAGAAAATAGGTATAGAAAAACTCCGGGACGACATCTACAAGATGGTCTCGGAGCTTCATGCGGGCAGATACCCGTTCAATAATTTCCTCTGGTAGAGGAGTGGCTTATTCGCTAAACTTGGCGTTCAGGAATTCCCTGTTCAGGCGGGCGATGTGAGCGACGGAAATACCCTTCGGGCACTCCATCTCACATGCACGGGTATTGGTACAGTTACCAAAACCGAGCTCGTCCATCTTCGCCACCATTGCACGTGCACGCCTTTTAGCTTCAGGACGTCCCTGAGGCAAGAGAGCCAGGGAACTAACCCTTGCAGCCACAAAGAGCATGGCAGATCCGTTTTTACAAGTAGCCACACAGGCACCGCAGCCTACGCATGCGGCGGCATCCATACTTTCCTCAGCCTTATCGTGAGGAATAAGTATATTATTGGCATCCTGAGCAGAACCGGTACGCACTGAAATAAATCCTCCGGCCTGGAGAATCTTATCAAATGCACGGCGATCCACCACCAGATCCTTAATTACAGGAAAAGCTGCACTTCTCCAGGGCTCCACAGTGATAGTGGCTCCGTCCTTGAAATGACGCATAAACAGCTGGCAGGTAGTTACATGATCATCGGGACCATGTGCGCGCCCGTCTATATAAAGGGAACAGGCACCGCATATACCTTCACGGCAGTCATGATCGAATGAAACAGGTCCGCTGCTCTGGCAGCCGCGGTCCACCGCCACGGGGTCACTTCCTTCCCTGATAAGCTGCTCATTGAGAATATCGAGCATCTCAAGGAAAGAAGCATCTTCCTCTATACCGGAAATATGATAAGTTTCGAAATGTCCTTTCGCCTTGGCGTTCTTCTGACGCCATATTTTTAAGTTAAATTCCATATCAGTCCTTGTAATTTCTGGTTTTAACCTCGATAAACTCGTAATTCAGCGGCTCCTTATGAAGTTCGGGCTCCTTTCCTTCTCCCTTATACTCCCAGGCTGCCACATACATAAAGTGCTTATCGTCACGTTTTGCTTCTCCCTCCTCAGTCTGACTTTCAATACGGAAATGTCCGCCGCAGGATTCTTTCCTGTTCAGTGCGTCGAAAGCCATCAGTTTACCTATCTCGAAGAAATCCTGAAGCCTCAGGGCTTTCTCAAGTTCCTGGTTAAACTCATACTGACTGCCCGGAACGCATACATTCTCGTTAAAGTCCTTCTGAAGTTCCTCTATCTTGGCGATAGCTGTCTTAAGACCTTCCTCGTTACGGGCCATCCCCACATACTCCCACATGATATGTCCGAGTTCCTTATGGATAGAATCCACAGTCTTAGTTCCCTTAATGGCAAACAGACTGTCGATTCTTTGCTGCACAGCCTTCTCTGCCGCATCAAACTCAGGAGCAGAAATATCCGTCTTAGGCTCGGCAAACTTATGAGAAAGATAATCGCCGATGGTAACAGGCAGAATGAAATATCCGTCGGCAAGACCCTGCATGAGAGCAGAAGCACCCAGACGGTTTCCGCCGTGATCGGAGAAATTAGCCTCACCAATAGCATACAGGCCGGGGATAGTAGTCTGCAGGTCATAATCTACCCAAATACCACCCATAGTATAATGGATAGCCGGATAAATCATCATAGGCTCCTCCCAAGGGCTGGAGGCGGTAATCTTCTCATACATATCGAAGAGATTGCCATACCTCTCGGCTACCTTCTGGTGCCCGAGCCTCTTGATGGCATCCTTAAAGTCAAGGAATACGGCAAGTCCGGTCTCATTAACACCGAATCCGGCATCACACCTCTCCTTCGCGGCACGTGAAGCCACGTCACGGGGAACCAGGTTACCGAAGGCGGGATACCTACGCTCGAGATAATAATCCCTATCCTCCTCAGCTATCTGTGAAGGTTTAATCTCATGCTTGCGCAATTTCTCCACATCCTCCATCTTCTTAGGAACCCATATACGGCCGTCATTACGCAGGGACTCACTCATAAGGGTAAGCTTGCACTGCTGATCACCGTGTACCGGAATACAGGTCGGGTGGATCTGGGCGAAGCAGGGATTAGCGAAAAACGCACCCTTCTTATAACACTGAACAGCAGCAGAGCCGTTCGAATTCATGGCATTTGTGGAAAGGAAATAAGTATTTCCATAACCGCCGGTGGCAATCACAACGGCATGTGCCCCGAACCTTTCAAGTTCACCGGTCACCAGGTTACGGGCAATTATACCCTTTGCCTCACCGTTTATAATAACCAAATCAAGCATTTCATGGCGGGGATATGATGTCACGGTACCTGCGGCAATTTCCTTATTCAGGGAAGCATAGGCACCCAGAAGCAGCTGCTGTCCGGTTTGACCCCTGGCATAGAAAGTACGGCTCACCTGCACACCGCCGAAAGAGCGGTTGGCGAGATATCCGCCATACTCACGCGCAAAGGGAATTCCCTGGGCGACGCACTGATCTATAATAGATGCACTGACCTCTGCCAGACGGTAAACGTTCGCTTCGCGGGCACGGTAATCACCACCCTTTATAGTATCATAAAAGAGGCGGTAAACCGAGTCATTATCATTCTGGTAATTCTTTGCAGCATTGATACCACCCTGGGCTGCGATAGAGTGTGCGCGGCGGGGAGTATCGCTGATACAGAAAATTTTAACATTGTATCCCAGTTCACCGAGGGAAGCGGCCGCAGATGCTCCTCCGAGACCGGTTCCTACTACGATAATCTCAAGCTTACGCTTATTGTTGGGACTTACCAGATGAATTTCAGACTTTCTTTTGGTCCATTTTTCAGCCAAAGGTCCGTCCGGAATCTTTGAAATCATTTTCTCTGCCATTTCTTATAGATTTTCGTAAAAGTCTGCTAATTTACGCCTTTTCCGTGAAAGAATCAAAATAAAGACGCCTCAGTGTTAATAAATTCTTCTAATCCGAGGTGCTTATAAGCCAACTCGGTAGCCACCCTTCCTCTCTGGGTCCGTACTATGAAACCCTCCTTTATAAGGAAAGGTTCATATACCTCCTCGAATGTACCCTGATCCTCGCCGATAGCGGTAGCTATAGTATTTGCCCCCACAGGACCACCCTTAAACGTGGTTATGATAGTGCGGAGTATCTTATTATCAATAGCATCCAGTCCGCGGGTATCAATCTTTAGTTTATTCAAGGCGAAACGAGTGATCTCCAGGTCTATCTTTCCATTGCCCTTAACCTGAGCGAAATCTCTCACCCTCTTAAGGAGCGCATTCGCAATTCGGGGAGTACCGCGGCTGCGCATCGCAATCTCCTTAGCCGCATCTTCGTAAATATCCACATTCAAAATCCCCGCACTTCGCTTGACAATCTTTACAAGTTCCTCTGTATCATAGTATTCGAGAGCACAGGTAATCCCGAACCTTTCACGAAGCGGGGCAGTCAGCAAGCCGCTTCTGGTGGTAGCTCCGACCAGAGTAAAATGATTAAGATTAATCCTGACAGACCTGGCGCCCGGACCTTTATCTATCATTATATCTATAACGAAATCCTCCATGGCGGAATACAGATACTCCTCCACCTCGGGAGAAAGACGATGGATTTCATCGATAAAAAGCACATCACCATCTTCCAGGGAAGTGAGCAGTCCTGCCAGATCCCCCGGCTTATCGAGCACCGGACCGGAAGTGATTTTCATCCCTACCCCCATTTCATTCGCGATGATATGCGCAAGTGTAGTCTTACCCAAACCGGGAGGCCCGTGAAAAAGGGTATGGTCCAAGGCATCGCCCCGCATCTTCGCGGCGCGAATATATATATCAAGGTTAGAGACGATCTCTTTCTGCCCGGTAAAATCTCCAAGCTCCTGAGGCCGGATTATTCCGTCCAAATCTTTATCTTTGTATCCGCTGGTATCGTGAGGGTCGAATTCGTTCATCGGCTTCAAGTTTAGCAGATACAAATATACATATTTTTATATTTATTTTTTGTTTGTTTTGTAAAGGCTGTTGAAATGTTAAAAACAGATATAAACGTTTAATAGTAAAATATTTAAGAAATATAACACCTGTTAAAAAACCTTTTAAAAAGTATTAAACTTCACTCCGGTTATAAACCCTTCTCCGTAATCCACCCGCGGACCGGAATTTTAAACACGCTTATAAACCGGTTATGAACACATTTTAACACCCATTTGTTAATAGCGTGATAAAGATTGCCACACACTCTTCCAAAGAACTACAGGATAAAATAATAAAGGGAGAGAAAAATATTTTTTGCAGCGGATTATTCCTTTCCGCACGCTGGTATATACTGAGCCAGAGTGCCCCGGAGCGGACAAATATAGTAATCCTACCCAATCAGGAAGCAGCAGAATACTGTGCCGCAGATCTTTATAACCTAATTCCGGGAGACTCTGTTTATTTTCTTCCCGCCACAAAAAAATCCACCGAACGCAGTTCCCATAAAGCCTCACTCAGCGTACAGCGCACATCAGCCATCAGTAAGCTGATAGAGAAAGATAGTCCTCTTTTCATAGTTACTTATCCGGAAGCAATTGAAGAAAGAGTCCCTAAAACAAAGGAAATAAGTTCCTCTATATTCAAAATAAAGAAGGGTGAAGAGATAAGCCATACGGCTATAAAGGAAACACTTATCTCCATGGGGTTCGAAAAGACAGACTTCGTCTCCACCCCCGGACAATACGCCATACGCGGCTCTGTAATAGATATTTTTTCATACTCCGGGAATCATCCTTACCGTCTGAGTTTCTTCGGAGATGAAGTAGAGAATATTCATATATTCGACTGCAACACCCAGCTTTCCATCGAAAAAACCGACGAAGCCGAGATAATATCATCCTTCATAAGCGACGAGGCAGAAGAGGGTGAAAACCTCATTAACCTCTTCCCCGAAAACGCTATCCTCTGGCTCGACTCCTCCGACATGTATAAAGAAGAGGAATTCTTCAGCGAGACAAAAAACTTCACCCGCGTCTTCATGGAAGTGCCCCTGGGAACACAGGATGCGGACCCGGTAAAATTCAGCATAAGCCCCCAGCCGGTATTTAATAAAAACTTCGAACTCCTCTCCGCCGACCTTCGCAGCCGGATGGACCAGGGATACAAAGTCTACATCCTCGGCGAGAAGCAGAGCCAGCTCGACCGCTTGAAATCCATCCTGAGCCAGGACCTTACAGTCCTTCCGGAACTGGTAAAGGGCGACAACGTGCACAGCGGATTTATTGACAATGAAAACCGTGTCTGCATATACTCCGACCACGAAATATTCGACCGCTTCCACCGGGTAAGCATACGCCGCAGCGTAGAAAAGACGGAGCAGCTGACCCTGAACGACCTCAACTCCTTCAATATCGGAGACTATGTGGTGCACATAGACCACGGAATCGGTGTGTTCGGGGGTCTGGTAAGGATGCGCGACGACCACGACCGGGTAAAGGAAGTGGTAAAGATAAGCTACCGGGACGGAGATGTGGTCTTCGTGTCCGTGCATGCGCTCAATAAAATCTCCCGCTACCGTTCGAAGGATGGCGAACCGCCACGCATCAACAAACTCGGCTCAAAGGCCTGGCTGAACTTCAAAACCGGTGCGAAGGCCAGGGTCAAAGATATTGCCAAAGACCTCATCCAGCTGTATGCGAAGCGCAAAGCGACCCGTGGCTACGCCTTCTCTCCCGACTCCTACCTGCAGGAAGAACTCGAATCCTCGTTCATGTATGAAGACACACCGGATCAGGAACTCGCCTCCATTGCCATAAAACACGATATGGAGGACAATTGCCCCATGGACCGGCTGATCTGCGGGGACGTGGGTTTCGGGAAGACGGAACTGGCCATCCGGGCCGCGTTCAAGGCGGTCTGTGACGGCAAGCAGGCCGCGATCCTGGTACCCACCACCATACTTGCCCTGCAGCATTTCAATACCTTCTCCTCGCGCCTGCAGGACCTCCCGTGCCGCGTGGATTATGTAAGCCGGCTGCGCAGCGCGAAAGAATTGACCGCAATCAAAAACGACTTGAAGGCCGGGCGGATCGACATAATCATCGGTACGCACAAAATTCTGTCCGAAGCCTTCGAATTCAGGGACCTGGGGTTGCTGGTCATCGACGAGGAGCAGAAGTTCGGCGTCAGCGCCAAGGAACGGCTGCGGCAGATGCGGGCCGGAATCGACACACTTACATTGACCGCGACCCCCATCCCCCGCACCCTGCAATTCTCCCTGCTCGGCGCGCGCGACCTTTCGATCATCGGCACGCCTCCGCCGAACCGCATCCCCATCCAGACCGAAATCATCCTCTTCGACCAGCAAGAGATTCGTAGCATCCTGAACTACGAGCTGAATCGCGGCGGGCAGATATTTTTCCTGCACAATAAGGTCGAGGAGCTCCAGTCCATCAGCGACATCCTGCACCGCCTCGTGCCGGAGATGAAAATCTGCATCGCGCACGGGCAGATGGCCCCCCGGGACATAGAAAACCGCATGCTGGAATTCATGCGCGGGGATTATGACCTGCTGCTATGCACCACCATCATCGAAAACGGGCTGGACATTCCGAATGCCAATACCATCCTCATCAACCAGGCGCAGAATATCGGCCTGAGTGACCTGCATCAGCTGCGCGGACGGGTCGGACGCTCGAACCGCAAGGCCTTCTGTTACCTGATTGTCCCGCCCCTGGCCACCGTCACCGACGATGCGCGCCGGCGTCTTAAGGCAATAGAAACCTTCTCCGACCTGGGCAGCGGGTTCAATATTGCCATGCAAGACCTGGACATCCGCGGAGCCGGCAACCTGCTCGGAGCGGAGCAGAGCGGATTTATCTCCGAAATGGGCTACGAAACATACCAGAAGATACTGGCAGAAGCGATGCAGGAACTCGGCGTCGAGACCGGATCCAAGGCGGAAAGCCGCCACGGAAAATTCGTGACCGATTGCACGATAGACACTGACCAGCAGGCATTTATCCCGGATGATTACATTGATGTTCCTTCTGAAAAAATGCGGATATACAAACAGCTCGACTCTTTCAGCGGAGAGAAGGAAATCTCCCGTTTCGCCTCCCAGATGGAAGACCGCTTCGGGGCCATGCCGCCGGAACTTGTCAACCTCTTCGATGTGGTTAGAGTGAGAAATCTCGGAGCCTCTCTCGGATTCGAAAAGATAATCATGAAAAACTCGTTACTGATTGCTTTCTTCGTGTCCAATCAGATGTCCCCATACTATCAGTCAGATACCTTTGCCTGCATCCTCAGCCGCCTCAATTCCCTCGGCACCGTGATGACGCTCAAACAGAGCGAAGGCCGCCTTAAGATAGTAGCCCGCGGAGTCGAGTCCATAGGGAAGGCATGGGAACTCTTGAAAAAACTGGCATAATTTTGGTTTAAAGCGGAAAAAACCTCATCTTTGCATGCTTATGAGATTGAATGTCCGCAAAATTACGGCCATCGCCCTATGTCTTGGGACGGCGCTTACGCTCGGGGCCCAGGACGGAACGTATAGTGGCTACACGCCTTACTCCATCTTCGGAGTGGGAGACTTGAGCGTTCCCGGATCCGCGTACAACGCGGCCCTCGGCGGGACCGGAATTGCCACTCGCAGTCACAAAACCGTCAATTACCTGAATCCCGCTGCCGTCACCGCCCGCGATTCCCTGTCCTTTATGGCGGACTTCAACCTGAAACAGGTAAATAAAATCTACAGCCAGGGAGGGTCCACATCGGCGAACAATACCTTCAACATCGAAAGTTTCGCCCTTTCCTTCCCCCTCTTCCGCAACACGGCCATGATGGTGGGAATGGCTCCGTACAGTAATACCGGATACAGTTTCTACACTACATACGATTCGCCAGCGATAATGGGTTCCGTCGGAGACGTATATGCTACCTCCACGGGGCAGGGAAGCATCTATCAGCTTTTCATCGGCGGAGGCGTGACAATTGCCAGACACCTGTCTGTCGGCGCCCAGTGGAACCACTATTTCGGATCCATCGTCAAGCAGGGAGCCCTGGTCTTCGGCGAGAGCGGTTATAACGGTATCAATAACGGTTACACCCTTAAACTCGGGGCCGACAGTTACAAGCTGGGCTTGCAGTACGAGACTAGAGTCGGCGCTCTGGACCTTTGCGCCGGAGCCACATATACATCCTCTGCCGCACTCCGCGGATATGTGGAAGATTATCAGTTCTCCTCCGGAAGCGTGGTTACGGATACTCTGCACTTCAGCCGCGACACCCTGGGAAAAACGGCAAACGCATCCTTGGCCTCGGAACTCGGTTTCGGCCTCTCCTTCGGGAAAAGGGATAAATGGCGTGCCGAGGTCAATTACACCCGTTCCGACTGGACGAAATCCGGCATGAAAACCACCACGGGATTCGCTTCCTCGGGCGTTTCCTCCTTCACTCCTACGGTTCGTCAGGCATGGCGGGGAGGCTTTGAATTTACTCCCAATATCAACGATATCAGGTATTACTTCCGCCGGTGCACTTACCGTGCTGGCGCATATTTTGAAAGCGCATACTACAAACTGGATGGAAACGCCATTAATTCCTTCGGTATCACGCTCGGCGCCACCCTTCCTTTCTCGAGGATGAACAATGGCATAACCGTAGCGGCGGACCTGGGACAGAGGGCGTCCCTGAAAGGAAATAACATAAGGGAAAGATATATAGGATTTACCATTGGGTTCAATACCTATGATATCTGGTTCCTGAAACCGAGATACGATTAAAACGAAAAGAGAAAAGATATGAAGAAGTTCGTTATTGCAGTATTGGCCGCCTCAATGTTCTTCGGAGGCAGCATTCTCTCCGCTCAGAGTAAGTACGGGCCGGACAGCCTTAACTGTATCAAGTACCTCTCTTACTATTCAGAGTACTACAAGCAGAAGAACTATGACGACGCACTCCCTAACTGGAGGCAGGCCTTCAAGATCTGCCCTCCCCAGGCCCGCCAGGGTATCTTCGTGGACGGAGCCAAACTCATAAGGGAGCAGATCAGAAAGAACCAGAAGAACCAGGTTTACCGCGAGGCGCTTGTCGACACCCTTATGATGCTTTACGACATCCGCGTCCAGTACTATCCTTCATACACGGTATCCGCCCTGAATAACAAGGGAATGGACATGGCGATGTATATCAAGAACGACCCCGCCAGGGTATACAAAGGATACACAGACATCGTAAACACCCTCGGAGCGCAGACCTCTCCGGCTATTTTCATCAATCAGTTCGTAGCCGCCACCGAGCTCTATAACACTGACGAGCTCAGCATGGAGCAGGTCATCGAGACCTACGAAACAGCCCAGTCCCTGCTCGCCGAAGCCAAGGGCGACGCTGAGAAACTCGCCAAGGCCAGAACCGACCTCGAGTCCCTCTTCATCGCCAGCAAGGTAGCCAGCTGCGAGAGTATGGTCGAACTGTTCACCCCCCGCTTCGAAGCGGCACCAGATGATCTCGAACTCGCGACCAAGATCGTGAAGATGCTTTCCAGCGCCGGCGACTGCATGGATAACGACCTCTATCTGAACGCCGTCACCACCATGCACCGCCTGAACCCGAACCACTCCTCCGCGTACTTCCTGTACAAACTGAACGCCGCCAGGGGCAATAGCTCCGAGGCTATCAGCTACCTCGAGTCAGCTATCGCAGACGAGGGCTCCGACGCGCTGAAGGATGGTGAGTATAACTACGAGCTTGCGGTATATTGCCACAAGAACGGACAGGCCGTTAAGGCTGCGGCCGCCGCGAAGAAGGCTATTGACCTCAATCCCGCTTTCACAGGAAAGGCTAATTACGTGCTCGGAACAATCTGGGGAAGCGTTACTTGCTCCCGCGATGCGAACGAAATCGAGCGCCGAGCCCCCTACTGGGTGGCCGTCGATTACCTGACGAAGGCGAAGGCCGCGGACGAGAGCCTGACCGAGGATGCGAACAAACTCATCGCTTCGTTCCGCGCTTACTTCCCGCAGAAGGCAGAGGCCTTCATGTATGACGTCACTGACGGACAGAGCTACACCGTGAACTGCGGCGGCCTCAGCGCCACGACCGTGGTCCGGACCCAGAACTAGTAAATGGGGCGAATCCTCCATAAATTGATGACAATTGCAACCGCCGCCGCGGTTGCTTTTGTCGTCTATTCGTGCTCGGGAAAGCTCAAACAGGCGAAATCTCTCAACCTGGACGAAACACCGGTCCAGACCGTTGAGAACATGTTCTCCGTACAGAGCACGAACGGAGCCCTGGAATCCCGCGTGGAGGCCCCGCTGATGGAGAAATACGAAAAAGATACCGCCACCATTGACGTGTTCCCGAAGGGAATCGCCGTGTATGGGTACAAGGCGGACGGGAGCCTCGAATCTGTAATTATTTCCGACAAGGCGCGGCATATTAAAAGCAAGCGCCGCCGTGACGATATATGGATCGCCACGGGAAATGTCAGCGTCCAGAACGTTATAAACCAGCAGACCCTGGAGTCAGACACTCTCTATTGGGATCAGGCGAAGGGAGAAATCTACACCCATGCCTATGTGCGGATGTATTCTTCCGACGGTTTCATGCAGGGATACGGAATGCACTCCGACGATAGGGCCCGGAACGCCATAATCCACCGGCCGTTTAACAGTTACGGTTTTATCTCCAGGGATACGACCTCTGTAAAAGTGGATTCGGTTAATTTTATTGGGCCATTCCCGAAAAAATGATTATCTTCGCACCCCATATTTAAAAAGACTAATAATTAAAGCAGAATACAATGGCTGTTCTTCAAAACATTCGTGTTAAATTCGGAGTGGTGATCTCCGTTATCATCGCACTGGCATTGCTGTCCTTCATCATTGATCCGACCATGCTGGAATCGGCCCTTCAGTCCATGTCCTCCAAGTATAACGTGGGCGTGGTGGACGGAAAAGCGATCTCCTATAACGACTTCCAGGAGGAAGTGGACAGGTTCACCACTATCAATGAAATCACTACGGGCAGTTCCGCTCACAACGAGCAGGCCCAGACCCAGATCCGCAACTCTGCATGGCAGTCCTTTATCGACAAGTATTTGTTCCTTAAGAACGCGAAGGCCGCCGGCATTACCGTTGGTAAAGCAGAGCTTGCCGACCTCATGTCCGGAGATATGGTCTCTCCCGTCATTGCCCAGAACTACGCTTTCTGCGATGAGAACGGAGAGTTCAGCCCCGCCCGCCTTTCCGAGTTCGTGAAGAGCCTCGACTCTGACCAGAGCGGCCAGCTGAAGACCTACTGGAATTACATCCAGAACACCGTCTATACCCAGCAGTTCTATATCAAGTACGGCAGCCTGTTCACCGCTACCGCCGGCGATAACGCCCTTACCCTTCGTAAGAATATTGCCGAGAACAATACCACCGCGGACGTGGACTTCGTGATGGTTCCTTTCGGTTACATGCCTGACAGCACCGTGACCGTTTCCAACGCCGAGATCAAGAAATACTATAACGATCATAAGGATTTCTTCAAGCAGCAGGCCAGCCGTGACATCGAGTACGTCGTATTCGAGGTTACTCCTTCCGCCGCTGACATCGCAGCCGCGAACGACGGCATCGCCGCCGTTTATGATGAGTTCGCCACTACCGCGAACATGAAGTCCTTCCTGATGAAGAACTCCGCCCGTCCCCTGAGCGATTACTGGTATCGCGCCGGAGAGCTTAACACCGTGAACACCGAGGTTAACGACTTCGTTTTCGCGTCGAAGAAGGGAGCTGTCTCTCAGATCATTTCTGCTGAGAATGACTTTTTCGCGGTCAAGGTTATGGATGAGGCTCTCGTTCCTGACTCTGTGTACGTGCGTCATATCCTCCTGACCGGAGACAACGCGGATCATGTGGCTGACAGCCTCTGCAATGTGCTCGCCGCCCGCAAGACCGGTTTTGCGACCCTCGCCGCCGAGTATTCTGTCGACCAAAATTCCGCGGCTGACGGTGAGATCGGAAATATCGGCTGGCTCACCCAGACCTATATGATCCCCGGTTTCGAGAAGACCATCACCGCCCCTGTGCGTAAGCCTTTCGTCATCAAGACTCAGTATGGCACCCATGTCGTGGAGGTCAGCATGACTACCGCTCCCTTGCGTAAGAAGCAGGTCGCTATACTTGAGAAAGAGGCTATCGCCAGCAAGGAGACTTTCAATGACTACTATTCCCGTGCTAATAAGTTCGCGACTCTCGCGGCCGGCAGCTATGACAATTATCTGGCAGCCGCTGATTCCGTGGGCGTTTATTCCCACCCGATGAATAATGTCGCCGAAGGGACGTCTACCTATGGTTCTGTGGACAATGCCCGTGAGGTGACCCGCTGGATTTATGACAATAAGGCCGGGAAGGTTTCCGGTATCATTACCGTGAACAATAATTTCTTCTTCGTGGTCGCCCTGAAGGCTATCCACAAGGAGGGTTATGCTCCTGTTAATGAAGTCGCTCCCCGTATCCGTCAGCAGCTGTATTCTCAGAAGCTTGGTGAGAAGAAGGCTGCCGAGGCTGCTGAGAAGATAGCCGGTCTGACTTCTCTCGAGGATATCGCCGAGGCTCTCGGAACGACGGTTTCTTCTCAGAGCGTCGCGTTCTCTTCTATGGCGAACCAGGCCCTCGATCCCGCTTTCATCGGCGCAGTATCTGCTGCCGAGGAGGGTAAGATCAGCGGCCCTGTCGCCGGTAATATCGGAGTCTATGTATTCCAGGTGAACGGCCGCGACACCGCATCCTTCTACACCGAGGACGATGCCGAGAACTTCACCGCCCAGAAGAATCAGTATAACGCCCAGATGATCCTCCCCGTCATGATGA
>JAFSTI010000011.1 GCA_017450585.1 Bacteroidales bacterium
GCACAAGCACAAGCACAGGCACAGGCACAGACACAGACACAAAGCACGACAGAATCTATGGCGGGAAAGGCGGCAGACATAGGAGCAATCGCTGCGAAGCTGGTTGAAGATGCGAAGAAAGGCATCTTCAAGTCTCTCTATGTGCTGATGGGCGAAGAGCCGTTCTACCCCGATATGGTTTGCGATGCGATTATCGATAATTGCATTCCTGAGGATAGCAGAGATTTCAATCAGACTATACACTACGGCTCAGATACGGATGCAGAAACCGTGATTTCAGATGCATGGCGCTACCCGATGATGGCTGATCGGCAGCTGGTGGTCGTGAAAGAGGCTCAGTTGATGAAAGATATCGACAAGCTCAGTGCCTACTGCGAGAAGCCCCTTGATTCGACCGTTCTTGTAATTCTACTTCACGGTGCGAAACTGGACGGGCGAAAGGCCTTATACAAAGCAGCCCAAAAGATAGGTGTAGTATTGGACTCCCCCACTGTTAGGGATTACGAGATAACACGTTGGATCATAGAATACTATCACGGCCGGGGGCTGGACATAGATCCCGAGGCGGCACAGCTGCTGGGCGAATTCGCGGGCACAAACCTCTGCACAATCGCGGTAGAAACGGACAAACTGGTCAAAAATCTCCCGGAGGATTGCCGAAAGGTAAATGTGGCTGATATCGAGAAAAATGTCGGAGTCAGCCGCCAGTACAGCGTGTTCGAACTAACCAAAGAACTGTCATTCCGGAATGCCGGAAAAGCGATGATTATCGCGGAGCGTATCGGTTCGACCGCCCGATTCCAAATGCCCATGGCCGTCAGCGCACTTTTTACCCACTTTTACCGCATTCTGAAATACGGCGCCCTGATGTCGAGCAATCCCTACGCGGGAAATGACGAGAAACAAGCCATTCTGGGAGTACCGCCATACTTCTTCAAGGAGTACGATGCTGCCCTACGCAATTATCCCACAAAAAAAGCCATGGCCGTCGTCTCCCTGCTGAGCGACTACGATTTCAAGGGCAAGGGTGGGGACATCGGCCCGGAAACAACCCCCGGCGATATCCTGACCGAACTGGTCACAAAGATATTGAATACATGACCGCACAAACGCACGTGCAAAAAGGCGAAAACGAAATAAAACAAAAACATATGTCAATAATCGAATGTAAAGACATCTGCAAATCCTTCGGCGAGAAAGTGGCCCTCGACCACGTGAGCCTGGAAATCCCCGAAGGGCAGATTTTCGGGCTGCTGGGACCCAACGGAGCCGGTAAGACCACACTGATCCGAATTATAAACCGCATCACTATCCCGAATGGCGGAGAGGTGCTCTTCCAGGGCCGGCCCATCACCCAAAGAGACGTCGAGAAAATCGGATACATGCCCGAAGAGCGCGGTCTGTACCGCAAGATGAAAGTCGGTGACCAGGCAATGTATCTGGCGCAATTGAAAGGCATGAGCTCCCGCGACGCAGTGCGAGCCCTCAAAGTCTGGTTCGAGCGTTTCGGCATTGCTGACTGGTGGGATAAGAAAGTCGAAGAGCTGTCCAAAGGCATGGCGCAGAAACTCCAGTTCATCACCACCGTCGTACACAAGCCGAAACTGATGATTCTGGACGAACCGTTCTCCGGCTTCGATCCAGTCAACGCTGAAATCATCCGCAACGAGATCCTGCGCCTCAAAGACGAAGGCGCGACCATCATCCTCTCCACCCATAACATGGAGAGCGTCGAGGAGCTTTGTGACAATATTGCCCTCATCAACAAGGCCCGCCTGGTCATCACCGGCGGCGTGGCGGACATCCGCCGCAAGTATGGCAATAACAACGTCGAGCTGGTGTACACCGATGCGGACGGCCGTCACACGGAAGTATTGTCCGTAGAGAAGGACAATAACACCACGCTCAAGGAGATCCTGAAGCGCGGCGTTACGGTCAATTCCTACCGCGAGCTGATGCCCCGCATGAATGACATATTTATCAAACTCGTAACAGAAGGAGAGTAAGCCATGAACGTACATACTACAGGAATTATCATCCAGCGCGAATATCTGAACCGCGTAAAGAAAAAGAGTTTCCTCATCACGACGTTCCTCGTGCCGGTGCTCTTTGCCGCACTCTGCATCCTTCCTACCGTCATCATGATGGGAGCCAAGGAAGAAGCTAAACGCGTTGCCGTGGTCGACCTTTCCGGAATAGTCGCTCCCACACTGGAGACAAATGAAAGTGTCGAATTCGTAGACTTCAACGGACATCCCGCCGACTCCGTGAAGGCCCACCTGAAAGACTTCGGTCTGGACGCCGTTCTATGCATCTCCGAGCTCAATATCGCCGAGAAGAACATCAGCGCCGACATCTACTCCCTCAAACCCCTGGGAATGGACCTCACCGAGAATCTCGGGAACCGGATCAACTCGGCGCTTGAAAATTACCGCATCGACAGCTACGGGATCGAAGGCCTCAAAGACATAATGAAAGACGTCAAGGCCAATGTCAAGATGCATTCCTATACACTCGACGATTCCGGCAAGGAAAGCATCTCCGAATCAGGCGTTTACATGATGGTATCCATGATACTAGGCATGATCATCTACATGTTCATCGCCCTGTTCGGAGGAATGGTCATGAGCGGTGTTATCGAGGAAAAATCCAGCCGCGTCGTGGAAGTCCTGGTATCATCGGTAAAAGCCACCGAACTCATGTTCGGAAAGATCATAGGCATAGCGCTGGTCGCAGTAACGCAGTTCCTGCTCTGGATAGCGCTGACCCTCGCCATCGTAGGAATCGCCGGCGGAATCATGGGCAAAAACCTGCTCAGTTCCGGCTCTGACCCCACAGAGCTGATCTCCTCCATGGCAGGCGGAGAGAAGGCGGCCGAAGCACTCTCTTCGATGGGAGTCAGCGGTATGGACCTCAGTGACGGACTGCACCCCGAGGACGTAGCGCAGACCGCGGACCAGGAAGGCGGCCTGTCAGTCATTCTCGGCACGTTGGGCAACCTTCCGATTGCCGAAATACTGGTCTGTTTCCTGGTATTCTTCATCCTAGGCTACATGCTCTACGCATCGATGTACGCGGCCATCGGCTCTGCTGTCGAGAACGAAGGCGACAGCCAGCAGCTGCAGATGCCGGTAACCATTCCGCTGCTGATAGGCTTCTTTATTGCCATATACGCATTCAAGGCTCCTGACAGCGCTCTGGTGTTATGGGGGTCAATGATACCGTTCACCTCCCCCATCGTGATGCTGGCGCGCCTGCCGTACGGCGTTCCCCTCTGGGAAATCGCCCTGTCCGTCGGGCTGCTGGTTATCACTTTTATCGTCTGTGCATGGGCGTCGGCCAAGATCTACAAGGTCGGCATCCTGATGTTCGGCAAGAAATCCAGCTGGAAAGACCTCTGGAAATGGCTCAAACAGAAATGAGAAAGACAGTATTGACAATAGCCGCCCTGCTGCTGGCATCAGTATGCGCTCTGCGGGCACAGGTTCAGGACTGGATAACGGTTCCGATGGACGCCAGCCGCACCGGAGTTAGCATACCCAACGCCGACAATATTGACAAAGCCATCGGATCGGTCGCAAGGGGCGTTTACACGGCCCCGAACGGGCGTCAGTTCCGCGGAAGCGTCGCGCAGGTGGCAAAGCTGATGATCGATGCTCAGCCGGATATGGCTTTTGTAAAGGAGGTCATTTGCAAGAGCAGTGCTCCGATGGAAAGGAGACGTCCGCAAAGCGAGATAAGCAACCTGATTGTGGACCGGCTGATGATCTGCGCCGCAGAGAAGACAGGCAAATGCGTCGACGTGGGAATCACTAATTTCGGCGGCATACGCACGGACTTACCGCAGGGCGAGATCATTCTTGACGATGTTTTGTCCATGCTGCCGTTCAAAAACTACGTAACCTACGTCGAAGTGCCCGGGAAGGAGCTTCGAAGGCTGTTTGAACAGATGGCGGCCAGAAGGCCGGAAGTTGTAGGCGGGGTGAAATTGACCTTTAATAAGGGCAGGCTGGAGGAGGCGATCGTGCAAGGACGGCCGCTTGAAGACGGACGCTATTACGGTGTCGCGACTGTGGACTTCCTGCTGGACGGAGGCGACAGCATCAATCTCGCAAGGAACGCCCGTTCACTAATCATCACGGATTGCCTGATGAGAGACGCCCTGCTGCCGTATCTGCGGGAGCTTGGACGCGAAGGGCGGGAGCTGTCCTATCACCTGGACGACAGGATCACGGTAAAAGAATAGGCCATGAAAAAAATATTGATACTGGCAATTTGCTGCTCGTTCGCAGCCTGCGCGCCGAAGGGCGAATTGACACTGATTCATTTCAATGACACCCACAGCCACCTGGATCCGCTCCGCGACGCACGCGGCGGCGTGATTGAACGGGCGGCATTTATCGACAGCGTCCGCCACGCCGACGGAGCGTCGAACGTCCTGCTCCTGCACGCCGGTGACTTCAGTCAGGGATCGTCGTATTTCACGATTCTGGAAGGGCAATTGGAGATTGACCTTATCAATGCCATGGGTTACGACTGCGTGTGCCTGGGCAATCACGAGTTTGACAATGGCATAGAGGCTCTCACCGGACGTCTGGCGAGACTGACTTGCCCCGTAGTCTGCGCTAATTACGATTTCTCACCCTTTGAACTGGGAGAATATGTCAAGCCCTGGGCAGTGATTCAGAAGGCCGGGCGAAAGATTGGGATCATAGGTTTGCTGACAGACCTTACGAGAGTCGTGAGTAAACCGGTTTCTGACAGAATCCCGCACCTGGGCCCGGAAGAGGAGGTAGTAAATGCCCACGCCAGGCATCTGCGTGAGGATGAGGGTTGTGATTATATTATCCTCCTGACTCATATAGGTTTCACCGAAGATGTGGAACTCGCCGCCAGGCTCCGTGGCGTGGATTTAATCGTGGGGGGCCATTCGCACACTTATATCGAGAAGCCCGAAATGGTCACCGACCTGGACGGAAAAAAGATTCCGGTCGTACAGGACGGCGAATGGGGCCTTCGCGCAGGTATTGCACATATCAAGATTTAGTCGGCCGGTATCTCCCGCGCTTTAAATCAGACGGTAACAGGAAAGCTGACGGGAAAGAGCCCGGTGGCCCGGACAAACCTGCTCCAAAAGAGCATGAAAACGAGGACCATGATTCGGCACCTGTAAGTGGCATAATTCATGGAGGAGGACGTAATCACGGAGTACGGGGGTGACGGTAGGGCGCATCAGGTTTAGATTCAGATTGATATTCCGTTTTCTGGAACAGCTCCCCCAATTGGAACAATTATGCTTGATTGTCACCCTGTTGAAAGAAAAATCCATCCCCGTTTTTTCAGAGGCGTATCGTGACAATTCAGCCAGGCGTCCGGGGAGAATTGTCCGTGCCTCCAGACGCAATCGCTCCACATATTTATCCATAGCGACATTATCGGAAGGGATGTCGCTGTTCTGCGGTAGAAATGCGGAAGATTCGGCTTTTTTCGACAGACGTTCCCGAGTTCGCAGAATCCAGTCACGCTGACGTTCAACAAACATTATAGCTTCTGACTTACTGCTCAGGAAAGGCATGCTGACTCGGACCGGGCCAGCCGGCCTGACGGAGATTCGGATGGAGCGATTACGAAGGCGCCGCTCCATCCGCACTTCGCCCACGACTGGGTCATCATATGTGAATATATTGCGAGTCACAGGGTGCAAAGATAGCAATATTCTGTGAATCAGCGAAATAAGGTGTTTACGTACACACAATGTTGAAAAAAAAGTGCAAAAAATGTGTCAAATACGGTGTTTTATTGTTACATTAGCATGCTAAAAAAGATTTAATTAGTAACCAATAAAGTTTAACTTATGAAGCATCAATCACTTGCACTTCTCCTTGCGCATCTGATTACACTTCTTTTCTGCACGGTGACCCTGTTTGCACAAGGCCAAGGTTCTGTGCGGGGAACAGTCGTGGATGAAGTCAGCGGAGAGCCGCTTATCGGAGCTTATGTTTCCGTGGCCGGCGACAAGACAGGAGCGATGACCGACCTCGACGGACAATTTGAAATCAAACTGCCCGCAAACGCCGGAGCAAACACGATCCTTAAGGTCGCGTATGTCGGCTACGAGGAAAAGGATGTCACCGTTGCGCAGCTGCGACAGAATGGAAGAATCGGGCTTAACATTCAGTCCGAGCTCCTTCAGGAGACCATCGTAGTAGGTTATGGAGTACAGAAGAAAGTCTCCAGTGTCGGCTCTATCTCCACCACATCGGGAGAGGATCTCCTGAAAGTCGGTAACGTGAACACTGTCTCAGAGGCCCTTCAGGGTAAGCTTAACGGTGTCGTGACCTTTAACACCACAGGACAGCCCGGAGCCGAGGCTACGACGATTTACATCCGAGGCAAGAGCTCCTGGCAGAATTCCAACCCCCTCGTTCTGGTAGACGGTATCGAGCGTAACATGAATGATGTGGACTTCAATGAGATTGAGTCTATCTCGGTTCTGAAAGACGCTTCCGCTACAGCCGTTTACGGTGTCCGTGGAGGAAACGGTGTCATTCTGCTTACCACTAAGAGAGGAACCTACGACAAGCCGACCGTCAGTTTTAATACCAGCGTCTCGCTGAAGACTCCTACCGCACGCGCGGACTGGGCCGACTATCCTACCTCGATGAAGATCTACAACGAGGCCCAGGCGAACGAGGGCTCATGGGGGAAATTAATTCCCATGTCCACAATCGACGCCTGGCAGAATGCCCTGGATCGCGGCAATTACGGTCCTTACAATGACTTCTTCCCGCAGGTAAACTGGTACGACCAAATTCTTCAGACGGCGGTTTCCGAGAACTACAATGTGAACGTAAACGGTAAATCTGATTTCATGAAGTACTTTGCTTCAGTCGGTTACCAGCACGACGGAAGCATTTTCAACATCCCCAGGGCTGAGACATACGATCCCAGAGCATGGTATAACCGTTTGAACTGGCGTGCGAACTTCGACTTCAACCTGACCAAGACGACCACCTTCTCGGTGAATGTCGCAGGTAAGGTAGGTCACCGCAACGAGCAGTACTATTCCGACGTTTACGCAAAACTCACGCTGGCCCCGACTAACTCCTTCCCTATCAAGTGGAGCGACGGTTACTTCGGAGACGATTCCAATAAGGGTGCGAACCCCATTGCTGATATCACTAACGGCGGACAGGTTCATTTCAAGAGCTTCCAGAGTTGGTATGACCTTAAACTGGTCCAGAAACTCGATTTCATCACCGAAGGGCTAAAGGCTCACGCACAGCTCTCTTACAATTCTTACTCCACGAACCGTAACCGCGTCCGTACTGGAGGTATCTACGGAGGTTCGGACCACGACCAGATGAACTCATTCCCCAGGGAATACAGAACATACGATTATACCAAGCCCATGTATGACACCGACGGAAACTGGATTGGTTACCAGATGATAGCCGCACAGTCGGGTTTCCACGGAAATCAGTATTACATGAAACCTGCCGGTGTAGACTTTGATGCTACCACCAGCCTGGGACGACGTCTCTATTATGAGGTCGGACTCGATTATGCTCGCACCTTCGGAGGACACGAAGTAACTGCCATGGGCCTGTGGAACCGCCAGAAGGTCGATTCCAGCGGCGGCAGCAGTTTCGAATTCCCTTCCTACCGCGAAGACTGGGTAGGACGTGTTACCTATAACTGGAAAGAGAAATATCTCTCCGAATTTAACGTATCATACACCGGCTCAGAGAAATTCGCCCCCGGCAAGAGATACGGTCTCTTCCCTTCATTCTCCCTCGGTTGGCGAATCACTGAAGAACCTTGGATGAAACCCATGGAGAACGTTCTCTCGAACATGAAAGTTCGCTATTCATGGGGAGAAGTCGGAACCGATGCCGGAGCCGGCCGCTTCCAGTATATACAGCTATACGAGCAGAACGGAACGGTCAACTACGGAAAAGACGAAAACACCGCTTTCGGTCCCCGCTACAAGGAAGGAACCATCGCTCAGCCTAACGCGACCTGGGAGACATCAGTTAAGCAGAACATCGGTATAGAAACCACCTGGTTCAAGAAACTGCGTGTAAATGTGGATCTCTTTGACGAGCAGCGTTCCGGCATTCTCCTCTCACCCCGTACCACAGCTGCATGGGTGGGTGCAAGTATCGCCGCAGCCAATCTCGGAAAGACGAAAAACCACGGTATCGACCTGGAAGTCAACTGGAACGATAATATCGGTAAGGACTTCCACTATCATATCAACTTTGCCTGGTCAGCCAGTGAGAACCGCGTGGTGTTCCGCGATGATCCTAAAAACTTCCTGGAGCACGAACGTGATGCAGGCAAGTCTATCGGATTCCAAACCCGCTATATCGTCACCGGAAACTATGAAACCGTCGATGATATGTTCAACGCGGCGCAGAGTTCCCTGATTGCTGCCAGCAAACTCATACCCGGAGACCTGATTTACATGGACTTTAACGCTGACGGAATCATCAACAATAAAGATGTTGTCACCACATCTCACAGAAACTATCCGTTGACGACCTATGCCCTGACAATTGGTTTCGAGTATAAGAGATTCGCGATTAGCGCAATGTTCTATTCACCGCAGGACGTATACAAAAACTACATAAACTCCTACCTGTGGGATTTCCCCAGCGGCTACGTAAAGGCACAGCCACAGACACTTGAACGCTGGACCTATGAAACGGCGAACTCAAGCGGAGTACGTAGGCCGGCCATACACATTTCCGACACCGGTCATAACCAGAGTACCAGCACGTACCGCTTCAGGGATTACTCATACTACCGTCTGAAGAACGTCGAGATGAGTTATACCCTTCCCAAGAAATGGCAGAGGGCAGTCGGCATGTCCAATTGCCAGCTCTACGCAAACGGAAACAACCTGATCACATGGTGGAAGGGGGACAAGCGAATCGATCCGGAACTCGCCAACAGCGACGGTGCCGTGAACGAGAACGCCAACGTCTATCCTATTGTCCGTTCGTACACTTTCGGAGTCAGGTTCTCATTCTAAAAGGGATAGTCTATGAAAAGAGTATTTATATATATAATGGTAATCGCCGCATCAGTATCCATGACTGCATGCGAGGAGTATCTCGACAAATCTCCTGACCTGGGACTGGACGAATCCGTCATCTACGGAAGCTACGAAGCCATCCGGGGGTATATTGACGAATGCTATCCCCTCGTTTGGAGATGGAACATGTCTGAGACAGATGGTATGAACAGGTGCATGAACCCCATGGCCTGCACCGACGAGCTTGCTTCATCCATCAGCCAGAACAACTTCGTCGTGAACCAGTTCAATATGGGCAACTGGTATTCCGCCACACGAAACTCCAACTGGGAGGTTGGAGTCAATGATCCCACGTCTATTAATAAATCGTACCGTACAATCCGTATCGCCAACAGGGTAATCTCCGGAATTGACAAGGTCAAGAACTGCACTGACGAGCAGAAAAACGAAATTCTTGGTCAGGCTTATTTCTATAGGGCGTGGTTCTACTTTCAACTAGTGACTCGCTACGGTGGAATGCCGAAACTTGACCGGATTTTCAACGGAGGAGACGATAATGTCCCCCGAATGACCGCACGCGAATCTTTCGACTGGATGATGGAGGATCTGGACAAGGCGATAGCGATGCTTCCTGACATGTGGGATGCAAAGAACTATTCCCGACCTGACAAGGCGGCGGCAAGAGGCGTAAAAGCAGAGGCTCTGCTTTATGCTGCGAGCCCCTTGTTCCAGAATGGTCTTAACGAGACGAAAAAAATGCCTTATGATAAAGACCTGTGTCTGGCTGCAGCCAAAGCCGCACAAGAGACACTTGACTACATTGCATCCACGGAGACAGGGCGAAGATTTGTATCGTCTGTGGACATGAGCGGAAGTGTACTCGATCTCCACACAATCGAGAATGATTATCACAGGATCTTTGTTACTCCATCGACTACCTTTAACAGCGAAGAGTATTTATGGTGGGACCGCAGACAGATGAGCGCTCAGGAGCAGGCCAATACTATCCGCAAATACTGGCAGCCGATTATGTTCGATAAGAACACCGGACAGGACGCACAGGCTTTCGCCGGTCCGACTGCCAATATCGTCTCCCTATACGAGCGGAAAGGTCCCGACGGGAACTATTATCCTATCTATGATTCCCGCTCCGGCTACCAGTTTACCGCCGAAGCGGCGGCTGTCCCGGATAAGGACAAGTGGAAATATGATGCCGGCGTCTGGTCCAACATGCAAAACCGTGATCCCCGCTTCTACCACAACATCCTGCTTCCCGGCCAGAGATGGGGTATGCTTATCGGGCATGAGAATTACATCGACACATGGAAAGGTGCCATAACCTATAACAAAATAAAAGATGGTAACCTCTCTTCCGTACGCGAGTTTTCCGGTTTCCTCTGCTCTAAATATATGTGGCCGGAGGCAAGCTACCTTTACTACACCACAGCCGATAACAATGACGGATACTACCTTTACCGTCTGCGCAGTTTTTATATCCGCGTCACAGAGATGTATCTGAACTATGCCGAAGCCCTTTTCGAGGCAACAGGAAGTGCGACATCCAAACCGGATGGATTTAACTGGACCCCTGTCGAAGCTTTGGACATCGTCCGGGCCCGAGTCGGTGTCACCCCCGTTGCCGCGGAGTACACCACATCTGACACCTTCCGCGAAACCTATCGTCGTGAGCGCGAAGTTGAAATGATGTTCGAGAATCACCGCTGGATAGATATCCGTCGCTGGATGATTTTCGATGAGCTTTGGCCAAGCACTACCGAACTTTACAACGTCACATGGACCTGCGATCAGGCGGAAATCCAAAACCCCGCGAATCCGGACAATGTCTGGCAGGTAATACGTGATAATTATAGCGACGGAGCGGACCTTACGTTCAGCTACACTCTCCAGAAGAACTCGGTGGAAGTCCGTGTGTTTAACCAGAATGGCACCATGAAGTATTATTTATATCCTTTCCCCGGTGCCGAAATCGGTTCACTTAGCAATCTTAAACAGAACCCGGGTTGGTAATATCTAATTGACACGAAAAATGAAAAATACATATACTAGATTCATTGCCCTTCTATCCGCGGTGCTGCTATTCCTGGCGGGACCTGGTGCAGCTGCACAACAGGGAAAGGCTCCCGTCAAGAAGGTTCAGACGGTTCAGGTCAATGCCACCGTCGTGAATACATCCGGAAAGCCGATTGCCGGAGCCGTCATCACTGCCGGAGAAGGCACAATTACACGATACACCGATGCCGAAGGTAAATTCAGCATCAATGCAAAGGAGAATTCGATTATCCTTATCGAAGCTCTCGGATACAAGGATCTGGCCATTGACTTGCGTGTCAACCGGAATCCTGAGTCTATTACACTCACTGAAGAACCCTATCTCAGCGGGGAGAAGGATATGCTGCAGCGCCCGGACGGCCGTCCGACTACGCAGCATGACCTCAGCGCTGCCATCAGCACAGTGGACGTAAACAAAGTACGCAGTTATCCCGACCTTAACCTCAGCAATGCCCTTCAGGGACTTGCACCCGGACTTATTGTCCGCGCCAATACCCACGGCATAGGTAACAATACATCCAGCATCTACATCCGCGGACAGCACGCTTCCGGCACGGCCGCTATCGTGGTCGTTGACGGTATAGAACGTTCGCTGGACGACCTTGCTGCTGAGGAGATCGGAAGCATCGAGGTTCTCAAGGATGCAGCGGCTAAAGTACTGTACGGAGCACGTGCTGCAAACGGAGTTCTCCTGATTACCACCAAGAGAGGCGAGGCTAACAAGCGTATTATCCGCGCATCTGCCGAATACGGTGTCACTCCCACACAGAGAGTGCCTGAGAAACTGGGCGTAAACGATTATGTGGCTCTCTACAACGAAGCCCGCGTAAACGACGGCCTGGCACCCTACTACACTGATGCACAAATCCTTGGATATGCCAACTCCACCGGCGAGAACGATTTCCTCTATCCGAGTGTGGACTGGTACAAGAAGTTCATCGGCGATATGGGTTTCTATCGCAAAGCGTCCGTTGAATTCATTGGCGGAAATGAGGGAGCCAAATACGCCGTCGTCGGCACTTATACCGGCGGCGATGGCATTGAAAAGGTTCAGCGCCGCACCGGGCTCAACCGTTTCAATATACGAGGCAATCTGGACATCCGTATCAACGACTTCCTGACCGCACAGGCAGACGTGGCAGCAAGGCTTGAGAAACGTGACTGGGGCGGAGTGAATAATGGCAGCATCATTACCCGCGCTTTGAATCTTAGGCCGAACGAGTATCCTATCATTATAGAGGATCCCAGCCTCATCGGCATGGAGCCGAACGAGGACGGAACTCCCTACTTCGGAGCGAGTGTCTCTAACACCGGAAACCTTTATATGGATGCCGTTTACGGAGGATACACGTCCGAGCGTTATGTTAATACTCAGACCAATCTCGGGCTCAAGTTCGACTTCGACAAATACGTCAAGGGACTTTATGCCAATGCTTTTATCACCTTCGATAATTACAATTTCGTTCAGGAAGGTCTTTCAAAGAACTTCGCCACTTTTGCTGTTGACAGCTATGTGGATGAGACCGGAGCGGATACCTACAGGGCTCAGATGGTTAAGAAAGTAAACCAGAGCAGCACGATAAGCGTAAATAGCGAGACTACAAAGAGGACACTCGGATTCCGCTTCGATGCAGGCTGGAACCGTACCTTCGGGTTGAATGAATTAAGTGCGACAGCTGCATACCGTTATTATAACGATGAGGTTCTGGGAGCCAATCAGGACATTATCGTCACCAACGGTACACTGCGTCTCAACTGGTCATTTGACAAACGCTTCCTGGTAGAAGGCATCATAGGTTTCGCGGGCAGCAACCAGTTCGCCAGCAACAACCGCTATCTCTTAACTCCGGTCTTGAGTCTCGGATGGGTCCTTTCAAATGAAGGTTTCCTCAAAGGCTCAAGCGCAGTCAATTACCTCAAACTGAAGGCCAGCGCCGGACGGATGGGAGCATACACCACCAGCTACCTGCTCTATGACACAGCCTGGGTCAATGGCGGCGATTATGCCATCGGAGCCACAAATAATAATAGTGAGTATTACACGAACCTTGTCCGCGTCGGCAATCCGTTTATCGGATGGGTAACTGATACGGAAGCCAATGCCGGGATGGAAGGCATCTTCCTGAACAACAGGCTACGTGCCGAAGCCAATGTCTTCTACGAGATGCGTCAGGGACTCATCGGAACATATGGCAAGCAGTACAGCGCCATCGTCGGTAATTATGCTCACAATATCAATTACGGACAAGTGAACAATGCCGGAGCAGACCTGGGACTCAGCTGGAGCGACAGCGCTGCCGGCGGAGACCTGCGCTACACATTCGGAATCAACTTTACGTATACGAAGAACAAGATTGTCGCCAACAACGAACTTGACAATATCGAGGACTACCGAAAGAGTGTCGGACGTCCTACGAGCGGCATCTTCGGACTGGAGCATGAAGGTCTGTTCGGTAAGGAAGTCGCTCTCGCCGGACACGCCAAGCAGTACTTCGGATACTACACTGACGGAGATATCGCCTACAAGGATCAAAACAACGATAACATCGTAGATGACCGCGACGAGACCTATCTCGGCCAGAGTTTCCCGCTTACTTCATGGGGCGCAACCATTGACCTCAGGTATAAGGGATTTGGCTTCTATGCTCTCTGTACTGCCGAAACCGGAGCCTCCAAGATGCTTAACAACGCATACTACTGGAACACCGGTGCGAACGGATATACCGTAAAGGCTGCTGAGCGCTATCACGCTGTCAACAACCCGACCGGAACACTTCCCCGCCTGACCACTACAGCAGGATCCAACTCCTACCGCGATTCCAGCTTCTGGCTGGCGGATGCAAGTTTCCTTCGTCTGAAGAACATCGAGCTAAGCTACACTCTCGACAACCGTAAGGCTGACGGATTCTTCAAACAATGCCGTCTGTTCCTGCGCGGTACCAATGTCTTCGTTCTCGGAGCTATCAAGGATCTGGATCCCGAGATGACTAATTCCGGAGTAACCAACTTCCCCGTATATAGCACCTACACCGGAGGCCTTACAGTATCATTCTAAAACTGAGCGCATTATGAAATACACAAAATACATACTTCTGCTCGCCAGCCTGATGCTGTGCTCCTGCGAATCGCTGTACAAGCCTAAAAATGTGGGTGAAGTACAGGATGAAGATATGTGGGTAGTACCCGAAATGGCCCAGGGCGTATTGATGAACGCTTATCAGGCCCAGCCTAACAGGCCTAACTCTTTCAATTCCAATTATCTGGATGCCGCTACTGATAACGCGGTAACAAACTCGTTCGAAGATCCCATCTACAGGCTGTCGATGGGCGATATCTCCTCCACTAATAGTCCTCTCAGCTGCTGGAGCGAAGCCTATCAGCAGTTCCAGAACATACATCTGTTCATAAACAAGGGACTCGGAGAGAAAACCCGCTATAGCATTTCAGACGTTGACTCCGACAATGCCTTTAAGCGTCGTCTCTTCGCTGAAGCCCACTATTTGAGAGCATGGTGGGGAGCCAGACTTCTCCAATACTATGGTGGACGGACAAGCGACGGGCAGGCTCTGGGCTATCCGATAGTGACTTCATTCCAGACAACTGATGACGCAGCTGATTTCAGCAATATCAAGCGTGACACGTATGAAGATTGCGTTGCACAGATCTGTGCAGACCTCGACCTGGCTCTGGATCCGCAGTATGGGCTTCCGACCATACCGGCAAGCGATTATTTGGGACGAGCCACCACATACATGGCGGAGTTCCTGAAGGCGAGGGTTCTGTTCCTTGCAGCCAATCCTGCCTATCAGCCGGCTTCTATCGTACGAATCAACGGCATGGGAGATTTCACCGTAGTGGACGAAACCGCATACAAGGCTAAATGGGACCGCGCCATCGATCAGCTCTGGAAAGTGATGCAAGTTACAGGACAGACTACTTTCGTCGCCCTAAAGAGAACCGATCTGGTGGATATGGACCAGAACAATCCTGTAACTCCGGCTCATTTCATCTTCCGCTATTATTTCCAGACGAATGGAGTAGAAACGAACATGTTCCCTCCTTTCTATTACGGAAGTGCGAACACACAGCCTTCTCAGAACCTCGTGAACGCGTATCCGATGAAGGCCAACGGATATCCGATTACGGATGCCCTTTCCGCATATGACGATCAGAATCCCTATGCAGGCCGTGATGACCGACTGGCCCTCACGATCTATCGCCAGGGTGACAAGTTTGGATTGAATGATTCATACATTGACGTAGTGTACGGCGGCAAGGATTCCGAGTCATTTATGAATGGTGGAAGCCGTGCCTCCCGCACCGGTTATTATGTACACAAAGGGCTTTCCGAGAAAGCCGACATGCTAGTGCCCACGCAAAAAGTAAGCGGACTTCACTTCTTCCCTACCATGCGAATGGCTGAGATCTTCCTGGATCTCGCCGAGGCCCTGAACGAATCAGTCGGTCCGACCGGGACATATTCCGGAGTGACCATGACTGCCTATGATATCATCAAGGACATCCGTAAGAAAGCGGGAGGAATTGTTACTGATTCTTACATTGAGAGCGTCAAGGGATCCAAAGACAGTTTCCGCGAACTGATTCTTAACGAGCGGCGTCTCGAATTCGCATTTGAGAACTTCCGCTACTGGGATCTGCGCCGCCGCCTCTTACCGCTTAACGAAGGCATTAAAGGCATTACGGTGACCCGTGACGCCGGCGGTGTGCTTCACTATGCCGAAAAGGACGTCGAGGCGCGCGACTTCAACGAGTTGAAGTTCTACTACCTGCCGCTCCCCTATGCGGAGGTCAAAAAGAACCCGAATCTTATACAGAACATGGATTATTAACAGGATATCACTATGAAGAATATTATCAAACTGGCTATACTCCTGATTGCAGCGGCATCTCTGAGCTCCTGCTATGATAGCTATCTGCATGACTATGAGTATCCTAATCTGGGATTTTCACTCCCTAAGCAGATGCGTACGGTGATATCCGATAAAAACTGCATCTACGTCGGAGTATCCATCGGAGGCAAGCGCGAAATCGACATGAATGACTGGGCCGTTTTCATCATCGATGAATCCGTCCTCTCCGGCAGCGGCAAGACGCTCATGCCTGAAAGCTACTACACGCTTTCAGATCCCAGCATGATGCGCGTGCGCAAGAACAACATCGCCGTAGCCGATGTCGAAATAAACTTTACCGACGAGTTCTACGCCGATCCGAGGGCTCTGGACGGTAGCCTGGCTATCCCCTTCCGGATAGTTCAGTCTTCCATTCCCGCCACCCCCGATTCACTTGGCAATGTCAACAAGTACGGAGCCATACGCGAAGGCGGAGAGACTTCGATAGTAGCTGTCAAGTACATCAACGCGTTCAGCGGCACCTGGTACCGTGTGGGCAGTGTAGTCGAAGTTGACGGCACCGGAGCTGAAGTGGGCGTTCCCACTACATACAATGACCCTGAGTTGATGAACAACCCTACCCTCGTCCTAAATACAAAGGACCGCAACACCGTAACCCGTCCCGGAGTGGGCGCCGCCACGGCAGGAGGGCTTGACATCAAGATTAACGAGGTAGAGGGCGCGTCGTCCTATACACTGGATATCAGCGCCGCGAATACGGATATAACCTTGGTATCCGCGACGGGCACTCTGGTACTGGAAGGAGATTATCATATGTATAATTCATATCCGCTTGCTCCGCAGATGAATCTGGAATATATTTATACCAGCGGCGGCAAGGATTACAAGGTAAGCGAAAAACTCGTCCTGCGTCAGTGGGCCGAGCGCGAACTTAGAGTCGAGACATTCTAACAAAGTCGAGTCATGAAAAAATACATAATTACACTTTCAAGTATTGTCCTCGCACTCTCCGCCTGTGGCGAGTACAACCTGGACAATCCGTACAAGCCTGAGAACGGTTCAATCAAGACCGGGACCCTTACGGCAGGTATACCTGCACAACCCGCCGAAGGGGCGACGTTCGAACTTGACTTTTATCCGGAAGTTATCGACTTTTCCTGGGATGCCGCAACCTTTGACGGCACCGGAATCGCCGTAAGCAAAGTCCTTATAGACACCTGCGGCGGTGATTTCAGTTCTCCGGCTGCGAGTTTCGGAGTATCACATCCCGACACCCTGCACCGTGCCCTGACTCAGGATCAGGCGAAGTCAATCTTCAAAGCACTGTCAAAGGCTAAGGAGAATACTCTGTCCGCGAGCTGGTGTATCGCCAGTTCGGCCGGAGGAAAAACCATGCTTTCCGCACCCAGAACTATTGTCTTGAAAATGACTCCCGATCCCGATCCGTTCGTCCCCGGCAACCCGATCTATATCGCCGGTACCGGCACTACGGAAGCCGGTCGCAACATGGTATATCTGCCTAATTTCATAAACGGCTGGGATTCCCGCGATTTCAACGACAATAATTACGAACTGGCGCCCGCGGGGAACGACAGTAATGGTCCCAAGCGTATGTGGATAAATGCCGGTGACAACAAGTTCGATTATGAGATATTCACCCACTTGGAGGCCGGCGGAAAACTGTACTTCTGGAGCGGTGGCGCTTCCTTGAAGAACGCCGACTGGATATTTACTCCGGCAGAGGATGGCGGTTTCAGGAAGTTGGTGAATAATCACGATGTGGTCGGACGCGGAGACCAGCTTATTATGGCTCCCAGGCAGTTCTGCGATACCACCTTCACCGTAGCCGAAAGTGGTGAATACA
>JAFSTI010000149.1 GCA_017450585.1 Bacteroidales bacterium
AATATCACAATCACAGGCGGCACCGTCACGGCCTACGGCGGCACCAAATCAGCCGGCATCGGCAGCAGTATGGGGAGTGACTGCGGCAATATCAGAATAACTGACGGCGTGACCAAAGTCACAGTTTCCTCCGGTGCTATCTACGCCATAGGGCCAGGCAATAACGGCTCCTGTGGCACTGTGAACATCGGCGGCAAATCAGGCGGTGTCGCCGGCCCCTACACCTACCAGCCTTAAACTGAGTTCTTATGCAAAGACGCGAATTCATAAAAACATCAGGGCTGGCGGGTCTGGCACTCGCCGGCGGGAGCATCACCGGCTGCAGCGGGCGCGTGAAGCCCTACAAGGTCGGTGGCGTGGAACGCATGAGGCTGAGTTTCGAACCGTATGAGTTGCAATTGCGCCATACCTTTACGGTCGCGAGTTATTCCAGGACCACCACTCCCGGAGTTCAGGTCCGCATCGATTATGACGGTTTCACCGGGCACGGCGAGGCTTCCATGCCGCCGTATCTGGGCCAGAGCGTCGAGAGCGTGTGCAATTTCCTCGCCCGGGTAGACCTCAGTCAGTTCAGCGATCCCTTTCGGATGGAGGAGATCCTCGACTACGTGGATTCATTGTCCGAAGGCGACAGCGCGGCCAAGGCAGCCGTTGACATTGCCCTCCACGATCTCACCGGCCAGCTGCTCGGACAGCCGTGGTACCGGATCTGGGGTCTGGACCCGGGCAAGGCGCCCTCCACCACCTTCACCATTGGCATCGATACCCCCGACGTCGTGCGGGAGAAGACCCGCGAGTGCGCAGGCCTGTACAACATTTTGAAAGTCAAGGTCGGTCTGGACAATGACGAGCAGATGATCCGCACCATCCGCGAGATTACGGACCTGCCGCTGGCCGTGGACGCCAATCAGGGCTGGAAGGACAGGCAGAAGGCGTTGGACGAGATTTATTGGCTCAAAGAAATGGGGGTTGTGATGGTGGAGCAGCCGATGAGCAAGGACAGGCCTGAGGACAATGCCTGGATCACCGAACACTCGCCGCTGCCCATCTACGCCGATGAGGCCATACAACGCCTGCGCGACCTGCCATCGATACGCGGCGCCTATCACGGCATCAATATCAAACTGATGAAGTGCACCGGAATGCGCGAAGCCTATCGCATGGCCGCCTGGGCGCGGGCCGAGGGGATGAGGACAATGTTCGGCTGCATGACCGAGACTTCGTGCGCCGTCACCGCCGCCGCCCATCTCTCCCCTCTCGCGGACTTCGCCGACCTAGACGGCAATCTGCTGATTTCCAACGATCTGTTCGAAGGCGTCACCGTCCGGGGCGGCCGCCTCATCCTCCCTTCACGACCCGGACTGGGCCTGATCCCCAGAGGCTAGAAGAACTCTCCATAGCTAAAACGCTCTCGCACCATCGCACTTTCACCCCGCAGCATTATCACCGATGCAGCTCCGGCGGTTTTCCTCGGACGGGTGCGTTTCGGCTCTGTCTTTCCGGCGGTTTTCCTCGGACGGGTGCGTTTCAGGTGCTGTCACTCCGGCGGTTTTCCTCGGACGGCGGGAGGAGAGCGCCCCGACTTGCTCCCCGCACCGCCGGACGGGAGGAAACCGCATCTTCGGCCATGCCTCCTTGCCGAAAAGGGATTACCCGCCGCCAACAGGCGTGATTTATAATGCGCTGATTCAGAGGGCGTTGAGCCAAACAATGTACCCTAAATTGGATACATTGTTTTACTTAAGTTGCACAGTTTCAATCCATTGCAAAACACGCCTCTTGTGTCGTCCTGAAAAAAGTTTACCAAAAAAGAGTAAACTTATGATGACCGAGAGTCAACGCTACAGGTTGCAGATGAAAGCAACCGACACCGTCACCTCGCAACCGGCGAGTTCGGCGGGGTGGCAGGTAAAATATTGATTAATAGTCCATTACTGTAAATACGATTACCTAATTTCGGTCACTCATATTTTAGCTAATCCATTTATATATAAAGATTTACGCGCCACAATAAAACCACGGAATCTCCTGGGCGGGCGGGAAATCCTTCGTTCGGGAGGTCTTATTCATCCCTGGAACACTCCTAGCTTGGACAGGCTAGAAGAGTTTCTTCCGGGGGGTGGTGGCGATGAAGTCTTTTAGGTAGAAGGGCTCGAAGTAAGCGAGGTCTTCGAAGCGGCGCGCTTCGAAAGCGGCGAGGGCGGGGCGTAGCATCGCCGAGGCTGTCGGGCAGCACTGCACGAAGGTGGCGGCTCCGCGGGTGATGACGGCTGAAGTGGTGCCGGGAGACGGAGCCGGACTCACAGATGGAGTGGCGGCGGGAGACGGGGCCGGGCCACCGATGACTTCGGAGCATTTTGCGGCGGCGTCTCCGATAAAGAGGACGGGGCCGTCGGCGAGGAGGTCGGCGTAGCTGTCGGGACCGATTACTTGTGGCCGGATTTCAGTGAGCCGTTCGCCGGACGGGGAGAAGACGGCGCTGTAGACTTCCATGCGGCGGGCGTCAATCATCGGAACGATGGCCTTGCAGCCTTCCGGCAGCAGACCGTCGGCCGAAGTACCGCAAGCAGGGCCGGCCGAAGTACTGGAAGAACCGCCAACCGATGGCCCGCAAGCAGGGCCGGCGATGGCCTGCCAGACGAGGGTATCGAGGGTGCCGACGGCGAGAAGGGGGATGCCGGCGCCGAAGCAGAGGCCTTTGGCGGTGGAGACGCCGACGCGAAGCCCGGTGTAGGAGCCGGGGCCCTTGCTGACGCATACGGCATCGCAGTCCCGTACGCGGAGGCCACGCTCTTTCAGCACCTCATCTACAAAAACCGCAGTTAAAGATGACTGCTGGCGTGGTTCGGCACTTTCGCGGACAGCCGTTATCGCGCCATCCTCGGCCAGGGCCACGCCGCACATCGCGGTGGAAGTCTCGATCAGTATTATCCTAGCCATATAAGCTCAAAAGGGCCTTTAAACGTTCGATCCTGCGGCGACGTCCGGAACCACATCAGAAATCAGGGACTTGAAATACGGGAAAATCTTCCCGGCGAATTCCTTGATCGGACCGTATAACTTAGATTCGGCGATATCCTCCGGCTTCACCCATTGGGTGAGGCCATTCAGAGCCTCAAACATAAATATAAGGATGCCCAGAATCAGCATTCCCTTCAGGATGGCGAACACGAGTCCCAGCAGTCTGTCAGCCCAGCCCAGCGTAGCCATCTTCAGAATCCCTTGCAGTAACCTGCCCAGCAAGCCAAGCAGGAGCATTACCACCACGAAGATGAGGACAAAAGAGATGATGTTCAGAAGGGTGGCGGACATCTCAGGCAGGTACCCGGCAATCCAGACACTGACAGTCTGCGAAAAACGGAACGAAAGCCAGGCGCCGATAATCAACGTGGTGATATCCACCACTTGCTTAACGAAACCCTTTTTCAGACCCTCGAAAAGGGCCGGAAGAAGACTCGCCAGAAGTACAATGTCAATAGTACACATGTATTGTAAATGCGTCTAAAAATCCTTAAATTTGCGGACCAAAATTAAGCATTTTATTATGACTTTCAAAGAATATAAGGGACTCGACCTCGTAAATACAGGCAATCAGGTGCTTGAGCAGTGGAAGAGCAAGGGAGCGTTTGAGAAGACACTTGCCCTGCGTGAGGGCGCGCCGGAGTTCATATTCTTCGAAGGTCCTCCCTCGGCCAACGGCATGCCGGGCATCCACCACGTGATGGCCCGCTCCATAAAGGACGCCATCTGCCGCTATAAGACACAGACAGGATACAAGGTGCGCCGCCGCGCCGGCTGGGACACCCACGGTCTGCCTGTAGAGATTGGCGTAGAGAAAAAACTCGGCATCCACAAAGAAGACATCGGCACGAAAATCAGCGTCGCCGAGTACAACAAGACCTGCCGCAGCGAAGTGATGAAATACACCCGCGAATGGGTGAACCTCACCGAGCGTATCGGCTACTGGGTGGATATGGATGATCCGTATATCACCTATGATAACCGCTACATCGAGACGCTGTGGTTCCTGCTCAAAAAGATATACGACAAGGGCCTCCTCTACAAAGGCTACTCCATCCAGCCCTACAGCCCCTCCGACGGCACCGGCCTGAGCTCCCACGAGCTGAACCAGCCCGGATGCTATAAGGACGTGACCGACACGACGGTGACCGCGCAGTTTAGGGTAAAGGGTGAAGAAGACCTATACTTCCTGGCATGGACCACCACCCCGTGGACATTGCCCTCAAACACCGCCCTCTGCGTCGGTCCCGAGATTGAATACGTAAAGGTACGCTCCACGAATCCCTACACGGGAGCGCCTGCTACATATATTGTCGCAAAAGCCCTCGTTGGAGCATGGTTCTCGGACAAGGTCCCGTATGAGGTCCTGCCCGGCACGATGAAAGGCCGCGAGCTGGAGGGGATGCGCTACGAGCAGCTCATTCCCTGGTTCAAGCCCCTTGAAGGCGATGCCTTCCGGGTAATTCTGGGCGACTACGTGACCACGGAAGACGGAACCGGCATCGTACATATTGCCCCGACTTTCGGTGCAGACGACAAGCGCGTCGCGGCAGCCGCCGGCATACCTCCGATGATGGTTATTGACAAAGACGGAAAGACGCAGGCGCAGGTGGATCGCAGCGGACGTTTCTACAGGCTCGAAGACCTGGACGCCCGGTACAGGGAGACCAATGTCGACCCTAGCTACGCCGAGTTCGCCGGCCGTTTCGTAAAGAACGCATTTGACGACAGCCTTCCCGCCGACGCCCCCACCCTGGACGTGGACCTCTGCATGATGCTGAAGTCCGCCGGCAAGGCTTTCAAGATACAGAAACACGTACACAGCTATCCTCACAGCTGGCGTACGGACAAACCGGTATTGTACTTCCCCCTGGACGCCTGGTTCATAAAAACTTCCGCCGTGAAGGAGCAGATGGTCGCGCTGAACAAGACCATCACCTGGAAGCCGGAATCCACCGGCACCGGACGCTTCGGCCAGTGGCTGGAGAACATCCAGGACTGGAACCTGTCCCGCAGCCGTTATTGGGGCACACCGCTCCCCATCTGGCGCACGGAGGACGGCCGGGAAGAGAAGTGCATCGGTTCGGTGCGCGAACTATACGCGGAAATTGACAAGGCAGTCGCTGCCGGCATCATGGAGTCCAACCCGCTCGCCGCGGCAGGCTTCAACCCCACCGACATGTCCAAGGCCAATTACGACCTTATTGACCTGCACCGCCCGTACGTGGACGACATCTTCCTGGTATCGGAGAGCGGTGCGAAGATGACGCGCGAAAGCGACCTGATCGACGTCTGGTTTGATTCCGGCGCAATGCCGTACGCCCAGACCGGTCTGCGAGGGGTAGACAGCTCCGACTTCGGAAGCACGGCCGACTTCATTGCCGAAGGCGTCGACCAGACCCGCGGATGGTTCTACACCCTGCACGCCATCCACACGATGGTCAGCGGCACTCCCGCATTCAAGCGCGTGATTTCCAACGGCCTGGTTCTGGACAAGAACGGCGACAAGATGAGCAAGCGTCTGGGCAATGCGGTCGACCCGTTCGGACAGCTGGACAAATACGGTGCGGATGCATTGCGCTGGTACATGCTGACCAACGCCCAGCCCTGGGATAACCTCCGCTTTGACGAGGCCGGCGTGGACGAAGTGCGCCGCAAGTTCTTCGGAACGCTGTACAACACCTACTCCTTCTTTGCGCTTTATGCCAATATTGACGGCTTCGAACCGGACGCGGCCGCCGTACCGTATGCCGGCCGGCCGGAGATCGACCGTTGGATCATCTCCCTGCTGAACTCCCTGATCCGGGACGTGCGCGCGGCATATGAAGACTACGATATCACGCTCGCAGGCCGCCTGATCCAGGATTTCGTCTGCGATCATCTGTCGAACTGGTACGTCCGCCTGAACCGCAAACGTTTCTGGGGAGCCGGTGCCGACGAGGATAAATTGTCCGCATACCAGACCCTGTACGAGGTACTGAAGACCGTCGCCGTACTGGCGGCACCGATTGCCCCGTTCTATATGGACCAGCTGTATCAGGACCTCTGCCCCGGCAGCGAGTCGGTTCACTTCACCCTGATGCCGGACTGTGACGCTTCGCTGATCGACAGCGACCTGGAAGAGCGGATGGCGCTGGCGCAGAAGGCCACCTCCATGGTGCTCGCGCTTCGCAGGAAGGTCAATATCAAAGTCCGCCAGCCGCTTTCCAAGCTGATCATTCCGGTCATTTCGGATCGCGTGCGCGCACAACTTGAGAAGGTTAAGGATATCATCCTGACTGAGGTCAATGTGAAAGAGGCAGAGTTTATCGCCGATACTACCGGCATCATTACCAAGAAGATAAAACCTAACTTCAAGGTCCTGGGTAAGCGCTACGGCGCCCGTATGAAAGAGATCGCGGCAGCGTTCGCGGCCTTCAGCCAGCAGGATATCGCGGCTATCGAGGCGAGCGCGGGCGGCGAATACATTTTCAACCTGCCTTCCGGACCGGTCAGTCTGGTCGAAGGCGATTACGAGATTTCCTCCGAAGACATGCCGGGATGGCTGGTCGCCAGCGAAGGCGCCCTGACCATTGCCCTGGACGTCGAACTTACTCCGGAGCTGGTCAGCGAAGGCGTGGCCCGCGAGTTGGTGAACCGCATCCAGAATCTGCGCAAGGACAGCGGATTCGATGTGACCGACAAGGTACACGTACGCATCTACGCGGCCGGGGAGGAACTTTCCGCTATCCGTTCCTCCATGACCACGTTCGGAGACTATCTCGCGGCCCAGACCCTGGCGCTGGACGTAGATGTATTTGATATTTCACTCTCCCCCGCTGATGCTCCGGATGTGGAGTGGGGCGACACTACGATTAAAATAACTGTTAACAGATAAGATTATGGCTGAAGAAAAGACCCGCTACAGTGATGCTGAGCTCGAGGAGTTCAAAGTCATCATCATGGACATGCTTGAGAAGGCACGTGCTGAATATGACACGCTGCGTCAGGTAGTTATGCACAATGGCAGCAATGATATCGAGGACACTTCGCCCTCTTTCAAGACTGTCGAGGATGACGGTGCGAACCAGATATCCAAGGAGGAGGCGAGTAATCTCGCCCAAAGGCAGTACAAGTTCATCCAGAACCTGGAAGCCGCTCTCGTACGCATCGAGAATAAGACCTATGGCATCTGCCGCGTGACCGGTAAACTGATCCCGAAAGAGAGGCTCCGCCTGGTCCCCCACGCCACATTGACCGTGGAAGCCAAGGAGATGCTCGCCAAGGGAGGCAAGGCTTAATGAAGCTGTCCAAGGGACATAAGCTTCTGATTCTCGGCATCGTCCTGGTCGTCATCGACCAGGTCATAAAGGTGCTGGTGAAGACGAACATGACGCTGGGGCAGTCTTTCAATGTTTTGGGAGACTGGTTTAAGATCGTGTTCGTGGAGAACAAGGGGATGGCCTTCGGAATGGCTTTCGGGGGCACTGTCGGAAAAATCATCCTGTCCGTGTTCCGTGTGGTACTGAGTGCATTTCTTATCTGGTGGGTCGGACGCCTGTCACGTCGTGAAGACGTGCCTTCGGGTGTCCTTGTAGGTCTTACTCTCATAACCGCCGGTGCCATCGGAAACATAGTGGACAGCCTGTTCTACGGACTGGTCTTCTCCGAATCCACCTGGACTGATGTCGCCTTCTGGGGCGGGAACTACGCTCCCTTCCTGTGCGGCAAAGTAGTCGACATGTTCTACTTCCCTTTGATCGACACATACCTTCCCGACTGGATGCCTCTGGTCGGCGGAAAGCACTTCACCTTCTTCGATCCCGTATTCAACTTCGCCGACAGCTGCGTAACCGTCGGCGCTTTCTACCTCATTATCTTCCATTGGAAATTCTTCTCCTCGCTGGAGAAAAAATAGCCCGGCGGATGCGCAGCCGGACCGGAGGAAACCGCCGGAGCGACAGTGCCGAAATCACACCCGGGCCGAGGAAAACAGATCACCGACGAACATTCACCCATCGGCAGACATTCACCCACCAGCAGACATTCACCCACCAGCAGACATTCACCCACCAGCAGACATTCACCCACCAGCAGACATTCACCCACCAGCAGTTGGGAGTTGAGCGATTTGGGTAAGAGTTCGCCAAGGTGCGCCACAGTGATGTGCCTCAGAGTGGCCTGTAGGGCATGTGAGCGTGGCCGACCCGGGCAAAATGAGGGGGTTGGCCACGGCGATGTGCCTCTGAGGCGCATAGAAGGCCGATGACCGTGGCGCACCTTGGTGGACGAATGAGTTAACGAGTGGCCGGACGGAAGAGGGGGCTTCGTCTATTTCTCGTTATCCCGCAGTTCGCCCAGTTTCCCGCCGGGATGGCATCTTACGTATTTTTCGGGAGTCCAGTCCGTTTCGACCTGGAGCATGATGCTCAGCGCTTGAAGGACGAGCATTTCGGCATTAATGGAGTTCCGGGGTGCGCGGTTCAGGGGACCGCCTTCTTCAGTGACACCGGCAAAGAGAGCACACTCTGAATGCTCCGCAAGCCAGCTGTGAAGATTACCGGTAACGCCTATAACCTTACATCCGTTGGCATGTACAGCATTGACTGTCGCTTTAAGTTCCATGGTCTCTCCTGAGTTGGAGATGGCAATCACGACATCGCCCTCAGCGAGTTGACCGCAGGATCCGTGAACGGCTTCTGTTCCATGAAGGAAATAGCTGGGATTACCTGTGGAAGAAAGCAATGACGCCGCATAAGCGGCTACGTGTCCGGGTTTCCCAATGCCGGTAATATGAAGCCGGCCGCCACGGGTCTGAGACTCACGGATAATCTCTGCAGCTTTGCAGCAAGCAGAGATATCAAACCCGTTTATAAAAGAAGTAAAACTCTCTTTAGCCGATCCGAGAAAAGACTCCACGGCCTTTATACTCTTTTCCTGTATCATTTCAGATTCTCTAATTTATCGTCTAACTCGTCATAACCTCGCTCGCTCATCAATTCGCACACTTTATCAAGTGTAGGGAGCGAAGGGATGGCTCCGTAACCACACACCGTAATGGCAGCCGTATGCACAGCCAGCTGCAGTGACTGCCTGATGCTAAGACCGGCAGCATAACCGGCACAGAATGCGCCCACAAAGGAGTCACCGGCTGCTGTAGGATCCTTGACATCGGTCATCTTCACGCAAGGAACATACTCCACGCCGTCAGGAGTGCATATCGCCGCGCCGCTGTCACCGAGTGTGATAATCACATTGGATACTCCTTTCCCCATCAGGACGGACGCCGCTTTTTCCAGGGCCTCACCCCTCAGGCGGCCTTCAGCATCGGTCTTCACGCCGGAAAGCATAGCCGCCTCTGTCTCGTTAGGTGACAGGAAGGTAACACAGGACAGCAGTGCATCTGAAAGGGCAGCGGCAGGAGCAGGATTCAGCATAACAGGGACACCGGCATTGTGCGCCACACGGGCTACATATTCAATGGTTTCCATCTCGAGCTCGAGCTGCATGATCACCATATCATAACTCTTTACGCCGTCTTCCAGCCATGCCAGATCAGAGGGTTTAAGGTCATAATTAGCTCCGGGGACCACAATTATCCGGTTCTGTACACCGGATGCCCCAGACTGGATTTCGATATGGCCAACGCCAGAGGGATGCGCATCACTGATTTTTACATGGCCCGTATCTACCCCGGAGGCGTTCAATGCTCCGAGCATTTCTTTTCCGAAAGAATCGTTTCCGACACAGCCGGCCATATGGGTAAGCGCACCAAGCCTGGCGGCCTGAACGGCCTGATTGGCACCTTTTCCGCCGGGTGCCGTTCTGAAGCTGTTGCCTACGACCGTTTCTCCGAGCTCGGGAGCCCTTTCAGCGAGGGCTACGAGATCCATCATAAAACTACCTACAACGAGGATTTTAGGTTTCTTACTCATAGTTTAGTGGTCTAATTATTATTTGAATGAAGTATCCAGTTCAATATCATTGGATAAGTTTCTTCTTTGTACACATATCTGTCACGCATCCAGAAACCGTGACCTCCCTTGGGATACAGGTGAAGCTGGGCAGGGACCTTCGAGGAGACCAGTGCCTCATAAAACTCCTTTACCTGGGCCACAGGCACGGTGGCGTCATCCTCGCATGCCACCAGCATGACGGGCGGCATATCCGGCCGGACATTGTTCGTAGCCGTCCATGCGGGGCCGTCTGACTCCAGTTTATCTTCGAGCAGACGCTTGTGCGTATCCGCATTATTATACTTATATGATATTACGGGATATACGAGAACTCCGAAATCCGGACGATTTTCCGGGCAAGAATACTTGGTCAACAGGGTCGAGCAGAAGTGACCTCCGGCTGAAAAACCTATAATACCTATGCGGTGAGGGTCGATGCCGAATTCGGCAGCCCTGGCACGGATCAGGCGTATAGCAGCTTCTCCGTCTTCCAAAGTCACTTCAGGATGTCCTTCTGGCAAGCGATATTTCAAGATGAAGGCGGTCACCCCGTTAGCTTTTAGCCACTGAGCAGTTTTGTAACCCTCGAACGTAATGCAATTCTTTTCATAGCCTCCACCGGGAACTATAAGCATCGCGGCGCCGGAAGGATTCTCCGGCTTATAAGCCAAAAGTTCAGGTTTGATTTTTCCCCAGATATAGCCTTTCGCATCTAATCGCTCTTCCGATGGCAGATTCCGTCCCGGATAAACTTCAATGCGTTCCGAGTATTCAGTCATTGGATTCTTGATCAAATAAAAATGTCCGTCTTCAGCTCCGAGAAGCAAGTCAAATATACCATCTTTATCCCAGTCCACAGGTGTCGGGCAGGTAGTATGCCCTTCCAGACGGGTGGAAGAAAGGTCTCCCATATAATAAAGGTGATAATAACCGTCCTTTTTCGCACCGCGTCCCTGCCACCATACGGCATTGGGGCCATCACAGACGAGATCGAGGATTCCATCCTTATCCCAATCCACGAAACAGATCTTGCGGCGGCCGGAAGCGCCTGCCTCGCGGGCATTCAACCGAAGAGGGCCGGGCTCGGGTTTTACGCTCATGCCTTTCCCATTCCAGTACTCGGAACCATTGTCACACCAGAAGATACGCTTTCCTGGTGCTACACGGCCGTCTTCCAACCTTTCATAATACGCAAGCCATCCTTCGTGGTCAAGCATAATGAGGTCGCAACGTCCGTCTTTGTTCCAGTCCATCGCCACAGGGGTGGTCCTCCACTGAGTAACCAGTTCTCCGTTCACTGGATTCCACCAGTTCCAGACGGGTTTGGGAGCATCTCCGTCCCATGCGACCTTTATGGGCTTTGCCTCAGCGAGTGAGAGACGGTCACGGCCTCCAGGGTTACGGTACCAGACCACCTTGCCCCAGATGGAATTGACAATAATATCGGCGCGGCCATCGCCGTCCCAGTCCGCTACGGACAGGACAGTGTACCCCCATTTCTTCTCCGCCGGGCCTTGAATCGAGCCGTTCGGTCCGGCCTGGATATGAATAGGCTTTCCTCCCACACGGAACAGCATGGGAGCGCTCCATACGGGCTCGTCGGTCTCTGACATATTACGGATCCAGGCTATCTCCCCAGCCGAATTACCGGTTATGATATCGTCCCTCCCATCACCGTCCCAGTCGAATGAACAGGGCGTAGAGAGGGCCCCGAACTTCAAATAATCAGACTTCTGCATCATTTTTACAGAGGGATCGAACTGAGGCATGCCCTTACGGACCTTTCCGGTGTTATGCAGGTACGCTACTGATCCGTCTTCGTCTCCGACCATCAGGTCAGGATGGCCGTCGCCATCAAAATCCGTGGCAATGGGAGTTATCATCTCCACGTGGAAACGGATAGTTTTGCCCGTCCTGTCCGTCATTTTCCGTCCGGCGGCAAAAACGGGAGCCTGCCGCGTGCCGATATTTTCAAACCATGTCAGTTCATCGGTAAATTCACCACATATCAGGTCCAGATCACCGTCACCATCGAAGTCCGCAACGCAGGGAGTAGGAGACCCGTACACGTCAATATCTTTTCCTGCGGCCTGAACACGGCCACGGTTGATATATTTACCATCTACGTTCTCAAGCAGATTGACCCATCCGTGCAAGGGACCGTTAGCCCAGCGGCCTTCGCTGTCGAAGGCATTGTCCCATCCATAGTCATCCCATGAGTCATTACCGACGATAATGTCCAGATCACCGTCAGCGTCCCAATCCACATAATCCCATGTATTGCAACGTATCTTCTGTACGCCTTCCCCGATAACCGGACCTTCATATGCAATCTTGACTTTGCTCTCGAAGGGGGCCTTTAAGAAATCCTTCAAATCATACCCGGCGGCGGTGACATAAAGCTTTCCTCCCGCTTCTCCAAGACGGACGTTCTGGCTGGACTTGTCAGAAATCATCACTGCCCCCTCAAAGAAAGGCTTCACGCCGGTGCCTATGTTACGGAAGAAATATGTCCCTCGATAAGGTCTGTCAGGACAAGTAACGATCAAGTCCATGACACCGTCCCCGTCGTAATCATAAGGAAGCGGAGTACCCCAGAGGCCGGTTCCCAATTCCACGGT
>JAFSTI010000150.1 GCA_017450585.1 Bacteroidales bacterium
GAACTTATGACATCAAGCGACCGATTGATGAATCGTACCAGAAGAGGCTTGCAAGACAGGTCGTCTTCGCTCAGGAACTAGGCAAGTGGAACTACCTCGTCAAACCGGCCAACTGATGCAACTTATTTTTTACACATTACTAAGTAGTCGATATCCTCATCACTGGCATCGGCAAGGTGCGCCGAGCGGATAAGCATATTATCCCGGACTACACGCCCGTCCTGTACGGTTATGCCGCCCAGATGACGTGCGTTGTTAATCCCCTTTACCGGAAGGAATTGCTGTGCGCTGACCGATACGGTGACTGTCATGATGAGGGCAATTGTAATGGCGCGGGGCGTATTCATTCACTGAAAAAACGTGCCGCGAGTTTGTGGATATTGATGCTGAAAAATATCTGCTCCGGCAGTGATGACTTTTGGAAGGCGTAACGCAGGATAATGTCCAGACAAGCGAATTTTCCGGACTGTCGCTCAAACTGCTCACGTTCTGCCACAGGACAATAGCTTTCCGCAAAAGCGCTCCAGAATCGGAGCAACTGTTCCTCGTTCATGTGGAAGATGTCCTGCACCTGTTTCATGGAAGAGTAGACGTTGCAGATCAGATACAAGTGACCAATGTCGAACATAGGGTCGCCATATCCGAATCTGTCGAGATCGATCCAGTACGGACGGCCTTCTGCCATAATCAGATTCCCGGTGTTAAAGTCCCCGTGGATACAAGTGTGTACTTCCTGGATCGTTTGGGCGAATTCGCTGATCTTTCGTAGCGTTTTTTTGTTCACGAATCGAACCAGTTTCAGGGCCATAAAGAGCTGTTCCCTGCGGCTTGGAAAGAAATGGATATCGCATGGCGTACTGAAAAGGGCTTTTCCCTGCCGACACATCAGGCGGGCCATATCTTCAATCTTGGATGGATCGTCGCTGCATATACGGGAAAGAGATTTTTTCTGCTTGATGCGCTCAGAGATGGTGGCGTACGCATTGCCCACACGAACCAATTCGTACATTCGGGGAGTCTGAACGCCCAGTTTGCATACTGCATCAGATACTTCGAATTCATGCCTGACATTATCAAGCGTGCTGAGGCGCGGCTTGTTAAGTTTTAAGATTACGTCAGGTTTAGAGGGGTTCTCATACGTGGAACCGTTACCTCCTTCACCGGTCTTAATCCACTGTGACAGGTCTATTTCTCTATAGCTATCCATTTATTCAGAGAATTATCTTAATGCGGAAACCACGGGTAGTTGGTTCTTCGACAATATCGGAGGAAAGCGCTTTCAACTTTTTCAGGAAAGCGGAATCAACAGCAGGGTCCTTCATGGGTGAGTTTTCAAGCCCTTCAACCATAAAGTCGACAGCGCTTTCTCCGCTGAGTTCGCTGTGTGTGATGCGCAGCGTATAAGGCATATACTTTGACATCACTACTTCCTGCATCAGATCAGTGATCTCGATGGCGCGGTCGCAACGGTCGGCAATATTGTACTTAATACAAAATGCCCGGATCGTCGATTCCATACCGCGGAAGTCGAATTCCGAATTATCGATCTCGAATACTTGCTTGCGGATGCGTTGCACAAATGCCTTGGTAGCACTTCTGCGGGGTTTCTCGAAGACCTGCTCAGGAGTTCCGTCTTCATAGATGATACCGTCCTGCATGTAGAAGATGCGGGTGCTGACGTCCCTGGCGAATTTCATCAGGTGAGTTACGATAAGCATGGTCATGCCCTCGGCTGCGAGCTGGCGGATTACGCTGAGCACTTCCCCAACCATAGTGGGGTCGAGCGCCGATGTCGGCTCATCAAACAGGATTACCTGAGGTTTCATGGCGAGGCAGCGGGCGATCGCCACACGCTGCTTCTGCCCACCTGACAGATTCGAAGGATAGTCGTCTCCCCTGTCGGCCAGGCCCACTTTCCGAAGCAGCGAGAGGGCTTCTTCACGGGCCTCTTCCAGACTCATCTTAAGTATTTTGCAAGGAGCGTACATGACGTTCTCCAGAACTGTCATATGTTCGAAGAGATTGAAATTCTGGAACACCATGCCCATCTTCTGACGCAGCTTGTGTACGGGATAATCTTTGGCCAAGATATCTTCTCCGTCGAAGAGGATGCTTCCTCCGGTGGGCGGATCAAGCAGATTCATTGCTCTCAGAAGGGTGCTCTTTCCGGTGCCGGAGGGGCCTATGATGCTTATAACCTCGCCCTTATTTATCTCGCAGTTTACATCCCGCAGGACTTGAAGGGTACTGCCGTCGGGGTTATGATATGTTTTGCTTAGATGAGATATGCTAATCATAGGACGTGTTTTTTAGGATAGAGCAAGTTCAGCAATATTCCGATGAGCCAGACCATTATGAAATACAGTATGGTGATCAGCAGCAGCGGGACCAGTGCGTCAAAGGTACGCGCCCGGATCAGATCGCCAGCCCTTGTAAGGTCGTTTATGGCAATGTATCCGACGATAGATGTGCCTTTGAGCAGGGATATGCATTGTCCTTTAAACAGCGGAAGGGCCTGACGTATCGCCTGCGGAAGAACTATCTGCATGAACGTCTGCACTTTTGTGAATCCAAGTGCGAGACCGGCTTCGGTCTGCCCGCGCGGGATAGCTGACAGGGATGTATCGTATATACTGGCGGCAGAAGAGGCGAAGTACATCGCGAATGCTATCACAGCGACTAAATCGGGAGGTACGGAACTGCGGGCGAAAACAATGTAGAAAAGGATGAGCAGCAGAACCAATTGCGGAATGCCGGAAATAAAAGAGTTGTACAGCCGCGCGATCACCCTGTCTATCGGGTGGCGGCTGATTTTCATCCGGTAAAGGAGCGCACCTAGCAGGGATCCGAGCAGGATGGCCAAGATGGTGATTCTAAGCGTAGCCCAAAGTCCCCGGGTGATAAACTTCCAGCGGTTTTCGGTTATGAAGGTTTTCTGTATGCTTTTCTTGATCCATTCCCAAATACTCAGCTGCTCTTTGTCTGCATCGGGATCCAGAACAAAATAAGCCGGATGGTAGTAGTGATAGGGCTCCGCAAAGCAGAACTGCTCTTCCCTTTCAGGTGTGATAAAGATACAGCCGCAAAGGACGTCGGCGATCCCGGTTTTCAGTGTCATGATACAGCTGCCTGTATCATAGTATTTGATATCCAGGGGCCTGCCTAATTCCCTCCCCAGTTCGCGTACAAGGTCCATCTCGATGCCATACCATTCTCCGTCGACATAGAACGAAAGCGGCGCGGATGATGCGCAGGTGGCGACTCTTAGGGGCTCACCGGTGCCTTCATCGGGGATGTGTTTCAGCTCTCCGGTACGGAAGTATTCGCCTTCGAGCCAGAAGTCTTTCAGCCTCTGCATGCTCCCGTCGTCGAACATTCTGCGCTGGACTTTGGAACAGGCCTCAGCCAGCTCAGAGTCAGATTTATTGAACATAAGTGCAGTTGCAGACGTCCGCTCGCTCAGGAAGGCGATTTTGATCCCGTTTTCTTTTCGGATGCGGGGATTGAAAACCACCTCGTCATGTACAATAACATCAGCTTTGCCGGTCAGCAGCGCCTGAAGAAGGTCACTTGTGGCATTATAGCAGGTCAGAGAGATGTCATCCCGCTTGGACAGGTCCATTTCGTAGCTGCTGCCGGTAATGGTGGCGACACGCAAGCCGCTCAGGTCAGCCTCGCTGCGAATATCCAGATTGCGGCTTTTTTCCGCGCCGCAGGAACTGAGAAGCAGGAGGCTGAGAACAATTGTACCGAATCTTTTCATTAATTAGATGCAAACCTTCCGGCGAACAGGATAGCGCCGGTGCTTTTTTCTGTTATCAAGTATAGGAAGGGATGGTCGGCGTGGAAGACAACAGTCTTGCCGGGGCCGATGGAGGTATTCTTCATCATACCCGCGCTGGAGACCGCGGCGGCTTCAGTTCCCTCTTCATCGACCTTGATGGCGGCGTCCTGGCGTACAAAACTTAGGCACAGGGCGTACTCCGACATCCCGGTAAAATCCGCCAGTTTGTCATCGAAGGCACGGGGCATACCCATTTCGCTGAGAATATCGTTTAGTTTGATTCCGAACTTGGTCTCGAAACGCGGCAGCCAGACGTCCACTTCTTCCGTGCGGGCATTGTCCATGAACGACAGACCGTCCGATGCGAGCGATGCGCAAATGTCCGCGACCTTGTGTCCGGAGAATGGCAGTAGGACCGTCATGGAGTAGGCTCCATTGCCATAGGGCAATGTCAGCGCCTGGAAACTACCGGTCTCGCAGTAGCGGAAGTCACCGCTCTGGCGCATCATCTTCAGTGTCTTGGCTTTCCCGCTTTCATCGGTGAAGGTCCGGTCGAAGCTCATGCTTTTCTGGAATACGGAAGACCATTTGCTCTTGAAATATAGTGCGTTGAGCAGGTATGCCAGCATGTCTTTGCTGACTTCGTCCAGTACCTTGGGCACCATGCCGTTCGTCTTTTCGTCTGCCCAGCCGTTGATGCGGCGCAATGCATTGTCGCTGTCGCCGAAGTCCAGGTTCTCTATCGTAGCGTCGTAGTAGCTGCCCATGTCCGACTTGTATGCCTTGCGAAGCGGCCAGCCGTCATCCACGAAGATGGCGTTGGCGATGCTCAGTTTGGTCTGTTTGTCCAGTGTGGGCAGCGCTTTGAGCATTGTGTGGCAATACTCGTTCACCGCATTGATTTCTCCCTTTCCATAGCCGAGTACGTTGCAGATTTCATCTGCGGTTTCTCCTTTCGCCCCGTCGAGAATCATGCCGAGCAGGAATTGCATGCTAAGCGGAGAAATAATGTAGTCTTTTTCGGTTTCGCTGTCTATCTTTTGGATGAATTCAGCGGCGAAGCCCTGACCGTCACGCACGAACTGCTGCGAGCGTGTGTTTAGTACGATGGGCTTGTATTCGTTTTCTCCATTGTCGACTGAGACGAATCTGTCACAGGCGACAAAGAAAAGCATCGCCGAAGCGATGCTAATCACTGTTATACTCTTCATAAATGTATCTCTGTTAGAAGAAGAACACTATGGATCCGCGGATGGAGCTGGCGTTCTTAAGGCTGAAGTTGTCAAATTCTTTCTTCACGTCGCTCCAAAGGTCGTCGAATTTGCGGAATTTGTCGTTTTCATCCATAGGACTGCCGAGGTCATAGACCCAACGCAGGGAAACCTGCAATTTCCAGAATTCTACTCCTGCGCCTACGCTGAAACCGTAATCCCACTGGTCCATTCCGAGGTCTTTGGTGGTCATTCCTTCATAGTCTTCTACTTTCTTTCCTTCGGTGTTACTCTTAAGTACTTTTGTATCGAGGGCGAATCCGAGATACGGCTCTACGAAGACGTACGGGCGGGCAATGTCGAGGATGTTCGGACCCCACTGAATCTGTACGGGGATCTCGAAATAACCGGTAGAAGCGTCGAATGAAACGTTCTCGCTGTCAATCATTGTCCCGACTGACTGTCCTTTGACGTTATAGATAACCTGGGGCTGGAATCCGAAACCCAGAATGAAGGGAAGTTTGGCCGCCAGACCGATATGGTATTGGGTGACGCCTTTGATGTCTACGTTTTCAACATTGGTCTCATTTGATGCCAGACCGGCGATGACACCGACCTGAGCATAGGCACTCGCTGCGAGGAGCAGTGAAACGGCCATGATGATGAGTTTTTTCATATCTATTTTCTTGTTTTATTTTAAGGAAATAGTGCACGTTAACGCACAAATATATGAATTAATTTTTTATCTTTGTACCGGTTAGTGTAAATTTCTGAATTATAATGCTCAAACTTGGTTCTCCACTCACATCAGTCGCCAAAAAGGCACTCCTGTGCGGCTCCGGCGAACTCGGTAAGGAAGTCGCCATCGAACTCATGCGTTACGGTGTCGAAGTCATTGCCCTGGACCGCTATGCCAACGCCCCTGCAATGCAGGTCGCTCATCGTTCCTATGTGCTCAATATGCTTGACGGCCAGAAACTCAGGCAGATCATAGAGAGCGAGAAGCCCGATTTCATTATTCCTGAGGTCGAAGCCATTGCCACTCCTACTCTGGTAGAACTGGAAAAAGAAGGTTATAACGTAATCCCGACTGCTAAGGCGACCCTGCTCACGATGAACCGTGAGGGTATCCGCCGTCTCGCCGCTGAGGAGCTTGGACTTCCGACGGCTACCTACCGTTTCGCAGATGATTACGAAGGCTTTAAGGCTGCGATTGCCGAAATCGGCATCCCTTGCGTCGTAAAGCCTATCATGAGTTCTTCCGGTCACGGCCAGAGCGTCATACGCAGTGAGGAAGATATCGACAAATCCTGGCACATGGCGCAGGAGGGCGGCCGTGCTGGCGCCGGACGCGTCATCGTGGAAGGATTTGTAGATTTTGACTACGAAATTACCCTGCTGACCGTGCGTCATGCCGGCGGTACCACTACTCTGGAGCCTATCGGTCACCATCAGGTGGACGGTGATTACCGTGAGTCCTGGCAGCCCCAGCCTATGACACCCTCGGCGCTCGAGCAGGCCAAGCATATTGCCCGTACTATAACCGGCGCTCTCGGCGGATACGGTATCTTCGGCGTTGAGATGTTTATCAAGGGTGACAAGGTCATCTTCAGTGAGGTCTCCCCTCGCCCGCATGACACAGGTATGGTGACCATGATCTCCCAGGATCTTTCAGAGTTCGCTCTTCACGCCCGCGCCATCCTCGGTCTGCCTATCCCGCAGATCCGTTTCTTCGGCGCCAGCGCATCAAAGGCCATCGTGGTATGGGGCGATACCGATAAAGTCGTCTTCAGCGGTCTCGAGGATATCCTTTCCGAGGAAGGTGTACAGATCCGCATCTTCGGAAAGCCCGAAGTGAAAGACCACCGTCGTTACGGTGTACTCCTCGCCACAGACGAGACCATCGAAAAAGCCCTCGCCAAAGTCGAGCGCGCCTACGCCAAGCTAAAAGTCGAAATGCTCCCCCGCGGTTAATGTCCCGCTGAGCGGCGTCGCGGCTATCACGCTTAAACGTCTGGCCGACACTTCAACGGGTCCCCGTAAGATATACGAACACTTACAGAGAACAACACAAGAACCTCGCGCCTTTCCCGGCGCGAGGTTCTTTTTGCAAAAAGGGTATACGGCGGCTGATTGATTGATCGATTGGTTGATTGATTGGCTGATTGGCTGGTTGGTTGGTTGATTTCCGCCTGATGCTCAGAGCATTCTAGAAGACCGTGGTACATACGATTATGGCGTGGCGCCTAATTCTTTGTAAGTCAGGCGATTAATGGATATATGATTGGGCGATATCAGGAAATCATATATAAAGTAACAGACTGTTAATCAATAATATGTCCGCCACGATAACGAATTCGCCGGTCGCGATTCTGAGGTGTGGAAGTTTTCCTGGACCGGCAAGTGTCCCACGCATGCGAGAGGGTTTTCCTGGGCCGGCTTTGGCCTACGCATACGGGAGGGTTTTCCTGGGACGGCAAGGCCGCCGGGCCCTCCCCATCGCCCGGCGGATGCGCAGCCGGACCGGAGGAAACCCGGGACGGTCTGAATTTTTGCTGCCGGCCCGGTGGAAACCCGCTCTGCCGGGAGAGGGGGCGGCAAATTCCCAACGTCCGTCACGAAATACCCGCCAGGTGTGCTTACCGATCCCCCGAAGACTCCATCCGTACACCAGAAGGCCCTCTCC
>JAFSTI010000151.1 GCA_017450585.1 Bacteroidales bacterium
ACGCCGCGATGAACATGGACATGACCGCCCCCGGAGAGGTGCTCGTCGGCGTGAATACCACCGAAAAGATGAAAGGCCTGCAGCTCGGCCTGCTGCGCGGCGGACACGTGCTCGCGGAGGATATTATTGACAATATCGACCCGGCCAAGCCGTTCGTGCGGACCATCAAGATCGATCCGTCCATCAAGGAAGAGGAGCTGACGCTCAAGCTCCTGGATGCGAAGGGCAATGAGATGCTGTCCTACACTCCGGTAGTGAAGGACCCGAACTCTCCGCTCCCTCCGATCGTCGAGCGCCCGAAGAAGCCCGCCGACATCAAGAATACCGAGGAATGCTTCCTCGTCGGCTTGCGTAACCTGCAGTTCCATAACCCGTTCATCGACCCCACCGACTACTTCCTGGAGGTCCTGCGCCGCGATCCTGGCGATACCAGGGCCAATACCCAGATGGGTGTCTGGTACCGTCTGCGCGGAGAGTATGAAAAGGCCGCACAATACCTGCGCACGGCTATCCGCCGCCAGACCCATGACTACACCCGTCCGAAAGACTGCGAGGCAATGTATAACCTCGGATTGGTGCTGAAGGCCCAGGGAAAGACCGAAGCCGCACTCGATACCCTATACCGCGCGACCTGGAACTATACCTATAATTCCGCAGCCAATACCCAGCTTGCCCAAATCTATGCGCAGCAGGGTAACTGGGAAATGGCCCTCGACCGCCTGAACGAAGCTATTGCCTATAATGGCCGCAACTTCCAGGCTATGACTTTCAAGGGGCTTGTCCTTAAGGAAATGGGACGCCGCGATGAGGCTATGAAATGCTTCAAGGCCGTCCTGGCCGAGGACCCGCTGAACGCCATGGCCATCCATGAGACATCTCACGGCGACAGCTTCCGCACATTCATGCGCGATCAGCCCGAATCTTACCTGGAGCTCGCATTGCTCTACGAGCATAACGGATTCCGTGACGAGGCCGTGAAACTGCTCAAGGAGATCGACTCCCATGTCGCGTGGCCGACCGTAAAGATGTATCTGGCATACTGGGCAGATAGTCCGAAATGCGCCGCGCAGTACTATGCCGATGCGCTCAAGCTGCCGGTGGGATATTGCAATCCTTTCCGTCTGGAGACCATCGACGTGCTGAATCAGGCGAAGGCCGCCTGCCCCGACAGCGAGCGTCCATACTATTACATGGGCAATCTGCTCTATAACATCCAGCCGGACAATGCCATAAAGGAGTGGGAGAAGTGCGTGGAGATGAATCCCCAGGACGATCTGGCATGGAGGAACCTCGGATGGGCCCACTGGCTGCATACGAAGGACTACGCCCGCTCCGCCGAGTGCTATAAGAAAGCTATTGCCATAAATCCCGCACCGCTCTATCTCGAGGAGTGCGACCAGGCCATGGAGGCCCTGGCTGCACCGGTGAGCGAGCGTTACGAGATCCTGAAGAGCCACCACGAGACCGGAGTCAAGCGCTACTATCCGCTCGCGCAGGAGGTGGTACTCGGTACCTACATGGGCGACTACGACTATGTACTGGACCTGCTGGACAACTGCTACTTCCCGACCCGTGAGGGTGTCGCCAACTTCCATGACAACTTCGTGGATGCCTGCGTGCTCGCCGGACAGAAGAAGATGCGCGAAGGCGATGTGCAGGGAGCCATTGACCTATACAAGAAGGCCTTTACTTATCCCGAGAACCATCAGGTCTTCCTGGTGAATGAGCGTGCTACGCATGATGCCCAGATCAACTACGAACTCGGCCTGGCATACGAGAAACTTGGGGACGGCGAGCAGGCCCGCCATTACTTCCAGCTGGCAGCCGACCAGGACTTCAAACTCAAGGGCAGCCAGGACTTCCGCTACTGGAGCGGTCTCGCCATGAAGAAACTGGGCCGGAAAAAAGAGGCTCGCGACATCTTCAAGCAGATGGTGCGTGAGGGTAAGTCCCGCGTTATCACCGAATACATCAATTTCTACGGTGCAGAGGGTACCACCGGTGCTACCGTCGAGGGTAAGAACTCCGCCGCATACTATACCCAGGCTCTCGGCCAGCTCGGCCTCGGACACAAATTCACTGCCCGGCGTCTTCTGAAGAAGGTTAAAGCCCTTAAATCGGATCATCTATGGGCAAATGAACTTTTAAAATAATTGCGATGAAACTTAATCTTTTTACATATATCGGCATAGCGGCACTGAGTGTGGCAGCCTGCTGCAGGCCGGCCTCCGATACCACCGACGATATTCGCATCAGCTGGGATGGCTCTACCTATCAGGAGCTCTCTGAACTGACTCTCACAGACGGAACTCCCAGCCCGAACCTGTATTACCCCAGGGTCAAGCGACTGAGCGACGGGACCCTGCTTATGAGCTACATGGATGATCATTACGGATGGAATTCCTTCGTGGCTAAGAGCTATGATAACGGAAAGACATGGACCGACGCCCAGTGCATCCGTCACCGTCATCCCGGTGTCTCGACGGTAGGGGAGGACGAGGTGGTGTTCGTGAATCCCGACTTCATCGAGCTTCAGGACGGGCGCATAATGCTGGCCCATCAGTGGCGCTACAAAGCCGGTTACAACGACCTGCCCCATACCAATGAGAACTGCGGCATCGAGGTGATGTTCTCCTCCGACAAGGGCCTGACCTGGACAGAGGCTCGCGAAGTGTACCGCGGACGTTGCTGGGAGCCTGCAATGCTGCAACTGCCCTCCGGAGAGATCCAGATGTATATCACCGACAGTCAGAATGTGGTCAATAAGATGTCCTGTCCGAAGACCGTTGTGATCCGTTCCTTCGACGGCGGAGCGACCTGGCAGGGTAAGCCATCCTGCACATGGAAAGACGTGGAGGGCATCTCCCACACCCGCGACGACCGTTTCGGCTACGACGGCATGCCTTCGGGCGTGCGTCTGGATGACGGTACGATCGCCGTGCCCCTCGAGGTCTGGAGCGGCAAGTTCGTGGTCGATGTGACCCCGGTCGTCGTGAAAACCACGGCCGAGGATAACTGGAACCTCGATCAGGAGAAACTCCTCGCCGAAGGCGGCCCCGATTATCCCGCGAAGAAGCAGGTCAATAAGGATTTCCAAGGCTATGGTCCCTACTCTGCCCGTCTGGACAGCGGTGAGATGCTGATCCTCTCGAACGGAAACTATAAGGGTGAAAGCGGTGTGTGGGTGTTCGTCGGCGACAAGCATGCCGACAATTTCCACCATGCCACCCGTCCCTTCGACGGATACTGGGGCTGCATCGATTACATCGGGGACAATGAGGTCTTTGCCTCCGGAACCCTGCGTTACTCCGACGGCGAGAAGACCCGCGGACGCCTGCATCTTATGAAAGGCCGAGTGAACCGCAGCCTGGAGATTACCAAAGGCGGTTTGGAGATGCCCGCGCTTGAAAGTTTCAAGCCGGACGCCTCCTGGTGGTTCCTCGGTAAGAAGTTCCCTTCAGCCGTGTATGCTTCGCTTGGTTACACTGCCGATGCACTGGAGTTCGGTGCTCTGGTATACGATGAGAAGATTACTGTCTATACGGTGGAGAATTCCGATGCCGCGGTGCTTTTCTTCGCCCGTGGGGAGAACGTGTACAAGGTGGCTGTCAATGCTGACGGCTGCTGGAATCTTTATGAACTCGAGCGCTGGTCCTGGCATCTGATCGGATCTGGTGAGGGCGCATGCGTGCAGCTCGCCGGAACCATTGAGGCTGACGGTGATGAGGACCTGGGCTTCAGTGCCAAGGTCAGCATCCCCTGGTCTCTCATCGGGGGCGCTCCCCGTAGGGGAGAGACCCTTAGGGCTCATCTGTGCCGCATGTATAAGCATTCGTCATCCGAGAAACCGGCCGCCATCTTCGAGGAACTCGAAGGTGAGAACGGTGACTATCCCTGCGACTGGCTTCGCGTGACACTTAAATAAAACTCCTATGAACTCAACTAGGGATATTGCCAGGCTGGTAGCAATCGGGGGTGCCGCTTTGGTTGGATGTGGGGAGAATGGTCCAGCCAATTCCGGGAAAAAGGTTGAAATCCCCGAGAAACCGAATATCGTAATTGTTACGCTTCACGATATCGGTTACTATGATTTCAGTTATACGGGCTCTGACTTCTATGAGACGCCGAATATCGATTATCTGGCCTCTCATGGCATGCAGTTCGACACCCATTACGGCTGCGGGCCAAACAGCTCTCCCTCCAGGGCTGCGATGCTAACCGGGCGTTTTTCGCCGTATAATAACATATATAGCACGGGATTCTCCGGCACCGAATCGCTGATGCGCCTCAAACAGCACGAAAAGAATATTGTCCTGTCTACTGAGAGCTACACTATCGCGGAGGCCCTTCGCGACAATGGCTATGCGACTGCTTTCGTGGGGTGTTGGGATCCTGATGACCCTACATATCAGGGATTTGATTATGTTAAGAAGTCCGTTTTCTCGGCTACTTCCGGTGACCCCGGCGCGAATTCGAACCCTAAGGCTCTTAATACTGACGTGAAACAGGCCTGCGATTACCTGGACCTGATGTCGGCTGGAAGCAAGCCATTCTTCATGTTGCTCAACTTCAATGCTATCCACACGCCCCTGCAGTCTAGCCAGGCCTATCTGGATTATTTCAGTGCCAAGGCTCCGGGCACGAAGCACAATCGTGTCGACTATGCTGCCTGCATAAAGAGTGCGGACGATGCGGTCGCTGCGATCGTTGAGCACCTTCAGCTGCTGAATATTGAGGATAATACGATTTTCATTTTTACCGCCGACCACGGTCCGGTCTTCTACTCGAACCAGGATCCGCACTCTGGCTTCAAGGGTATGTGCTACGAAGGCGCGTACCGCATCCCGCTGATATTCTATTGCCCTAAATACATACCTGCCGGACGGGTGGCCATGCCCACTGCCGGTGTGGACTTCTTCCCTACGCTGATGTCTCTGGCCGGGAAGAAGGTGGCGCAGAAGGATACGGACGGATTGTCGCTGGTGGATTATGTCTTCGGCAAGTCGGTCGCTCCGGCACAGAGGCCCAAACCGCTGTATTGGCATATGCCCGGATATCTTTCTTTGGGCAATTATCCCGCCAGCGCGTCCAGAAACGCTAATTTCCGCGCCCGGCCCTTCTCGATCGTACGCGACGGTGACTGGAAACTCATCCTCTCGTATGAGGAATGGCTGCTGGACGGTGGCTGGGACGAGCGTGAGACGAACAAGTCTATTGAACTATATAATCTTCGCACCGACGTCTCCGAGATGCACAATCTCGCGAATGAGGCACCGGAGATCCGCGACCGTCTGCTGAGGCAATTGCTCGACTGGGTGGAGGAATCCGGCGCTCCGATTCCTGAACCCAAGGAGGCCGTTTCCCCGATTCCGACCGACGATACGCCGGTGACTTTCCCTGTCAGTTGGCCGCTTGGGAATGGCAAGTGTAAGGATGCCACCATGCCTTACTGGGTGTCGCAAGGCTATTGGCCTTCATCCCAGCCTTCCGCGTACTGCCAGTTCCACTGGGGTCCGCGTCCCGCAGGAGAAGCTGCCGGAGGCTACACGCCCGTGCTGCATTTCACGAACAGCGGCGAGATCAGTTCACCGGCGAGCCAATTCTATTGGACCGGGGATTATTTCGAGTTCGTGCTGCCGGTGGAGAACTTTGCGGCCGGTACGACGGTGAAGATGAAATTGCCCTTCTACGGCAGGCAGCAACCGATTTTCTGGGATATCTACTATCTGGATGGCAGCGAGTGGAAGTGCAACCGCACTGAGCAGACTTCTTATGACGGGTCGGTGAAATTCAATTCCACTTTCGCGCTCGTGCGCGGCGGGAAAGTAATCGAGCACGATATGACCTTTACTAACGCGGTGCCGAGCGGGACCTTGAAGTTCCGCATGCAGTGCGCCGAAGGTAAATACCAGGCCGCCACGGCCAGCGCTATTGCCGTGCGAGAAGCCCCGAACTGCGAGTGCGGCGGCACTGTCGTCTGCTACTTCTACTGCGCCGGCTCGGGGGTAAATGACATTTCATTCAGTATTGTAGAGTAGCCAATTTTATTTCTTGAGCTAAACTGTAATGAAAGAAAACATGAGCACCATTGCTAATTTGGCTTTACTTGGAGGAGCCGCACTTGTCGGATGCGGAGAGAATGGCTCCATTAGCTCCGGGAAAAAGGCAGGAATCCCGGAGAAGCCGAATATCGTGATTGTTACGCTTCACGATATAGGGTACTATGACTTCAGCTATACCGGATCGGACTTTTATGAGACGCCTAACATCGACTACCTGGCGTCACATGGTATGCGTTTCGATACACACTACAGCTGCGGTCCTAACAGCTCACCTTCCCGTGCAGCGATGCTTACCGGGCG
>JAFSTI010000152.1 GCA_017450585.1 Bacteroidales bacterium
ATGTCCGAATGAAGTATGATGAACTACACCGGATTATAGTTAATCATGGATGGATAAAATACCGGCATATGGGAACAAGCCATATTATCTACAGAAAAGGCAAACGAACATACCCGGTACCATACCACAGAGGACGGGAAGTCGGCAAAGGCCTTGAGAGGAAAATAATAAAAGAAATGGGGCTCAAATAATGAAAACTATTGAAGCAGTAATAGAACGGTCTCTTGACGGCATGTACTCAGTATACTGCAGGAGAGAGATTTTCTCCGGTGCCGGAGAAACGATAGAACAGGCAAAAAAAGACATGCTGGCTCAAATGGATTTCTACAGAGAGACTGCCAAGGAGGAAGGGTTTAAATACCCCGCATGGCTTGATGATGAGTATGTGATTATATATGACATCGATGCCATAAGTCTCATGAATTATTATGTTTCTCTGGGCTATTTTTCTCTTTCCGGAATCGAAAAAATGACGGGTATCAGCCAAAAACAGTTATGGACTTACCTTAATGGGACCAAACCCAGAAAAGCCCAATCCGACCGGATTGTGTCCGGAATCCGAAAGGTATGTAACGACCTGAATGGGATTTTTGCATAAGCCTGCTATATTTGTAGCATGAAGAAGTTATTCTGTCTCGTGTGCCTGTCGCTGGGCATCGCAGCGGCCGCTCAGAATTCACGGTATGTTGATCCGTTTATCGGGACTTCAGGAATGGGGCATACTTTTCCGGGAGCCTGCTATCCATTCGGGGCCATCCAGCTCAGTCCGGATACCGACACGATTCCGCACAATATCGCGGGAAAATACCAGCCCAGGGCTTATGATTATTGCGCAGGATACAGATACGACGACCCCACGATAGTGGGCTTCAGCCACAGGCATCTTTCCGGGACAGGGCATTCGGACCTGGGAGACATCCTGCTGATGCCGGTGACCGGTCAGCCGAAACTGCACCCCGGTACGGCACAGGACCCGGACAAGGGATACCGGTCGAGATTCACTCACGACGGCGAGGAGGCTTCGCCGGGCTATTACGCTGTAACCCTGTCCGACTATGGCATCCGCGCTCGGCTTACATGTACTCCCCGAGTCGGAGTTCACGAGTACAGTTATCCTGAAGATGAAGTTCAGAATGTCGTGCTAGACCTGGGGCATGGGATATATAACTATGACGGGAAGGTTCTGTGGTCCACGCTGAGAGTGGAAAACGACACTCTGATAACCGGTTTCCGGCTGACGAACGGCTGGTCCCGGACTAATTACACATATTTCGCTGTTTCCTTCTCGAAACCCATCCTGGAATATGGGTATCAAGATCGCAAGGACAACCCTTATCGGGGCTTCTGGAGGCGTTTCGACATGTCCAGAAACTTCCCCGACATGGCAGGGCGCGATATGGCGGCCTGGTTCAGTTTCGCGCCGGGAGAGCCATTGACAGTAAAGGTCGCGATTTCCGCAGTCGACGCCCTGGGCGCCCTAAAGAATCTGTCGGCCGAAGGCTGCGGCAGTTTCGATGAAATCGCAATGCACACACGCCGTGCATGGGATGCGCATCTGGACCGGTTCCGGGCGGAAGGGAGCGACGGCCAGAAGCGGATGTTCTACACATCATTGTACCACACCCTTATTAACCCCTCGGTGTATATGGACGTGGACGGGCAGTACAGGGGTATTGACGGCAATATCCACCGGGCAGACGGGTTCACCAATTATACCGTTTTCTCGCTGTGGGACACCTATCGCGCCGAGCACCCCTTCCTCGGACTGTTTTTCCCTTCCGAGAATGCGGATATGATCCGGTCAATGGTTGAGCACTCTCACCAGAGCCCTCTCGGCATGCTCCCGGTCTGGAGCCTGATGGGCAGCGAGGGGTGGTGCATGAGCGGCTATCACGCCGTCCCGGTCCTCGCGGATGCTATTGTCAAAGGTACATACAACGATGACGGGCAGGCCCTGGAGGCAATGGTGAAGACTTCCCGTGTCGGCCTGTACGACGGCCTGGATGAGTATATGAGCTTGGGCTACGTGCCTTACGACAAACGGGCGACCGCAGCTTCCACAACGCTGGAATACGCCTACGACGACTGGACCATTTCCGCAGCTGCAGCCGCACTTGGCAGGGAAGATATTGCCAAAGACTATTCCCGCCGCGCGTTTAACTACAGGAATGTATTTGACACGAAAATCGGATTCGCACGGCCGCGCTACGCTGACGGTAGTTTCAAGACGCCGTTTGATGTGTCGCAGACCTTCGGCGAAGGCTTTATTGAAGGCAATTCATGGAACTTCTCATTCCACGTTCCGCACGACGTGAACGGACTGATCGCGCTGATGGGTGGAGAGAAGGTCTTCCGCACCCGTCTGGAGGACTTGTTTGCGATGGACCTGGATCCGAAATACTACGAAGAGAACGAGGATATTGAAAAAGAATGCCTGATCGGAGGCTATGTCCACGGCAATGAGCCCAGCCACCATATTCCATACCTGTTTGCATGGACCACACGTCCGTGGATGACACAGTATTGGACGCGTGAGATAATGAACCGGATGTATCGTCCGGAGCGCGAGGGTCTGGGGGGCAATGACGACTGCGGACAGATGAGCGCCTGGTATATTTTCACGGCGATGGGATTCTATCCTGTCTGTCCTGGTACGGACCAATATGTTCTCGGAGCCCCTTATCTGCCGGAAATATCGGTAAAACTGCCTAATGGCAATACTCTGACCATCCGCGCCCCTAAGGTCTCCGACCGCAACCGTTACGTGCGCAGCCTGAAAATCAACGGAATACAGATAAAACGGGCTTACGTCACACAGGCCGAAATACTCGCCGGCGGCCTCTGGGAATATGAAATGAGCGCATCGCCGAACAAAGCCCTCAAGCCAGAAAAGCCATTTTCCATGTCAAAATAGCACATATTTTTAGTTATTTTTCTACCTTTGGAGAAAATAATAACCAGTCTAATGATAAAACTATTTATCCGGTCAACCCGGAAACTGCTGGCAATCACGCTTGTGTGTCTGTGCGCGCTCCCGCTGTTTGCCCAAAACAGTGTCACCGTGAGCGGAAGTCTGACTGACGCGTCAAATGGAGATCCCTTAATCGGAGCCTATCTGATCGTCAAAGACTCGGGGGGATTATCAGCCGTCACTGACCTCGACGGCAAGTTTTCAATTAGCATTCCGGCTTCGCTCTCACGTGAATCCGTAGTCGAAATCAATTACGTCGGATACGAAACCCGGACTCTTACCGTAGCGGATATCCTTTCCTCTTCGCTTATCAAGATGTCTCCTCTCGGGGAAGTACTTGAAGAAGTCCTGGTAGTAGGCTATGGCGTGCAGAAAAAGGCCTCCAGTGTGGGTTCGATCACACAGGCGAAAGGAGAGGAGCTCCTGAAGACCGGAAATGTCAATACCGTGTCCGAGGCTATGCAGGGCCGCCTGAACGGTGTTATTTCCATCAATACTACAGGACAGCCGGGAGCTAATTCCGCCACGATTTTCATCCGCGGAAAGAGTACCTGGCAGAACACCAATCCGCTGGTACTGGTGGACGGCATCGAGCGTGACATGAATGACGTGGACTTCAACGAAATCGAGTCCGTTTCGGTTCTGAAAGACGCTTCAGCCACCGCTGTCTACGGTGTCCGCGGAGGAAACGGTGTCATCCTGCTGACCACCAAGCGCGGCGACCAGGACCGGCCGACGGTGAACTTCAACACCAACGTCAGTCTCAAGGAACCTACGGCAAACATTTACTGGGCCGACTACATGACATCGATGCAGCTGTACAACGAAGGACTCGCCAACGACCAGAACTGGAACAGCTTCATCCCCCAGTCCACGCTTAACGCATGGCAGAATGCCTTTGACACCGGCAATTACGGTCCGTACAATGATTATTTCCCCCAGATCGACTGGTACGGGGAGATGATCCGCGAGGCCGTTTCGCGCAATTACAACATCAATGTAAACGGACGTTCTGACTTCATGAAATACTTCGCGAGCGTGGGTTACCAATTCGACGACAGTATATACAACACTCAGAAACAGGACAATTACGACCCGCGCAGCTGGTATAAACGTCTGAACTGGAGGGCGAATTTCGACTTCGACCTTACTCCGACCACCACCTTCTCAGTGGGAATTGCCGGCAAGATGGGTATCCGCAACACCAACTTTTTCGGCGGTGTTATCAATCTGCTCGCCCGGGCACCGACCAACACTTTCCCGATCAAGTGGTCCGACGGCTATTTCGGAGACGACTCAAACCGCGGAGCCAACCCTATTGCCGACCTTAACTACGGCGGACAGTCGCAGTTCCAGTCTTTCCAGGGCTGGTACGATGCGAAATTGGTACAAAAACTCGACTTCATAACTGAAGGACTGAAGGCGCACGC
>JAFSTI010000153.1 GCA_017450585.1 Bacteroidales bacterium
ACTCCCTGGTCTGCTGGAAGGCGTTCTGGCCCGTGCTTGCATCCAGGACCAGCATGACCTCATGCGGCGCATCAGGAATCTGCTTACGCATCACGTTACGGATCTTGGTAAGCTCATTCATCAGATCCACCCTGTTATGCAGACGTCCGGCGGTATCTACGATCACCACATCCGCACCGCGAGCCTTCGCGGCGGCCACCGTGTCATACGCCACGCTGGCCGGGTCAGAGCCCATCTGCTGCTTGATGATTTCTACGCCGGCTCTCCGGGCCCAGATATCGAGCTGGTCCACCGCGGCGGCGCGGAAAGTATCCGCAGCACCAAGCATGACTTTCAGGCCCTTGGAGGCGTAGTAATACGCAAGTTTGCCAATGGTAGTGGTCTTCCCCACCCCGTTGACTCCCACTACCAATATCACGTAAGGTTTGGGGGATCCGCCGGCGGCTTCGGGGGGATTCAGGCCCTTAGTCTGCGGCGAGTCGGGAATCAGGGATGCGATTTCTTCACGCAGGTATCCCATCAGCTCGTCGAAGGATACGAATTTGTCTTTATGAACGCGCTCCTCGAGCATATCGATAACTTTGAGAGTGGTATCCACTCCCATATCCGTCTCTACCAGAGCCTCTTCGATAGCATCGAGAGTATCGTCATCCACCCTCGATTTACCGGTGATCGCCCGTCCCAGCTTTTGGAAAAAACTCAGCGCCATAACTTGTCTGCTCGTATCATGCAAATATACGCAAAAACTGACTATATTTGAACTCGCTATGACCAATCTGTCTTTTCTGAAATCTGTGGCCACATGGAAGTTCTGGAAAGAACTGACCATAATGACACTCGGCATGTTCATCGCGGCGGCGGCGGTGTATTATTTCCTGATGCCCAGCAAACTCGTCGTGGGTTCCATCTCCGGTCTTTCGATTGTCCTGAGCGCCGTTCTCGAGAGCGCCGGCATCAAGTTCAAAGTATCCGCCATTGTCCTTATCATCAATATCATCCTGCTCATCCTGGCATATATCCTGATCGACCGGGAATTCGGCGTCAAGACCGTGTACACGGCCCTGATACTGGGCCCGATGATGGAGGTCTGGGACAAGATCCTGCCGTACCAGGAGATTCTCCGCGACGGCAGCACGTCGGTGATGGGCGACCCCTGGTTCGACCTTATCTGCTTCGTGCTGGTGCTCAGCGCATCGCAGGCGATATTGTTCAGCATCAACGCCTCCACCGGAGGTCTGGATATCATTGCCAAGATTGTCAATAAATACCTGCATTTCGACATCGGAGCGTCGGTGACCATTGCCGGCGCCATCATCTGCTGCACCGCATTTGCCATCAACCCCTTCCAGATGGTGGTTATCGGGCTTATCGGCACGTGGATCAACGGCCTGGTGGTGGATTACTTCACCAGCCTGCTGAACCGCCGCAAACGGGTCTGTATCATCTCCGGCGACAGCGAGCGTATACGCAAGTATATCGTGGAAGATCTGGTTCGCGGCTGCAGCCTTTACGAGGTGACCGGCGGTTTCTCGGGTGAGAAGCAGACTGAGATTCAGGCGCTTCTGACCAATGACGAGTTCAACGCCCTTATGAAGTTCATCAAGTCTTCCGGGATCAATGCCTTTATTACGGCCGGCAATGTCAGCGAGGTTTACGGCCTGTGGGTGCACAAGGAGGACCAGAAGGCCATAAAAAAATCCCGGCACTGAATATCAGCACCGGGATCTTCTTACCTCAAGGAGGATATTACTTCTTCGCGAAGAAATCCTTTACCTTAGCCTCTTCGACGAGCTGCTCCGTGAAAACGTAAGCGCCGGTCTTCGGAGATTTTTCCATACGGATGCACTTGACCATGCTCTTAGCACCGGCCTTGGCGGCGAATGTAGCAACTGCTTTCTTTGCCATATCTTATCCTCCTAGTTATTTAATCTCCCTGTGTAAGGTGACCTTCTTCAGGAAGGGATTGTACTTCTTGCGCTCGAGACGCTCGGGAGTGTTCTTCTTGTTTTTGGTAGTGATGTAGCGGGACATTCCGGGAACGCCGCTCTCTTTCTGCTCGGTGCATTCAAGGATGACCTGCACTCTGTTGCCTTTAGCTTTCTTTGCCATTGTTCTGTCCTCCTTAAATTAAACGACATTGATGAGGCCCTTCTTCTGGGCATCTTTGATCGTAGCTTCGAGACCGTTCTTCTCGATAATCCTCATACCCTTGCAAGAAACCTTGAGGGTGATGAACCTCTGCTCCTCTTCAGACCAGAATCTCTTGGTCTTGAGGTTAAGGGAGAAATCGCGCTTGGTACGCAGCTTGGAGTGAGCCACGTTGTTGCCCTTCATTCTCTTCCTTCCTGTTACTTGACAAACCTTTGCCATAATCTTATCTTTTTATATTTTTCTTCTTAACTCACAAGGGGGTGCAAATATCGTCAAAAAAATCGTCTTTAACAAATTCTGCCTCAGACAATCCTGAGGAACCTGCGCCACCTTATGTTTGCGGGGAACTTCCGATCCCGGTCGGTGGACAGCCAGATGATGGCCGGCCTGCCTACCACGTGGTCTTCCGGTACGAATCCCCAGTACCTTGAGTCCAGGGAATTGTGCCTGTTGTCCCCCATCATGAAATAATAATCCTGTTTGAACGTGTAGCTGTCAGTGAGTTCTCCGTTGATGCGGAATCCCTGTGCGGTCTGCTCGAGGGTGTTGTGCTCGTAGACTTCGATAATGCGGCGGTAAATTGCCAGGTTATCGGCATCCAGTTTCACGGTTGCTCCCTTGCAGGGCACCCAGAGCGGTCCGTAATTGTCCCTTGTCCAGCCCTTGTCTTCAAAGGGGAAGAGGGTACGGGGACTGTCCGGGTAGTCGGGCGGATAAACGTCGATATTGGCTTCTGCACTGACGACATTGCTCATTGACCTGACCTTCTCAAGCTGCCCGTAAGTGAGGGGCATTGCCGAGTATCCGGGCATGGCGGCGTCGTAGTAAAGCTCTCCGACATTCATCCCCATCTCGTCGAGGATGCGGGAGTTGATCTTTCCGGAGGAGGTAGTCACTCTGTAGCTGTACTGCACTCCTTCCCAGACTTTCTGCATCTGTCCGTCAATATAGACAAGTCCGTCCCGGATCTCCAGGGTGTCGCCAGCTACGGCAACGCACCTTTTGACATAATGGTCTTTCTTGTCCGCGGGCCTTACGATCACGGGACCGAGCCTGTCGATCACCTTGTCCTTGCCCAATTCACGGCACAGCATGTAGTAGTCTTCCACCGGCGCCTTTTTGAGGACTGTGTCGCCGTTCGGAAATCCGAATACGACGATGTCGCCTCTATTTACTCCCCTGAATCCTTTCAGACGGCGGTAGTCATTCTGGATGGCTTTTGAATAGGATTCGCGGCCGAAAATGACGTTGTGCGTGAAGGGGATGGTCAGCGGGGTCTGCGGGACGCGCGGTCCGTAAGTCAGCTTGCCCACGAAGAGATGGTCACCCGTATATAGGGTTTTCTCCATCGAGGATGAAGGAATCTTGAAAGCCTGGAAAAAGAAAATATTGATGAAGGTGACGACAATGGCAGCGAAGATGATGGCGTCGAGCCAGTCCAGGGCGGCATTGTGTTTCTCTCCTTCCTTGTAGCGCTTCTGCCAGAAAAGCCAATGTACTTTTTTCGTGACGATGAGGTCAAATACGATGACCAGGCCGAAGAGCCACCAATAGTTTCCGAGCCAGATTACCCAAAGCGTGTAGAGCAAAGCCCAGAATATGAACTTTGTCCACTTGTTACGGGTAAATTCCTTCCAGCCCACTTTTTACGGATGCTACTTGTTCACGGATTTGATAATAGCCTCGAATGCCTGAGGATTATTCATGGCGAGGTCGGCGAGTACCTTGCGGTTCAGGCCGATGTTATTCTTGGCGAGGAGTCCCATAAACTGGGAGTAGGTTACACCGTACTGACGGGCAGCGGCATTGATCCTCTGGATCCAAAGTGCGCGGAAATTGCCCTTCTTTCTTTTCCTGTCACGGTATGCATAGGTGAGACCTTTTTCGTAGGTGTTCTTTGCAACCGTCCAAACATTCTTCCTGCTGAGGAAGTTACCGCGAGTTCTTTTCAGAATCTTCTTGCGGCGCGCTCTTGAAGCGACTGAATTAACTGATCTAGGCATAATTTTTTGATTTTCTGGAGGCAGTGGTCCGCTTTACGCGGGCTCTTCAGGACTGCGGCATCCAAATGTTAAACTTTTTCTTAGAGAACCAGCAGTTCCTTTACCCTCTTCTCGTCGGTCTTGGCCAGGATGGCGAAGTGGTCGAGATTCCTCTTCTGCTTCTTGGTCTTCTTCGTGAGAATGTGGCTGTGGTAAGCGTGCTTTCTCTTGATTTTTCCCGTTCCGGTAAGCGTGAAGCGCTTTTTGGCACCGGAGTTGGTCTTAAGCTTTGCCATTTCTACTTTATTAAACTGTTAAACTATACTAAGTCTGCGTACACCGCAGTCTATTTCTTTACGTAAGCTTATTTCTTTTTCAGCGGGGCGATAATCATCGTCATGCGCTTGCCCTCGAGCGTGGGCATATTTTCAGCCCTTCCGAATTCTTCCAACTCGACAGCGAAGCGGAGCAACTGCTTTTCGCCCTGGTCTGCAAACATGATCGAGCGTCCGCGGAAGAAGATTGTGGCTTTCACTTTGGAGCCTTCCTGGAGGAATTCCCGGGCGTGCTTCAGTTTGAACTGGAAGTCGTGCTCGTCGGTATTGGGGCCGAAACGGATTTCCTTGAGGACAATCTTAGCGGAGTTCGATTTCATCTCCTTCGCCTTCTTGCGCTGCTGGTACAGATATTTCTGATAGTCCAGGATCTTGCAGACGGGGGGATCGGCCTTTGCGCTGATCTCCACCAGATCAAGTTCGAGCTCATCGGCAATCTGCATCGCTTTCGCGATGGAATAGATGCCCTGCTCAGGGATATTGTCCCCGACAAGACGAACCTGAGGAGCGGTTATCTCCTCATTGATTCGGAGTTCATTCTCGTCCTTCTGCTGAAGGCGAGGATCAGGTTTGCGGCCTTTTCCCGGTTTAGGGCCGGCCGGCTTCGGTCTGTAAGGCGCTGCGATAAGGCGTTTAGTTTAAATAATTAATATTCTGTTCTTTATGACAATTCCTCCGCTACTATTGAACGGAAGAAAGCGATAAATTCGTCCACTGTCTTGCTGCCCTGGTCAGTGCCGTTCATCCTCACGGATACCGTGCCCTCGGCGGCTTCTTTCTCACCGACGATGACAAGGACAGGGACACGAAGGAGTGAGATCTCACGGATACGTTTGCCGAGAGTCTCGTTCCTTGCATCTATGGAAGCGCGAATTTCGGAATTTTTTAGCAATTCGCAAACTTTTTCCGCATAATCCGCATATTTTTCACTGACTGGCAGCACTTTAACCTGATCCGGGGAGAGCCATATCGGCAGATGTCCGGCAGTGTGCTCGAGTACCACGGCGGTGAAGCGCTCGATGGATCCGAACGGAGCGCGATGAATCATGACAGGGCGCTGTTTGCTGCCGTCGGCATCGATATATTCAAGCTGGAAGCGTTCGGGCAGGTTGTAGTCTACCTGAATGGTTCCGAGCTGCCACTTGCGTCCGATGGCGTCCTTGACCATAAAGTCAAGCTTAGGCCCGTAGAAAGCGGCCTCGTCATACTCCACGACGGTGGGGAGGTTCTTGCTGGCCGCAGCCTCTATGATGGCGCTTTCCGCCTTCTCCCAGTTCTCCTCAGAGCCGATGTACTTGCTGTGATCGGTCTGGTGGCGGAGCGAGATCTGAGCGCTGAACTCAGTCATCTTCAAGGTCTTGAACACATAGAGGATGAGGTCAATAACCTTGCAGAACTCTTCTTTCAGCTGGTCGGGACGGCAGAAGAGGTGAGCGTCATCCTGGGTGAAGCCACGCACGCGGGTAAGACCGTGGAGCTCTCCGCTCTGCTCATAGCGATACACGGTTCCGAACTCTGCGAAACGCAGCGGAAGGTCTCTGTAAGAGCGGGGTGAACTGCGGAATATCTCGCAGTGATGAGGGCAGTTCATAGGCTTGAGCATGTACTCTTCGCCTTCCTGCGGAGTATGTATGGGCTGGAAGGAGTCCTTTCCATACTTGGCGTAGTGCCCGGAGGTCACATACAGGTCTTTGCTTCCGATATGGGGAGTCACGACGGGCAGGTAACCCATCTCAGTCTGCTTCTTGCGAAGGAAGTTTTCAAGGACATTGCGCATGACGGCGCCGCGGGGCAGCCACAGGGGCAGTCCGAGACCCACTCTCTGAGAGAAGGTGAAGAGTTCCATCTCCTTTCCGAGTTTGCGGTGATCTCTCTTCTTGGCTTCCTCGAGCATAACCAGATACTCGTCCAGCATGGATTTCTTAGGGAAGGTCACACCGTAGATACGGGTGAGCTGCTGACGGTTCTGGTCGCCTTTCCAGTAAGCTCCCGCGATGGCAGTGAGTTTCACAGCCTTGATGTCATCTACATGCTTTACGTGAGGTCCGCGGCAAAGGTCGGTGAAGCAGCCGTTCTTATAGAAGGTGATAGTGCCGTCTTCGAGGTCTTGGATAAGTTCCACCTTATAGGGGTCGCCTTTCTCCTTGAAATACTTCAGGGCGTCAGCCTTGGATACCTCTGTACGCTCGAAGGTTTCCTTCGTGCGCGCGAGCTCTATCATCTTGTCTTCTATCTTCTTAAGGTCGGACTCGGTAATCTGGTTTTCTCCCAGGTCCACATCATAGTAGAATCCGGTCTCAACAGCCGGTCCCACGCCGAATTTCACACCGGGATAGAGGGCCTCGAGGGCCTCAGCCATCAGGTGTGCGGATGAGTGCCAGAATATATGCTTCGCCTCGTCGTCTTCCCAGGGACGTATGGTCCCGTCCGTAACTGCAATGGTCAACATACCTTTATATAGTTTTTAAGCGGACAAAGATAGGGAATTTTTTCATATCTTTGTCACGATATGAACGACAAGAAAAGCATATGGAGCGCAGCCTCCGCACCGGCTCTTTTGATGGGCGGCATCTCAGTAGCCTACATCGCTTTAGGCTATTTCACCGGCAAATTGGGAACCGGTTTCCTGAGCACCGCGATTTCGGCGGTCCTCTGGATTGCCAAACTGATCATTTGTGTTTTGGTTTTCAAGCACCTGCTCCAGGCCTTTTCCGCGTCCGACCCGGAAGCTGATAACGCCCGGGTATTTAAGTTCGGGGTTGTGGTGGCATTGCTTTCATCCCTGGTTTATTCCGCGGCCTACCTGTGCTATATGCTTTATATTGTGCCGGATATGATAAGCGAAATGTTCGCCAGAATCACTGATGCGTATTCTTCCATGATGGATTCGAATTCACTCGCCGCGCTGGAGAAGATGGAAGGTTCGATGCCGTCCATTGCCTTTTTCTCGAATCTGGTATACTGCTTCCTGTTCGGTACGATCCTGTCGGCGATATTGTCCCGAAATATCCCGCCCCGCAATCCTTTCGAGCGCAGAGATGACGAGGACGGACAGATTGCCCTGTGATTTTTTATGAAAGACCTGTCAATCATTGTCCCTCTCTTTAACGAGAACGAGTCGCTTCCGGAACTGGCGTCCTGGATCCGTAGCGTAATGGAGGCTCATTCTTTTGTTTATGAGCTGATTTTCGTAGATGACGGTTCTACCGACGGTTCTTTTGAGACCGTACTCGAGCTGGCGAAGGATAATCCCAGCATTCACGGTATCAGTTTCAGGCGAAACTACGGCAAGTCTGCCGCGTTGTATTGCGGCTTCAAGAGGGCTGAGGGTGAGATAGTTGTGACAATGGATGCTGATCTTCAGGATTCTCCGGAAGAGATTCCCGAAATGGTCCGGATGATTCGCGAGGATGGCTATGACGTAGTGAGCGGCTGGAAGCAGCACCGTAAGGATAATGCCCTGACCAAGAATCTTCCCTCGAAGCTTTACAATGCCACCGCCCGGCGCATCACGGGAATCAAGCTGCACGATATGAATTGCGGACTGAAGGCCTATCGCGCCGAGGTCGTCAAGTCTATCGAGGTCTACGGCGAAATGCATCGCTATATCCCCTATCTGGCTAAGAATGCAGGTTTCATGAAGATCGGCGAAAAACCGGTTCACCATCAGAAACGCAAATATGGCAAGAGCAAGTTCGGCATGGAGAGATTCATCAACGGATTCCTCGACTTGCTGTCACTGTGGTTCCTTTCCACCTTCGGGAAGAAGCCCATGCACTTCTTCGGCTACAGCGGACTGGCAATGTTTCTGGTCGGTTTCGTGATGACCGTTTGGATCATCGTTGAGAAACTCGTGCACCAGGCCCACGGTCTTCGCTTCCGTGCTGTCACCGACCAGCCTCTCTTCTACCTGGCCCTCGTCGCCATCATCCTCGGTGTGATGCTCTTCCTCGCCGGCTTCATCGGCGAAATGGTCTCCCGCACCTCATC
>JAFSTI010000154.1 GCA_017450585.1 Bacteroidales bacterium
ACCCGCACCGGAGAGTTGGTGGAGGGCTGCAGGAATTATCTGCGCACCGCGCGCGAAAAACTTGACGCCATAGACAGGTGAAATCCCTTGACAGATGAAAGTAAAGAAAATATACGAAACCGACCCGTGGCTGGAGCCCTGGAGGGATGCCATTGACGCCAGACATCAGCGGATTCTCGACACCAAACGCAAACTGGTGGGCGAACGCAGCCTAGCCGAAGGGATTGCCAACCACCTTTACTACGGACTCCATCGTGATGAGGCCGGTGACTGGGTGTTCCGCGAGTGGGCGCCCAGCGCCACCCGTATCTACATAATAGGCGAGTTCAATAACTGGAAGCGCACAGACGCCTATGCCCTGAAGCCGGTTGGCCAGGGGAATTGGGAAATCCATCTTCCGGCCATGATGCTCTACCACGGAGCCCTGTACAAACTCTTTATCGAATGGCACGGCGGGGGTAGCGAGAGGCTTCCGGCATATGTCACCCGCACCGTTCAGGATCCCGTGACCAAGGTCTTCTGCGCACAGGTCTGGGACATGCCTGCCTACGATTGGAAAAATCCCCGCCCCGCAGCGGTGAAAAATCCCTTCATCTACGAGTGTCACATCGGCATGAGTTCCGAAGAAGAAAAGGTGTCGACCTTTGATGAGTTCCGCAGAAACGTCCTCCCCCGGGTAAAGGCCCTGGGTTATGACGTACTGCAGATAATGGCCCTCCAGGAGCATCCCTACTACGGCTCATTCGGATACCAGGTCTCGAACTTCTTCGCCCTTTCATCCCGCTTCGGAACCCCGGACGAGTTCAAGCACCTGGTCGACGATGCGCATGGAATGGGTATTTCCGTGATAATGGACATCGTCCACTCGCACAGCGTGGATAATGAAGCCGAGGGCCTGAGCCGCTTCGACGGCCGGGACGACCTGTACTTCTATTCCGGACCGCAGGGACACCATCCCGCCTGGGGCTCGCCCTGCTTCGACTACGGCAAGGACGAAGTCAAATACTTCCTCCTGTCGAACTGTAAATTCTGGCTGGAGGAATACCATCTGGACGGATTCCGCTTCGACGGAGTCACCAGCATGCTGTACTGGGATCACGGTCTCGGGACGGATTTTGGCAATTATGAACTGTACTTCGGTCCCGGAGTGGACGAGAATGCGGTCTGCTACCTCGCCCTGGCGAATCAGCTGATACGCGAAATCCTCCCGGATGCCATCACCATCGCGGAAGATGTGAGCGGAATGGCAGGCCTGGCCGCCCCGTTTGAGGCCGGAGGCGTGGGTTTCGGATACCGTATGGCGATGGGCGTGGCGGACCACTGGATCAAGTGGATCAAGGAAAAAAGCGACGAGCAGTGGAGCATGGGCGAGATCTGGTGGGAACTGACCAATAAGCGTGCGGACGAGCGCACCGTCAGCTATGCCGAGTGCCACGACCAGGCGCTGGTAGGCGACAAGACCATCATCTTCCGTCTCATTGACAAGGAAATGTACTACTCCATGCGCACGGATTCGCAGAATCTGACCGTCGAAAGGGGAGTGGCCCTGCACAAAATGATACGCCTGCTGACCGCAGTGACCGCCGGGAACGGTTATCTGAATTTTATGGGCAATGAATTCGGCCACCCGGAGTGGATCGACTTCCCGCGCGAGGGGAATAGCTGGTCGTTTGCCTATGCCCGGAGGCAATGGTCACTCGCCGATGCCCCTGAACTCCGTTACGGAAGGCTCCAGGCCTTCGATGCGGAAATGGTCCATTACCTCAAGGCGCACGAAATACTGTCCGAAACTCCGAAGGCTGTCAGAGTCGACGAAGAGAAACAAATATTGATAATATGGCGGAGAAACAGTATCTTTGCATTCAACTTCAGCCCTACGGGCTCGTTCCCGGATTACGGGTTCGCGGCTCCGGAAGGCGAGTATGAGATGGTGCTCAGCTCCGACGATGCTAAGTTCGACGGTTTTGAACGCCTTGTTTGTGGTGAGCGGCACATAACCGTGGGCGGAGAGCTGAAACTCTACCTCCCCAGCCGCTGCGCCATCGTGCTGGAAAAGAAAAAATGAGAGAGCTATGTCGATATTGAAATTCAACAAAGCTGAGCTGGTAAACCGCTCCTATTCGCTGAAGAGAGAAATTCTCTTGGCGAATAAGACCGGGGCGTATTGTAACACCAGCATCGTATCCTGCAACACCCGCCGATACCACGGCTTGCTGGCCGTTCCGGTGGATGCTCTGGACGGTGATGAGTATCTGCTGCTGTCGTCCCTGGATGAATCCCTGATTGTCGACGGTAAACAGTTCAATCTCGGTATTCATTGCTACGGAGATACTTACGAGCCGCGCGGGCATAAATATGTGGTGGATTTCAATGCCGACTCCTATCCGCAGATTACGTACAAGGTCGGACAGATATTGTTCCGTAAGAGCCTGCTGCTCACACCGGACGCCGACCGTATTGCCATAAAATTCGAACTGCTGGAAGCTCCTTCGAAGGTGACGCTTCAGCTTAAGCCTTTTCTGGCTTTCCGCAGCATACATGCACTGACTGATGAGAATGACGCCGCCCGCACCGAGGGAACGCCCATCAGCGGCGGTATGTCCTTCTGCATGTATCCTTCCTTCCCGGAACTGAACCTCCAGCTCAGCCGGCCGTCCGTTTTCAAGGGGCCCGGCTACTGGTACAAGGGTATCACCTACTCCGATGAGGCCCGTCGCGGCTTCGCGTGCAAGGAAGACTTGTACGTTCCCGGATACTTCGAGGTGGACCTGAACAGCGGCGAGTCTCTGGTGTTCTCTGCATCCACCGAGCCAGTCGATCCCTCGACACTCGATGTGAAATTCAAGGCCCTGGCGGATGCGACGGCCCCCATCAGCTCCTATCACGATCAGCTGGTGCGTTGCGCTAACCTGCTGCGCCAGAACCGCGGCGGCCGCAAGCGCATTACCGCCGGCTTCTCATGGCTGCACACCGGTCTGCTCCGCGAGACTCTGCTCGCGCTGCCCGGACTTACGCTGTATGCCGGCTGCCCGCAGGAGTTCGAGGAGATATTGGACAATCTCATCGCCGACGAGCAGGAGAGACTGTTGCACCGCACCACCCAGGTTGAAGCTCCGCTATATCTGGGCGGCGTGCTGCAGGAATATATTGACTTCGGTGCAGATCCTGCGAAGGTCTGGAAGAAATACGGCCCCACGCTGAAGGCTGTGCTGGAGAGCTATCTGCCCGGTCACAGGCACGAGGTCGCCATGCACCCCAACGGCCTGCTGTGGGCGCAGATGGACTCGGTCGCATTGTCCTGGATGAATGCTTATATCGACGGCCGGCCGGTTACCGAGAGGCCCGGATATCAGGTTGAGACCAATGCGTTCTGGTACGACAGCATCTGCTTCGCGCTGGAGATGGAAAGGGAAGACCGTGACTTCGTGGCCCGCTGGTCGAGGGTCCGTCACATGATAGAGGAGAATTTCCAGGCAATGTTCTGGGATCCGAAGGCCGGTTATCTGGCCGACTATGTGGACGGCTTCGGACGCAATATGCAGATACGCCCGAACCAGCTGTTCGCGCTGAGGGTTAAACACTCGCCTCTGGAGGATGAGATAAAGCCTTCGATACTGAGAGTTATTGACAATGAGCTCGTTACAGCGCGCGGAATCCGTACGCTTTCACCCCGCGACATGGCTTACAAGGGCGTGTACGAGGGTAGCCAGACCGAGCGAGACCTGGCATATCACCAGGGCTGCACGCGTCCCTGGCTGTTGGGCAAATATGTGGACGTCTGTTTTCGGATCAAGGGCCCGTCCTTCTGGAAGAAGGCCGAGTGGCTGTCCGAAGGCTTTTATGATGATCTCGGGAAGCATGGCGTGGGCCACTTCTCCGAGCTTTATGACGGAGATCCGCCGCACGAGGCGCATGGAGCTATCTCGTCTGCGCTGAGCACGGCGTCGCTCCTGCATGTGGATTATCTGTTGGATAAGTATAAAGACAAGTAAGGTATGAGGGTTCTAATGTTCGGCTGGGAGTTCCCTCCCCATATCGCGGGAGGACTCGGGACCGCGTGCGAAGGTATCGTGAAGGGCCTTGCGCATAACGGCGTTCAGACTCTCTTCGTGATGCCGTCGGCATCCGGGGATGAAGACCAGAGCTCCACTACCATCATCAACGCCAGTGACGTGGCTGTGGATACAGTGACCGAGACCACGGAAGAGTTCCTGGACAAGGTCAAATTCATACATATTGACTCCGACATGGTGCCCTATGTGGGCGTGGAGGAGTTTGAATCGCTGGTCGGAAAGGAGCGCAAGCGCCAGATTAAGAGCTTCCGCATCCAGTACGGCCAGAAATATAAATTCTCCGGTAAATACGGCTCTAACCTTCTGGAGGAAGTGGCCCGTTACGCCATGGTGGCCGGGACTATCGCTATGCAGCGCTCGGGCGAGTTCGACGTGATACACGCCCACGACTGGATGACCTATCCGGCCGG
>JAFSTI010000155.1 GCA_017450585.1 Bacteroidales bacterium
GTGCCGCCCATCCCTTGCACCGTCATCGGCCGCATACTCCCCGCCGGCGAAACCAGTGAGCTGGAGGGACAGTCAGCGACCGCAGGCACAGACAGCAGGACCGAAGGCTATGACAGCAGGACCGCAGTGCAGGTGGCACCGGGCGAAATCCGCTGGATCGGCGGGAAGAAATCCGACTACCGGGGTTTCGCGCACTTTTGAAGCAGGCCGTCCGAACCCGGAAGCGAGGGATCAGTGAATCGGCAGGGTCCAGGTGACGCCGAGGTTGGCGAAGGCACCACCGTACCAGGCGTTGTAGCCAGCGACGGCATGGACGCGGAGGTCCTGGGAGTCTGCCAGGGGGAACCAGTTCAGGTTCGCACCGCCGGAGAACATGTAGTCACCCACTGAGTCGGCACCGGGAAGGCGATAGGCTTCTGCTACGCCCTTAACTGCCAGTTCAAACTTATCTGAAATAGGATAAACCGCACGGGCTGAGAAGGTATTGCCGGGCAGGTAGGTAATCCAGTCGCCGGTAATGGGATCCTCGCCGTAGCCGCAGACATTGTAATAATCCAGTTCCAAACCGAGGTCGCCCAGAGTGATGAACTGGCCGATGGATGCGATCCAGTCGAACTGTCCGTCAGCGCTCTCCATAGCAGTAATTGAATAAATAGGAGAGAAGACACCGTCGAAATACTCTCCGGTCCACTGTGCGCTGTAGCACCACAGGCCGCTTCCGAAGGGGTGCTCGCCCCAGGGGGAAGAAACCATCTGAAGAGAAATGGTCGTCATCTCCGAGGGAGTGGTGTAAGCGACGTGACCTCCCCACTGGTATGCCGCCACGTTGCGCCAGTACGATGAGTACAGGCCGTCGAAGCAGTCCCAATCCCAGGGATCGAACTCCGTACCGCAGGTGAAGATATTGTTCTTACCAAGCGCGATATCGAAGTTCCCGAGGTGGAAGGTGCCGAGGCAGTAATTCAGAAAGTTTACTTCGTCGCTGCGTCCGAGATTCGTATAATTCTCGGCGACGGATCCGTAAAGCAGAGGATTAGCCACTACCAGAATGTCAAACTTATCCGAGAAAGAACCCTCGAAATGCGTGTAGATACTGGATGCACCGAGATCGAAGGTGTTCCCGCCGTCGGAGAAGACACCCTGTCCATCCAGTCTGGAAATAACCTGCCATTCATAATCGAAACCCTGCGCGGAGAGAGCCGCTGCAGACAGCGCCACGAAGGCGACCAGTGAAGCTATTTTTTTCATGGCCGCAAAGGTACAATTTTTTTTGACAATATCCCCGTCCGGAGGGCAGACCGTCTAAAAAGGATTACGCCAGTCCGGGCGGGCAGGGTTTTCCGATAGAGCGGCGGTGGGCGTAGTACAGTTCCTCGGTAGCAAGGGCGAATTTGGTGACAGCGAAGTCCCTGCCGAATGGATAGATATACCAGGTATCCTCCAGCGTATTCAGGTCCACGCAGTCGCCGAACTTGCCCAGATACTCGTACTCAATGTGGCAGGAATATGCAGAAGGCACGGGAATATCCATCGCGAACTCCTTGCCCAGCGGGTCCTTACAACGCACCCGGAATCCGTTCATATCATGCACCAGCGTGCCCTTGCCCAGCACGAGGAAGCGCTTTGCATTGGGCAATGTACGGACCAGCACCTGCAGTTCGCCGGAACTGTAGCGGCCTTCCTCCACCTCGCGGCGGACATTGGCCCGCTCCCACTCATACCAGTCCGGAATGTGCGAGAACTCGGTATTGCCGTCATCAGCGGACAGCACGCCCAACTCGGACATGTTCCATGTCTTGCCGCAATGCTCGCAGCGCAATGTCGTTCCGGAAGAACTCATCCGGTACTCCGTTCCGCAATGCGGGCACTGGTACAGGACCTTGTGCAGGCCCTCCGCCCGGCCCTTGTACGGGGTACGGATGCCGCGTTCCAATTGCCATGCAAAATCATCGTACTGGAAGGCCTGCACCAGCCGGGTGTTGATCTCGTCCGGCGTGGCGGTCTTCAGCTCCTCGGCCGTAAACTGCAGGGTGTAATCGGCCTCCGTGGGCTGCACCTTACGGTCGTGCAGGTTCCAAAACGGCGAATTCACATGATGCCCGTGGCAGATGAGCGTCACCACCGGCACGCCCAACAGCTTGCAGAGTTTACCCAGGGATGCGGGCAATACAGCCGTCGTGCCGCAGAGCGAGTATCGGGCCTCCGGGTAGACGACGGCCACATCGCCATTGTCCACAACCCTTTTCAGCTGGCGGATCAGCGTGACGTCGTTGGTGAACTTGCGCTTGCAGATGCAGCCCACCTGCCGCAACAGCCACTCCCGGCCGATAAAGCCGTCAATCGCCACCACGTAGTTGGCATGCGCGGGGTACAGGAGGGTCGTAGCGACCTTGAAATCGAAAAAGGCGTTATGGTTACAGAGCAATAAGAACGGCGGCTTGATGCCCTCCGTGCCGTGGTGGTGGACAATGGTTTTGTGTCCGGACACGGCCGGAGCGCTCAGAAGCCACATCAGCGCACGCCATACCCATACCGGGCGGAGCGGTTCGCGCGCCATGTCGAAGCGTTTGAATCCGTCAGTCATAAATCAGGCGGGTACAGGTATGATTTAGTCCTGATGCAGGTGCACGTTCATCTGCGGGAAGGAGAAGTTTACTCCCCTGCCGGGCAGTTCGGCATAGACTTTCTTGTTGAAGTCAAAGAATACATCCCAGTAGTCGGGAGCATTCACCCAGGCACGGACGACGAAGGTGATGGTGCTCTCTCCCAGTTTTGACAGCGCCACGAACGGGTCGGCGGCACCCTGGGTGGAGGCGTTCAGCACACGCGCGTCTGCCTTCACAATATCTGAGAGTTCGTCAATGCATTTCTGCACGTCATTGCCGTATGCCACATTGACCGTCCAGTCCACCCGGCGCAACGGGTTCACGGAATAATTGTCAATATTACCGTTGGAGAGGGCCCCGTTGGGGATTACTATCACCCGGTTGTCGAGGGTCGTCATCTTAGTGCTGACGATATTGACCTCTTTCACGGTTCCGATGAAACCCTGGGCCTCGATAAAGTCACCGACCTTGAAGGGTTTGAAGATCAGGAGCATGATGCCGCCGGCGAAGTTCTGTACCGTTCCGCTCAGAGCCATACCGATGGCCACGCCGCCGGCAGCCAGAAGTGCAGCCAGGGATGTGGTGTTGACGCCCAGCGCGCTGATGGTGATTATAACCAGCAGGACAGTCAGGGTGATGCCGACCAGGCTGCTCACGAAGGTCGCGATGGTGGGCTCGGTCTTTTTACGGGCGAAGGATTTGTTCAGCAGCTGCTTGATTTTCTTAATCAAGAAAGCACCGACGATATAGATGGCCAGCGCCGCCAGTACTTTCAGGCCAAAAGCCAAAGCCTCTTTGCCAAGGTTGCTCAGGAATGCGTTGGGATCTTCCTTGACAGTGGAGACAAGACTGCTGATGGCTACTTTTGCGGAGTCGGCGAGATTCACGGTATCGCCTGCTGCAGGAATTTGAAGGAGATTGTGTAACATATTAGTGGTGATTGATTGTTTGCGGGTGGTTTATCTGGGCTGCCGCCGCAGGATGTCGAAGCGCCAGGTCAAGCCAATGTCAAAATTATTCACATGATCGTGATTATCACGGAAATACACGGCATGGAGACGCACACGGTCGTTCCCGAGGGGGAAGTATTCGACCCCGGCACCGCCGTACAGGTAGTCGTTGCCTGCGGGGAGTACCAAGTCCCAGGATTTCCCGTCCGGGGCCACGTTTTCGGTGTCATTGAATTCATAACCGAATTTTGTGCATAGATTCCACTTGCCGACAGTCCAGATGGCCTTGGTGATAACGCTCATGTCGCTGAACAGGAATCTTTTCTGGCGGGCGGAAGCGCGGTTGATGAAGTCCACGTCCACTACCAGGTCGCCGAAGAAGAATTTATTGCCCAGAAC
>JAFSTI010000156.1 GCA_017450585.1 Bacteroidales bacterium
AGACACACGACTTCACCTGGTCCACCTCCATCAACGGAGCCTGCAACCGGAACACCATCCTCAAGCTATACAAGGACATGCACACCGGATTCTTTGATTACATCTGGGAGGCCGGTTCGTCCAAAGATGCCCACTGGCTGATCCGCTGGGCCGGTGTAGATCCTACCAACGGTGCCCCGATGTGGTATGACAGCAGAGGAAATCTCACCTATTCTTTCGATTACTCGAACCGTGTCCTGATGCCGCAATACTCCAACGAGCCGACCCTCTTCGGAGGAGTCAACAATGACTTCCGTTATAAATCCTTCGGTCTTAGGGTCATGTTCGACTACACCATAGGCGGATGGGCGAATTTCTACTTCCTCAGATATGGTTCAGACGTCATAAACGAGAACCAGCACATAGACGAAATCAACCACTGGAGAACCGTGGGCGAGGTGAACGAGAATCCTGCGTTTATCTATAAGCACGGTACCCAGGCCGGTTATAACACCGACAAATGCCTCTACCGCAAGACCAGCGCCCAGTTGCGTACGGTCTCATTCTCCTACACGCTTCCGAAAGAGTTCGTAAAGAAGGCCGGGTTCAACTCCGCCACCCTCTCCATTATCGGAAACAACCTCTACTTCTGGTCCCCTGCGCAGAGTCCCAAACACAACTCCTACAAGACCCTGCACAATTCCTACGGTATGACCCGAAATATCTCCGGGCAGATTTCTCTTAACTTCTAATCGCGCAAGGATATGAAAAAGATAAAGATAATCATCGCAATAGCCTGTGTGGCACTGTGCGCCGCATCCTGCGCGAAACTGGAGAAAAAGATTCTCACGGTCCAGAGCATAGGAAAGAGCACCATCGCCTCGTTCTTCGCCGAAGTCAGCGGTCTGGAAGCCGCAGGACAGGGCCTGCACAGCGAGATGGAAGCTTTCTTCGACTCTTACTATATCAAGTACGGAGACATCATGGGCGACATGCTCAATGTCAATACAGCCAGCGCGAATGACGGAGATTACTTCCTCTACACCTGGGCCATGAGAGTGGAATACGTGGCCACCTACCCCAGACTTCTGTGGAACGCCGGCTGGAGTATTGTCACCGCGGCCAATAATATCATCTACTACGGCGGCGAACTTCTAGAAGGAGCGAAAGATGGCGAGAAGGCCACCATACGCAAAAACATAGCCTGGGGCTATTTCGCCCGCGGACTTGCCCACTGGTGCCTGTGCAATTGCTATGCTCAGCCTTACAACTTCACGGCAGACCACTCCCACATCGGAGTGCCGGTAGTGACCCATATCCCCGGCTTCGACGAGCAGATTCCCAGGGAAAGCGTCGCGAAGGTATACAAGCAGGTGCTGGAAGACGTCAAGAAGGCGCTCGACATCCTGGGAGAGGAAGACTCCGTCACCGATCCCTGGCGCATCAGCGGCCTTGCCTGCGAAGCCTTGCTCGCACGTATCTACCTCTACATGCAGGATTGGGACAATGCCGCCCTCTACTCATCCAAGGTGATGGCGAAGGTGCCCCTGACCCCTCGCAGCGAGTATGTAGACATGTTCCGTAACCCGATGGCCACGCCCGGCAAGGAGACCATCCTGCGGATGAACCAGTTCTCCAATTCCTCAACTCTGGTATCCTGCTACGACCCTACCCGCAGCGACGGCAACGCTTTCTTCCCCTGCCCCGCCCTCACGGCAAAATATAGCACGGACGATATCCGCAAGGACCTTATGCTCTATATACCTGAGGCCACGGAGCCGGAGCAGTTCCAGGGACACACCTACGACGCGGTCTGTAAATATTGCCCTTACAAGAGCCTGACCGACGACAATCGCATCCCCTGCCCCTTCGTTTTCCGAGGCTCGGAAATGTATCTGATCCACGCCGAGGCGATCGCCAAGGGTAGCGCGGCGGACCTCGCCGGTGCCGTGGACGACCTGAAGGCCCTGGAGGCCAGGGCGCGCGGTATCGACAAGAGCGCCGTAACGATGGCGTATACAGATCTGGCTTCTGTCAATGCACTGATCATGGAGCAGAGGCAGAAGGAACTCTGCTTCGAGGGTCATGCCCTCTTCGATTACATACGCCAAGGCCAGGGCATACACCGTCCCGCCGAGTCCAATGCCGCGGTCAAGGACCTGGAATACGGCAATTTCCGCTGCATCCTGCCCATCGACCAGACGGAGATGGAGGCCAATGACTACATGGAACAGAATGACGGCTACAAAGACCAGTAACAGAACGATCATATGATGAAAAAGATACTCTGCATATTAAGCTGTGCGCTGGGGCTTCTGATTAGCTCCAACTCCTGCCAGGACCACCTCGTAGTGCTGTTCGACACTCCGTTCTTTGCGATAACTGATATAGACGGGACATTGTCGGAGATGGATATCAATAAAGACGCCAACGGATTAGTGAGCGAACTGAAAGTGCGTTTCGTCGTAAGCAATCACTACTACCAGGAGCCGGTGACGCTGAATTACGATCTGATCTGCGGTGACGGAATTACAGAAGGTGTGGACTTTGCTGTTCAGCCGTCCACAGCCAGCCCTCTCACATTCAATCCTGCTGACGGTTACGAAAGAATCATCCGAATAGTTTTCTACAAGAATCCGGCTTTCGACGCTTCGAAAGATAATACGCTTCGGGTCCGGCTAAGCGGTAGTAGCCTCAAGAATGCTATAATGGGCTATCCCGGTCCCGATCACCTGAAATCCGAATTTATATTCACCAAAAAATAACTCATTAACGTTATGAAAAAAATCCTTTATTTCATCACCTGTGCGACAGTGGCCGCAGTGTCTCTCGTCGCTTGCAACCCCGAGGAGAAGAAGGACAAACCGGACGGAGTAGCCGCCATCGAGTCCTTCACCCTCACCAAGGCAGCCAATGACTTCCTGGATATCGACCTCGTGGCCGTTATCGACAACGACACCATCCGCATCCCCGCACCCAAGAAGGACGATGGGCCCGTAGACTCTGCGTTCGTACCTACGATCAAACTTTCGAAAGGTGACGTCCTTACAGTCGTAGACACTCTTGATAATGCAAGCGCCTACGAGGAGACATTCTCATTCAAATTCTCTGACCGCGTTTCCTTCGTCGTCAGCGATGAGAGCGTCACTCCTGCGGTGACCAAACGTTACGGCATCGCATTCCTGGACAACGACCGCAAGGCCGCTCTTACCAGTTTCGTCTTCGCCAAGGATGACAATAATGGCCTAGAGGAAGACTACAAAGTGGATGATTTTGATACTCCTACTCTTTCAATCTCATTGCCTAAGGCAGTAAACGGGCAGAGCCTTACCGCGACGGTTAGCGCCTCCATTAACGATGAAATCACCATCAATAAGGAAGCCGTAGCCAACGGAGGGAAAATTTCCATCAACACCGCATTCCCCGTAGATATCGAAGTTAACGACAAGGTTACCGGTGAGAAGACGACCTACGTCATCAGGTTCTCCAAACAGTCTGCCGACCTGATCAGCGTTTCCAAAATCGGCAGCTACGCTCCTACTGACCTGCAGGCCTGGGTGACTATGGCTATTGATGGCAACACCCCGTATGTAGCCTACTACGCCGGTGATGCTAGCGCGACCCGCTATGCTTACGCAGCCAAATTCGAGAACGGCGAATTCACTCAAGTCGGAGGGGCTATCTCCGAGAGAACCAATGCCGTTTATATCGATTCTTTTGGAGGCAATGTCTACATAATGTACATGGATTACCCGGGAACACCGGCTCAGGCCTTCACGGTTAAAAAACTTAAAGGAAATGAATGGTCTCTGGTTGGCGACAGATCTAAAGCAAATGTAAGATCTACTGGTTTATATCCTGACTACAAACAAAGCTTCATTATCAATCCGGCTAATGGTTACCCTATGACTGCCGTAACGGCCAATGCAGCTGATACAAATCTCGGGCTTATTAAAAGAGGTTCCGCAGTCGGCATCTACGATGGCTCTGCCTGGACGATAAGCACAGGACCTTGCAACAGTACTGATATGTGGTATACCCCCAGGTTTGCCAGATCAACTGATGCAGTTTATTTGCTATACGGCAATCAGAGTAAGAAAACATATTCCCTATTCAAATATTCTGGAGGGAGCTGGAGCGTCGTTATTGATAACTGGTCTGCAGGTGGATTGGATCTCGGCACTACGTCACTGGCACTTCAATGTGATAACAATGGCGACGTTTACGCGGCTGTGGCTTCCAATGCAACCGGCGAATGGACGTGCTCATTATACAAATTTGCTGATGCACAAGCTATTAAAGCATATAATTCCATTCCAGGTCTGAAATTTGGCAATACGGATGCTATTTTTGACTTTATATTTGATAAAGATAATAATCCGATAGTCGTAGCCGTCAGCGAAACAAAAGAGTTGAAGGTTCTTGTCGAAGACCCTGATACAAAGACTTGGGCTGCTGCTGCCACCATCGAGAGCGCTGTTGCAGGCAAACAACTTGCTATTGAGAAGGATGGCAATAATAATGTCTACATCGCTGCCGTCGGCACCGAGGGAGGCAATGCTATCAACCTCTACAAAGTCTCTTACAAATAACAGACAGACTTAACGCTTTTTCGCAGGCCGGGGATCAACTTCCCGGCCTGTTTTCGTTTTGCGGGAAAATGCGTAACTTTGGACTATGACACTGACCGCATTATTACTGGCATTTCTATTTGGAGGCCCCAGAGTGGCCTTCGTGGGCGATCCGCAGGTGGATAACGCGCAGGAGCTGGACTATGCCCGCGCATCGATATACAGCGAGTTGAAAGCGAGGAAGGACCTCGACCTGGTGGTGATCCTGGGCGACCTGGTTAACGATAATCCCGAACTGCTCGCACCGTCGAAAGCGAGCCTCGACTCGCTGCCCTGCCCCTGGGTATGCGTCGTGGGTAATCACGACCGCGATATGGAAGGCATACGCCTCACCCGCGAGTTCGAGAACGTATTGGGCTACCGCGACACGGCTTTCGTCATGAAGGGAGTGAAGTTCATCTGCATGGACGACGTCCGGCTGGAGGGCCGCGCCGGCTACATCGGCGGCTTCAGGGACAGCCAGAAGCATTGGCTCGACTCCGTATTGACCTCTACCCCGCCGAAGATGAAGGCGGTCATCTGTACTCACATTCCGCTGAACGAATTCCGGGCCCGGGACACGCTCGAGACGATATTGTCCCGACATAAGGATATCCTGCTCGCCAGCGCGCACACGCACAATCCGCTGCGCAAGACTCTCACGCTGGGAGGGCGCGATTACGAGGACTTCGGTGCCGGCGCGACCTGCGGAACTTGGTGGAGAGGCCTTCCGGACGAGCACGGCATACCGGCCGCCACGATGTTCAGCGGCGACCCGCGGGGCTATTATATCGCCGATTTCCGGGGTAAAAGGCTGCGCTTGAGCTACAAGACGGTCGGTAGCGACAGGAAGGCCTCCGCGACGCTGGGAGAGGAGGGAGAATTGATCGTCAATATCTACGGCGCCAGCGCGGACGGACGGGTGAAGGTGCGCACGCGCGAAGGTCGCTGGACCGCTGCCACCCGGGAGGAGCGCATCGCCCCGGAATCACAGGCCGTTATTGACTTTAACCTCTCCAAGGACAGGGATTACAGGCGCGAGCACCGCGAGGAGTTCATTCCCATGCTCCGGCACCGCTCCGAGCACATCTGGGTGCTTCCGGCGGCAGGGGTCACTCCCGGGCAGGAGCTCCGCATACGCTACCGCGACGCGCGGATGAAGGTAAACTGCACCGTAAACATCCGCAGACAGGACGAAATCTATATTAAACGATAATGAAAGAACTGTATATCAATCATATAGCCTCGCAGTTGGGACTGAAAGCATGGCAGGTAGAGAACTGCGCCCAGCTCTTCGAGGACGGCTGCACCATCCCGTTTATCAGCCGCTACCGGAAGGAAAAGACCGGAGAGATGGACGATGCGGATGTGGCGCAGGTAAAGCACTACGTGGACGTGTTCGCGGAGATGGAGAAGCGCAAGGCCGGCATTCTGGAGACCATCGAGGGCCTGGGCAAGCTTACCCCCGAACTGAAGGCGCAGATTGAAGGCTGCGTGAGCGGGACGGCGCTTGAGGACCTGTACCTCCCCTACCGCCCGAAACGCCGTACACGCGCGACCGTGGCGAAGGAAGCGGGTCTGGAGCCCCTGGCGGACCTGATGTGGAACGTGAGGACCGCCCACCCGCGCAGCGAGGCCGCCAAGTATGTCAAGGGCTCCGTCCCGGACGTCGAAGCAGCGCTTGCAGGGGCCCGGGATATAGTGGCCGAGCGCCTGAGTGAAAGTGCCGTAATCCGGGAATCCCTGCGCGAGATTTTCCGGAGCAGGCGCGTGGAGAGTAAGGTCACGAAAAAAGCCCAGGACGACCCGGAGGCCGCAAAATACCGCAGCTATTTCGCGTTTACAATGCCGATAGCGAAGATTCCGGCCCACAACCTGCTGGCCATCCTGAGAGCCTCGAACGAAGGTTTCCTGAGCGTCGGGATTGATGCCGACCCCGAGCGCTGCGCGAAGAAGATGTATTACGAGTTCTGCCAGAAGCACTCATATCCGGCTCCGGAGCTGTCTGAACAGATTCAGGAGGCCGTGGATGACGCTTACAAACGGCTGCTGGAGCCGTCTATTACCGGCGAGATCCTGCGCGAGGCGAAGGAGAAGGCGGACCGGGAGTCCATCGAGGTCTTCGGAGAGAATCTCCGCCAGCTGCTCCTGTCCTCCCCCGTCGGTCCGAAGCGCACGCTGGCCATCGATCCGGGCTTCCGGAACGGCTGCAAGACCGTGTGCCTGGATGAGCATGGGGCATTGCTCCATCACGAGATCATCTACCCGCATCCGCCCCAGAACGAAAAGGTCAAGGCCATAATGGCCGTGCAGGCGATGCTGGAAAAGTATAAGATCCAGGCAGTGGCTATTGGCAATGGAACCGCGTCCCGCGAGACTGAGGACTTCATGCGCAAGGTCAGCCTGCCGGATGGCTGCAAGGTATGGACCGTCAGCGAGGACGGAGCGTCCATCTATTCGGCGTCCGAAATCGCCCGCGAGGAGTTCCCGGATGAGGATGTGACCGTGCGCGGGGCCGTGTCGATCGGCCGTCGGCTCATGGATCCGCTCGCCGAGCTGGTGAAGATTGACCCGAAAAACCTGGGCATCGGACAGTACCAGCACGATGTGGACCAGACGCTGCTGAAGGAAAGGCTGGACAATACCGTCGAGTTCTGTGTCAATAGCGTCGGCGTGAACCTGAATACCGCGAGTCCTTATCTTCTGAGCTATGTTTCGGGTATCGGTCCGGCCCTGGCGGGAAGTATAGTCGCCTACCGGAATGCGGAGGGCGGATTCCGGTCCAGGCAGCAGCTGCTGAAGGTTCCCCGCCTCGGAGCGAAGGCTTTCGAGCAGTGCGCCGGCTTCCTGCGTATCCCCGAGGCCGATAATCCCCTGGATAACTCTTCGGTCCATCCTGAATCCTACTGCGTGGTGGACCGCATGTCAAAGGCCCTCGGCGTGGGGGTAAGGGAGCTGGTGGGTAATGCGGAGCTGTGTTCCCGTATCCAGGCTTCAGACTTCGTCGACGATAAATTCGGTCTGCCCACCATAAATGACATCCTGAAAGAACTGGTAAAACCCGGTCGCGACCCCCGTAGCGAGGCCTCAGAATTCGAATTCAGCCATGATATCCACGATCTGGAGGACCTTTATCCCGGTATGGAACTGCCTGGTATTGTGACCAATATCACCGCCTTTGGAGCCTTCGTGGACATAGGTCTCCACGAAAACGGCCTCATCCACGTCTCCCAGATGGGTGTGCGCGGCCATGCCGAACCCTCCAAGATCCTCAAGCTCCATCAGCAGATCCGCGTCGCCGTCCTCTCCACCGATCCCGACCGCCGCCGCATCTCCCTGAGGCTGATTAACTAGTCTTCGGTGGAGATGGCCTTGAGCTCGTCGCGGTAGGCCATGAGGATGCGGGATTTGGAGATGAAGCCCAGGTAGCGGTGGTCACGGGTGACGACCGGCAGGCGCCAGGCCTCGGTGCGGTCGAATTTGTCCATTACGGAGGAGACGTCTTCGTCATCATACACGAACACCGGCGGCTGCTGCATCAGATTATAGACGTGCATAGTGTCATACAAGTCAGTGCGCAGCAGATACTTACGCATGACATCGATATCCAGCAGACCCTGGAAACGATCCTTGTCATCCACCACCGGATACACCGCCACCGCGTTCTCGGAGAGCACCGGAAGCACCTCCCGCAGAGTCTGCTCCATATGCACGCGCGGATACTTGTCCCGGATCAGGTCAGAAGTATGCAGCAGCGTCAGTACCGTGCGGTCCGAATCATGGGTCAGCAATTCCCCGCTCTGCGCGATACGCTTGGTATAAATCGAATAGTGCTCAAATATGCGGCTCGTTCCGAACGATATCGTGGCCACGATAATCAGCGGTAGGAACAGTTCGTACCCGCCCGTCGCCTCGGCGATAAGGAAGATCGCGGTCATAGGGGCCTGCATCACACCGGCCATGAGCCCCGCCATACCCGCCAGCACGAAATTCTGCTCCGGCACCGAGATCCCCGCATTTACCAGGGCGAGATTGATGCAACGGGCTATCACAAAACCGCCCAGGGCCCCGACGAAAAGCGTAGGTCCGAAGGTTCCTCCCACTCCCCCGCCGGCGTTTGTCAGCGTCATCGACACCACCTTCAGCAGCATCACGCATAGGAAAAACAACGGGATGCCCCAGCTCTTCGAGAAGAAGAAGGACAACGGCGTCTGCGCGTCCAGGTCGATGGGCTCGCCCGTAAGCAGCTGCTGCAGGGAGTCGTACCCCTCGCCGTACAAGTGCGGGAACAGGAAAATGAGCAGTCCCAGTCCGACCGAGCAGACCAGCCACTTCAGATAACGGTTCTTATACGATGCCAGCCGGTCTTCCATCTTCAGCGTCGTGCGCAGGAAGTATATGGAGAACAGGCCGCAGAATACGCCCAGTATGATGTAGAACGGGATATTGCCCATCGAAAACGGCGTGATGGCGCAGCGGAACGGATGCGAGCCGCCCAGCAGCAGCGTCGAGACCACCGTCGCGGAGACCGTGGAAATCAGAATCGGCAGCAGCGAACTCATGGAAATATTGAAGAGCAATATCTCCATCACGAACAGTACGCCGGCCATCGGGGCTTTGAAGATTCCGGCAATGGCTCCGGCAGCACCGCAGCCCAGCAGCACGGTCATATTGCGGTAACTGAGCTTGCAGGCACGCGCCACGTTCGAGCCGATCGCGGCACCGGTATAGACGATAGGGGCCTCGGCACCGACACTTCCTCCGAATCCGATGGTGAGGGCCGA
>JAFSTI010000157.1 GCA_017450585.1 Bacteroidales bacterium
GCTATGGGGAGGGCCCGGCGGCCTTGCCGTCCCAGGAAAACCCTCTCGCGTGCGTGGGATAATTGCCGTCCCAGGAAAACCCTCTCGCGTGCGTGGGATAATTGCCGTCCCAGGAAAACCCTCTCGCATCGCCGAATCGCGATCGGCGGATTCGTGGGCGTGGCGGGTAAGCTATTTATTGATAGTATGTTACTGTAAATATGATTACCTCTTTTCGGTCACTCATGTTTTAATTAATCAACTGAATTATATGGGATTACGCGCCACGGCAAAACCATAAAGGTCCACGGTTTCCTCCGGGATGGCGGCCCGATGGCTGGGTTGTTGACAACTATGTGGAAAAAATTGGAAGCAAGTGGAATAAAATGGAAAATTGTTCGTATCTTTGTTCCCGCGTGCAGTGCCGGTCGGACGAGAAGAGTCGCCGGATGTGATGCAGTTAAAGAAAAGCGTATGATAACATTCATCGGTGAATATTCAGCAAAATTGGACGACAAGGGACGCCTGGTGCTTCCCGCGCCGTTCAAGGGCCTGCTGCCGGAGGGTGGAGACATGCGCTTTGTCATAAAGAAAGATATCTTCTCTCCCTGCCTGGAGATGTATCCCTATGCAGAATGGGAGCGCCAGTCGGAGGAGGTTAAGTCAAGGCTGAACTTTTTCAATAAAGATCACGCCAGGTTCTGGAGAGAGTACATGCGCGAAAGGGATGTCGTGGAGCCGGATGCAAAGTTCGGGCGGATCGCCATCTCGCGTAAGTTGCTTGAAAGCATCGGGATTACCAAGGATGTGGTTTTCAGTGGCAATGATTTCAAGATTGAAATCTGGGCCAGAGAAAACTACGAAGCCGAAGGGAGCATCCCCACCGAAGAATTTATTGCCATCGCCGGCTCCCTGCCTTCAAGAGAAAAGTAGGAGGGTCGGGCAATGTCTGCATATCATACACCGGTTCTGTTGGATGAGAGCGTAAGCGCCCTGATTACCGACACCTCAGGGCTGTATGCCGATGCCACCTTCGGGGGCGGAGGCCATAGCGCCGAAATACTCTCTCGCCTGTCCCCCCGGGGCAGGTTAATCGGTTTTGATAGGGATAGCGAGGCAATTGCGAATCGCATCGAGGACCCGCGGCTGACCATGGTGCACGGGAATTTCCGGTTCATCCGGAACTTCGTCGAACTGGACCGGCGGCAACATGCTCCCGGCGACAGCCAGGCAGAGGAGAGCGGCAGGGCCGGGATGAAGGACAATAATGATGGCGTGCTGGACGGCATTTTGGCTGATTTGGGGGTGTCGTCACACCAGTTCGACAGTGCAGAAAGGGGGTTTTCGTTCCGCTTTGAGGATGCGCCGCTGGACATGCGGATGAATGCCGGAGATAAAGAGAATCAAAAGACTGCCGCGACGGTAGTGAACACATATACAGAGGAGGAGCTGGAAAAGATTTTCCGGCTTTACGGAGAGGTGGAGAATTCCAGGGCGCTTACGCGCCTTATCGTGTTCGCGCGCGCGAGCGCACCGATACGCACGACGGGAGAGTTGGACGCGGCCATAGAAAGTGTGACACCGAAAGTGGCTCCGCACAAGTATCTCGCAAAAGTATATCAGGCGCTACGCATAGAGGTCAATGACGAGATGCGGTCGCTGGAAAAGTTCCTGGAAGGAGCTAGCGCAAGCCTCAAAAAAGGAGGACGGCTGGTAGTTATCACCTACCATTCCCTCGAAGACCGGATGGTAAAGAACTTCATCAAGGCCGGCAATATCGAGGGCGAACTAGTAAAAGACACGTTCGGACGGGTGGAGACGCCGCTGCGGGCAGTGAACCGCAAACCGATCCTGCCCTCCGAAGCAGAAATAGCGGGCAATACCCGCGCCCGGAGCGCCAAACTCCGCGTCGCCGAGAAGCTTTAGCTTCCGGTAGTCGGAGGTTCCGGACAAGAGACAAGACAGACAGAAGAAAAAAATGGCAGAAGAGAAGAGAAAATGGAAGATTAAGGACCTGGGCACATTCCTGGTGAATATGCTCTGGGCCGCGCTGCGCGGAGAGTTGCTGATCAAGCTGAACATCGGCAAGTACTTCCCGCAGATCATCTACACTTTCGTTCTCTTCGCGCTGATCATACTTTTCAGCCTGGGGGTGGATGCCACGATGGTGAAGGTTGAGAACAATAAGGAGATCCTCCACGACCTGGAGGTCCTGCACACCCAGAAATCGTACGAACTGCAGCAGCTCAACCGGCGCACCCGGATCAGCAGCCTGTTGGAGGAACTGGGCTCCGAGCTAGCCCCGCCCGCCAAACCCGCCGAGCACAGATGACCAGAGAGCCCGCCGAGCACAGATAAAACGACCGAGAGAAAACGAAAGGCCACAAGACAGAACACGACCTGATGGAAACGACGAATACACCTAAACCCAAAAAGAAGCGCGACCGCGTGGCCACGGGGGTACACCTCGTGTACATCCTGCTGTTGCTGGTGACGGTGCTGTTCGTTATCAGGCTGGTCGGCATCCAGCTGAATTACACCCCGGGACCCAAGCTCGCCAGGGTAATTACCCAGACCTCTGTCGAAAAAGTCCTCGAACCCAAACGCGGCGCGATCCTTTCTGACAATGGCAGCCCGCTGGCCATTTCAGTGCCGGTCTACACCATCCACATGGACTGCACCGTCCGCAAGGAGACCTACGCCCGCATGACGGACAAGGAAAGAGGAGCCGAACTGGAAGCTGCATGGCTGGAAAAAGCACGTCGTCTCTCCGAAGGCCTGAGCAAAGAACTGGGGGACCGCAGTGCAGCCCAGTACTATGAGTTGATCCGAAGCGGGCGTGAGAACAGGCGTCAATATGAGCTCATCTGCAAGGACGTTGACCACCAGACTTACAAGAACCTACTGAAGCTTCCCCTCTTCAACGAACCATCCCACAGGGGAGGAATGATCAGCGACAGCCGCATAATCCGCCTGCATCCCTACGGTGAACTAGCCCTCCGTACCCTCGGCTATGTCAGACCCGGACAGAGCCGGAGCCATGTCGGACTGGAAGGAAAGTTCGACTATGCAATCCACGGCAAGGAAGGAAGCGAATGGATGAGGGAAGTGGACAATAAAGCCCTGGTGCGTGACTACACCAAGCCCTTCATCCCGGCTACTGACGGATACGACATCCGAACCACCCTGAATATCGACATACAGGACATCGCCGATGCCGCGCTGCGCGAGCAGATTCTCGGAGACACCATGGTAGAAGGCGGATGTGCGGTGGTGATGGACGTGAAGACCGGCGCCATCAAGGCGATGGTAAACCTGCTCCGCGATCCCAAGACCGACCGCCTGGGAGAGACTCTTAACATGGCCATAGGCCGCGTCGGAGAGCCGGGATCCATATTCAAGACTGTCACACTTATGACGGTTATCGAAGACGGCTACATAAAAAGCCTCGACGACAAGATCCCCACAAACCACGGGCGCATCTACACCTTCGAGCCGGACAGGCACATCCTAGACTACGAGAGAGAACACCACACCAATCAGATTCCCATCATCGAAGGATTCAAGGTCTCCTCGAACTACATGTTCCAGTATCTGGCAGACAAGTATTACGGAAAGGATCCCAAGCGATTCCTCGACAAACTATACACCTACAAGTTGGGCGAAGCCTTCGACTTCGACCTTAGCGGCCTCGCTACCCCGCACATCTCATCCCCTAACGCCCCCGGATGGGGACAGACATCCCTGTGCTCGGTGGCCTTCGGCTACAGCACCGAGGAGACTCCCCTGCACATGCTCACCTTCTACAACGGCATAGCCAACAAAGGCCGTCTAATGAAGCCCTATCTGGTAGAGAGCATCGAGGACCACGGAAGGATCATTGAGAAGAAGGGACCCGCGGTGCTCAACGGCAAGATTTGCTCCACAGCCACGGCAGATACTCTGGTCCGCGCACTCAAGTCCGTCACCGAGGAAGGTACGGCCAAAAGGCTCAAGGGAGCCAGTTGCACGGTGGCCGGAAAAACCGGAACCTCCCGCGTCCTAATGCCCGGCATAGGTTACAAGGACAGCGAAGGTCGCTTCAAGAACCAAGGAACCTTCGTGGGTTTCTTCCCTGCCGAAGACCCGCAGTACTCCATAATCGCAGTCGTCTATTCAAAACCCTCACACCAGAGCTTCTACGGAGGCACCTACCCCGCCGCCGCGGTGCGAAGGATAGTAGACCAGATGTATAATTCCGGAATGATTGACAAAAAGATATAACATGAAACTCGGACAGATACTCGAAAACACCAGCGCCACAATCCTGCACGGCACGCCCGGAACGGAAATCAGCTCCATCTGCAGCGACTCCCGCAAAGCCTGCCCCGGAGCCCTGTTCATTGCCGTTAAGGGCAATGCGCTCGACGGCCACGACTACATCGACGCGGCCCTGAAAGCCGGCGCGGACGCGGAGGTGGATGCAGATCGGCTGGCACTCGCGCTTATTGCCGACAATTTCTACGGCCACCCGTCATCCGACCTGCGGCTCGTGGGTATCACCGGCACGAACGGCAAGACCACCACGGTCACGCTGCTCTATCATCTGTTCAAGAACCTGGGCTACGAATGCGGACTGCTCTCCACTATTGCCAATTACGTCGGCGACCGGCGCTTTGAGACGGCCAATACCACATCCGACCCCATTACCATCAACTCCCTGCTTTCGGAGATGGTAGCCGCCGGCTGTGAGTATTGCTTCATGGAGGTCAGTTCGATCGGGCTGGAGCAGGAAAGGGTCGCGGGGCTGAAATTCGCCGTCGCACTCTTCTCCAACCTCACCCACGACCACCTCGACTATCACGGCACCTTCGCAGAATACCTACGCTGCAAGAAATTATTCTTCGACCACCTGGACAAGGATGCGGTGGCGATTATCAACACCGACGACCGGAACGGTTCGGTGATGGTGCAGAACTGCGCCGCGAGAAAAGTCACTTACTCCTGCCGGAGCATTGCCGACCACAGCGCCCGCATCATGGAAGAAAGCATGGAAGGGATGCTCCTGCGCATTGACGGACAGGAGGTATGGACCAGGCTGATCGGCGAGCATAACGCCTACAACATATTGGCCATCTACTGCGCGGCTGTCGAACTGGGAGCCACGACCGAGGAAGTATTGCTCGGAATAAGCAAACTGGAAAGCGCGCCGGGACGGCTGGAGAGCCTGCGCGGGCCGAGGGACCTGACCGTGGTCATCGATTACGCCCATACTCCCGACGCCATGGCCAATGTCCTGAAGACGCTCCGCGAAATCGAGCCTTCGCGCACGCTGGTCTGCCTGTTCGGATGTGGCGGCGACCGCGACAAGACCAAGCGTCCCGAGATGGCGGCGATCGCCGAGCAGGGAGCGGACCGGCTGATCATTACTTCTGACAATAGCCGCACCGAAGACCCGCAGGCCATATTGAACGACATACGCGCAGGGCTGAGCCCCGCCGGAGTCGGCCGCTCGCTGTTCATCACCGACAGACGCGAGGCCATACGCACGGCCATATTGACCTCACCCGCCGGCTCCACCATCCTGCTGGCAGGCAAGGGACATGAAAACTACCAGATCGACGCGACGGGCAAACACCCCTTCGTCGAAAAAGATATTGTACTGGAAACCTTTAAAACCATTACCGACTAAACTATGCTGTATCATCTCTTCCAATGGTTACAGGAAACTGATTTTCCGGGCATACACCTGATGAACTTCATCTCGTTCAGGGCCATCGCCGCCGCGGTGGTGAGCATGCTTTTTTCTCTGTTCGCCGGAAATAAGATAATCAACCTGCTGCGCCGTAAGCAGATAGGCGAAGATATCCGCGACCTCGGGCTGGAAGGCCAGCTTCAGAAGAAAGGCACCCCCACCATGGGCGGCGTCATCATCATCGCAGCCATATTGACCGGAGTACTGCTGATCTGCGACCTCACCAACATCTATGTCCAGCTGCTCATTCTCACCACCATATGGAGCGGGGCGCTCGGATTCGCGGATGACTACATCAAGGTCTTCAAGCACCGCAAAGAGGGACTCAGCGAGAGGATGAAACTCATATTCCAGCTTCTGCTCGGCCTGGTCATAGCTCTGATCGTGTGTATCAGCCCCGCCATCCCGACCGACAATCTGGTCACCACCATACCCTTCGTGAAGGCACACGAATTCGACTACTCATGGCTTTCGCCCTTCCACGGACAGCTGGGAGTGTACTGCACCTGGGGCATATACATGCTGCTCATCGTGATCGTCATCACCGCATGCTCGAACGGCGCTAATCTCACCGACGGCATGGACGGCCTGTCAGCAGGCACCTCTGCCATCGTGGGCGTAGTGATGGGAGTTCTCGCATGGGTAGGCGGCAATGTCATCAATGCCGATTATCTCGGTGTGATGTACCTGCCCGGAACCGGAGAGATAGCGATATTCATGTCCGCATTCGTGGGAGCCCTCATCGGTTTCCTGTGGTACAATTCATACCCCGCCCAGGTATTTATGGGCGATACCGGAAGCCTCACCCTCGGAAGCATCATCGGCGTGTGCGCCGTGCTTCTGCGCAAGGAACTGCTGCTTCCGATTCTGTGCGGCATCTTCTTCGTCGAGAGCCTCTCAGTGCTGATCCAGCGCGCACACTTCCGCAGGACGAAGAAAAAATACGGGGAAGGGCGCAGGGTGTTCAAAATGGCTCCCCTGCACCATCATTTCCAGAAAGAGGGCATCCCCGCCCTTATCACCAAACCCGAAAGGGCCGTACCCGAGGCCAAGATAGTGGCCCGTTTCTGGATCGTAGGAATAATACTCGGCGTACTTACGCTGGCAATGCTGAAACTCAGGTAGCGATATGGCAAGAATAGTTGTACTAGGAGGAGCGGAAAGCGGCGTGGGAGCCGCGGTTCTCGCCAAAGTTAAAGGATTCGACGTTTTCCTGTCCGACAACGGACCGGTCAAGGACGAATACGCGGACACCCTGCGCAAATGGGATATCCCATACGAGCAGGGCGGCCACAGCCTGGAGCACATTCTTGATGCCGACGAGGTGGTCAAGAGCCCCGGCATACCCGACACCGTGCCCGTCATGCAAGCCATAATAAACAAAGGTATACATGTCATCTCCGAGATCGAGTTCGCCGGCCGTTACGATAAATCCAAGAAAATCTGCATCACCGGCAGCAACGGAAAGACCACCACTACCTCGCTGATCTACTACCTGCTGAAGGAAGCCGGTCTGAACGTGGGTCTGGGCGGCAATATCGGCCAGAGCTACGCGCTACAGGTGGCGACCCGCGAGTTCGACTATTTCGTGCTGGAAATCAGCAGTTTCCAGCTGGACAATGTCTACGATTTCAGGCCCGATATAGCCATTATCACCAACATCACACCCGACCATCTGGACCGATACGGCTACAATATTGACAATTACGCCCGCGCAAAGTTCCGCCTGATACGCAACCTGCGGCCCGAAGATTATTTCATCTTCAATTCGGACGACGAAATCACCATCGCGCACCTGACCCGCATCGTCACCAAAGCCAAGATGCTGCCCTTCTCCCAGAAGAGCGAGCCCGTGCCCGGAGCGTATGTCAAGGACGACCGCATCATAATGAACGTAGAGCAGAGCGAAAGCGAAATCTACCTCAACGAGCTGGCGCTGGGCGGGAAGCACAATATCTACAACTCCATGGCCGCGGCCCTCGCAGCCAAGGCAGCCGGCATCGACAACGAAGTCATCCGCCGCAGCCTGTCCACCTTCCAGGCCGTTGAGCACAGGCTGGAACCGGTACTGAGCATCGGCGACGTGCTTTACATCAATGACTCCAAAGCCACGAATGTGGATGCAGCGTGGTACGCCCTCGAATGCCAGACCAAACCGGTCGTATGGATTGTCGGCGGGAAGGATAAGGGCAATGATTACAGCGTCCTGCAGGAGCTCGTGCGCACGAAAGTGAAAGCCATCGTCTGCATGGGGCTGCACAACGAAAAGATTCACGATGCCTTCGAGAGTATCGTGGGTAAGGACAATATCATCGATACCACCTCCGCGACCGATGCCGTCAGCGCGGCAGCCGGATTCGCCTCCCCTGGCGATGTCGTGCTGCTCAGCCCCTGCTGCGCCAGCTTCGACCTGTTCCAGAATTACGAAGACCGCGGAAGGCAGTTCAAGGAAGCAGTCAGAAACCTTTAGGGCAATATGGCAGAAAAGGCAAAACATAAGATTAAGATCAGCAATATCAAGGGCGACAAGCTGGTATGGATCATAGCACTCCTGCTGTGCCTGTTCTCGCTGGTGTGCATATTCTCCGCCACCTCCAGACAGGTCACATCGGATGTGAACCGCCTGCACATCGTCCGTGACCAGCTGGTCACCGTGCTCATCGGAGTGGTCGTCATGGTCTTCTGTTTCGCCTGTAATTTCAAGTGGTTCAAGGCATTGTCCAAGTACGGGTTCTGGTTCTCGCTGGTCCTGCTGATAATGCTTGTAGGGCATGTGAGACTGGGACCGATCCGGGCTTTGAACATCAATGACGCTTACCGAATCATCTCATTCTTCGGCGTGCAGGTGCACGTGTACGAGATAGTAAAGGTGGCGATGATAATGTACATCGCCTGGGCTCTGGATGCCCTGAAGAGGGATGACTTCCCGGTCTTTAACCGGCTGACGGAAAGCTTCGAGAAACTCTCATTCCTGCAGAACCGGGGCTGGAAGGAAGCCATCTTTATCTGCATTCCCGTATTTCTGGTATGCGGACTCGTACTGGTCGGCGGCACATCCAGCGCCCTGTTCATCGGAGGCATATTGATATTGACCCTGATAATCGGCGGCCTGCCCTTCAGGGACATCCTGGTGATGGGGGCCATCGCAGTGCTGGGACTCGCAAGCGCATATGGGCTGTTCTGTGCCACACGGCACAACGACAAGCCGCTGTTCTCCCGAATGGCGACCGTAGAAAGCCGTCTCAAGGGCACTGAAAATGACGAAATCCTGTTTGAACAATCTACCGTAGGATCGGAAGAGTATTACCGGCTTAAGGATAAGCTGCTGCAGATACACGGGGCCAAAATCGCGATCAAGGAGGGCGGCATTCTGGGCAAGGGTCCCGGACAGAGCACCCAGAAGTATCTGGTGCCGGTCATCTCGGAGGACTATATGTTCAGTTTCATAGTCGAAGAGTACGGTCTGTTTGGCGGCATTGTGCTGCTTATCCTATATCTCAGCCTGCTGGCCCGTGGCTCTATCATAGTACGTAACTGTGATGACGGCTATGGCAAAATGGCGGTGGGAGGACTGTGCCTGCTGATTACCTGCCAGGCCTTTTTCCATGTGCTGATCAACTGCGACCTGGGCATACACACGGGACAGACGCTGCCGATGATAAGTAACGGAACGTCCTCGTTCCTGTGTTTCTGCATCGCTTTCGGCATTATCCTGTCCGTGAGCAAGAGTTCGGAGAAGAAAGTGGACAAGGAGACGCGCAACGCCCAGCCGCTGGTAGACCTGAGCATGCCGCAGGCTCAGACGGATCAGATTAAGGCCGAATCCACTCAGCTGCCCGATCCGGAGGAGTGGCAGGAGAATGAAGAGTGGCCGGAGGATGAGGACAATATTGATGAAACAGAAGAAGTATAATATGGAATACAAAGCGATAAGAGCAATCATCAGCGGAGGCGGTACGGGAGGCCATATCTTCCCGGCCATCTCGATTGCCAATAAACTCAAGGAGCTGAACCCGGCCACGGAGATTCTTTTCGTAGGCGCGGTGGGCAAGATGGAGATGGAGAAGGTACCGGCGGCTGGCTACGAGATTACCGGCCTGCCGATAGTAGGCCTTCAGCGTCAGCTTAACTTGAAAAACATCATCAACGACATTCAGGTGCCGTTCAAGATACTGCGCAGCATTCACCTGGCAGGGCGTATCATTGACCGGTTCAAGCCGGACATCGTCATCGGAGTGGGCGGTTACGCCTCTGCTCCCCTGCTCTGGAAGGCGGGGCGAAAGAAGGTCCCCACTCTCATACAGGAGCAGAACGGTTTTGCCGGCCTGACCAATAAGATTCTGGCCAAACGCGCGGGCTGCATATGCGTGGCGTACTCCGGGATGGAGAAATTCTTCCCTGCCGACAAAATCGTCCTCACCGGCAATCCGATCCGGAAAGAGATGGTGCCGGCGAGCGCGGAGATGGTGCGTGAAGGCATAGAATTGTATTATGACAATCCTGAAAGCAAGCGCCTGCTGGTGGTAGGCGGAAGCCTGGGGAGCGGCACGTTGAACCGGGCGATGAAACGCTGGATCGAGGATGGCCGTCCTGGCGGAGAGAATGTGGAGATTCTGTGGCAATGCGGCCGTTATTATAAGGCCGGCGTGGATGAGTTCATGGCCGCCCACCCGGAAGTGAAGGGCATACGGCACACGGATTTCATCGGGCGCATGGATCTGGCGTATGCGGCGGCTGACGTGATAATCTCCCGCTCCGGTGCGAGTTCAATCTCAGAGATTTGCGCGACGCACAAGGCGGCGGTTTTCGTACCTTCGCCGAACGTGGCGGAAGACCATCAGACTCACAACGCCATGGCGCTGGTCCGGGAAAACGCCGCACTGATGGTGCGCGATGCCGAGGCTGAGCAGAAGTTGCTCCCCACAGCGCTGGAACTGCTTTCAGATCCGGAGATGATTAAAATACTGGGAGAAAATGCAGGGAAGATGGCTAAGATGAATGCTGCCGGCGAAATAGCCGACGAGGCTTATAAACTGATTTCATAATGAGTTACAAGAGCGTATATTTTATAGGTATAGGAGGGATCGGAATGAGTGCGATCGCCAGGTACTACAAATTTAAGGGACTGGAGGTCAGCGGATATGACAGGACCGAATCGGAACTGACCCAGAGATTGGTCTCGGAGGGGATCGGCGTGCACTACACCGACAGTCCCGAGATGATACCGTCCGATCCGGCTGCCACGCTGGTAGTCTATACGCCCGCCATTCCCGCAGACCTCAAGGAACTGGTGTACGTCCAGTCTCACGGCTACCGCGTCATCAAGCGCTCCCGCATGCTGGGCGAGATTACGGAAGGCCAGAGATGCCTCGCTGTCGCCGGCACGCATGGAAAAACCACTACCAGCACGCTTACTGCGCATATATTGACCGAAAGCGGAGAAGGCTGCAGCGCTTTCCTGGGCGGCATTTCGAAGAATTACGACACGAACCTGCTGATGAGCCATACGCCCACGGTAGTTGCTGAAGCGGATGAGTTCGACCGCTCGTTCCTGCAGCTTCATCCCGAGATTGCCGTAATCACGGCGATGGACGCCGACCACCTGGATATCTACGGCGACCTCGAGCATGTACAGGAAGCTTTCCGCACTTTCGCCTCGCAGGTAAGCGGCACGCTCATATTGAAATACGGTCTCCCGGTCAGCACTTCTGACACGGGAGCTGAGATATTGACTTATCACCTCAGCGACACCCGCGCTGACTTTTACGCACGCGGGATGGCTCCGGACGAGCTCGGACATTACATTTTCGACCTGGTGTATCCGGGCGGCGTGATTGAGGGCGTAAGGGTAGGTGTGCCGGGCTGGGTGAACGTTGAGAACAGCGTCGCTGCTGCGGCTATCTGCCTGCGCTACGGTATTGCCCCGGAGAAAATAAAGCACGCGATTGGCACTTTCAGCGGTGCGAAAAGGCGCATGGATGTGCACGTGAATAGGCCGGGGCTGACTTTCATCGATGATTACGCCCACCATCCGCAGGAGCTGGCGACTTCAATCTCGTCGCTCCGGCAGATGTTTCCGGGCAGGCGCATCACCGCCGTGTTCCAGCCGCACCTGTACACCCGCACCAGAGATTTCGCTCCCGAGTTCGCGAAGGCGCTCAGCGGAGTGGACAAACTGATATTGCTCGACATCTACCCTGCACGCGAGGAGCCCATCCCCGGGGTCACGGCCGAGATAATTTACGATCCCGCGACCGCGCCCCAGAAGGTCCTGCTGCACAAGGAGCAGCTGGTGGATTACCTATCCCGCGAACCGCTGGACGTACTGGTCACTTTCGGCGCCGGAGATATTGACAGGCTTGTCGAACCTATTGCCCAAATGCTGGAGAAGAGATGAAAAAGGCCCTGAAATCCATTCTGGCCGTGGTCGGCGCCCTGGCGGCAGTCGTCCTGCTCGCGATTCTGCTCATGGCAGAGGACCGCGCGATGAGAGGGCGTACCTGCTCCGGTCTGAGGGTGGAGTTCAAGGATGGCTACAGGCTATTGGACAAGGAAGACGTGCGCTCCGCACTAAAGCAGTCTTACGGTGATTTTACCGGACAACGGCCGGACAGCGTGCGGCTCGACCGCATTGAAAAGATATTGGAAAGCATGCCTGTGGTACGGCGAGCCGAAGCGTACATGACTCCGGATGACTCGCTGAATGTGGAGATTTACCAGAAACGGCCGGTACTTAAGTTTGCCACGGCGCAGGGGGCATTCTACTGCGATGCGAACGGCTTCGCATTCCCGGTGCAGGGGGTTTTCGAAGAGGAGGTTCCGGTGATGGCCGGCACTCCGCCCATGAATGACGGCGCCTGGGTGCGGAAAGTGATTTCACTGTCACTCGCGCTGCCTACCCTGCTCGCGCCGGTCGAAAGGATGGAAGCCGCGGCGGACGGGGCCATTGCCCTGAAACTTGCCGACGGGCGGGAGCGGATCCTGCTGGGCAAGCCTTCCGCATTGGGCCGCAAGCTCGCACGGGCTAATAAATATATTCGCGACATACGTCCCGAGAAGGGTCCGGACTGGTATTCGAGCGTGAACGTGGAGTATCGCGGACAGGTGATTTGCAGAAAATAATACATTATATATATGAGGTATATAGCAGCAGTGGATATCGGATCTTCCTCCATCACCCTGATGGTGGGAAGTATCGACGGAGACAATATCCAGATTGTTTACAAGGGCGACGTCCCGTCCGAGGGCGTGCGCTACAGCAGTATTTTCAATCCGCAGCTGGTGGTGGCTCCCTTGAAGAAGGCTATCGCGGAGGCGGAGAAGGCCCTGAATATCAAGATCTATCAGGTGCTGGTAGGTCTGCCCAGGTGTTTCGTGCGCCAGATTAATGCCCGCGGGGAACTTCCGCGTGCTGACCAGGCTTCATGCATCACCCAGGAGGAGGTCGACAGCCTGAAGAATATCGCGCTGGACGACTATCCGGACATCGACCTGGAGCGCGAGGTTATCTATGATGCCGTGTCCCAGTCGTTCTCGGTGGATGATTATCATCAGATTGATGAGAGCGAAGTCGTGGGCATCGTGAGCAGTACGCTGGAGGGCAATTTCAAGATTTTCAGCGGATCGAAGCGCTCGTCAGATAACCTGTCCATGGTGATGAACAGCGCCGATGTGGCTTTCAAGACTATTTTCACGCCCCTCACTACCGCGGCCGCAGTGCTTAGCAGGGATGAGCGGGAGACCGGTGTAGCGCTGATCGAGATGGGCGGCGGGGTGACTTCCGTGAGCGTATATCATGACAATATCTTGCGTTACTATGCTTCTATCCCCTTCGGAGGAAAGTCTGTGACCGCCGATATCAAGCGCGAATGCGGCTTGTCCACTCCGCTGGCCGAGAATATCAAGCTCGCATTCGGCGGATGTATGCCGGATAAATTGCCTTCGCTTGGCGACAAGACTATCCGCATTGACTATAACGACAGCGGCATCGATAAGCAGCTGCCGGTGCGGTTCCTCTCGGAGATTATCACTGCCCGCGAGAAGGAGATCGTGGACGCTATGCTTTGGTATATCCAGCAGAGCGGCTATGCGGAGCATCTGCGCAGCGGAATAGTTCTTACCGGAGGTGCCGCCGGAATGCTGAATCTGGCCCCCATGATTAAGGAGATGACCGGCTATACCGTACGGCTGGGACATCCCCTGGCGCTTTTCAGCTCCGTGGGCTGCGGTGCCCATGAATTGGACAGTGCCACTACGGTCGGTATGATCCTGGCCGCGAAGCATATGGAGAGGCTGAACTGCATCGAGAAACTGCCCGAGCCCGAGCCGGTAGAAGAGGATGTTCCCGAGAAGGAAGAAGAAAGAGATATTCTGGTGCTTGAGGCCCCCGTGGCCAAGCCCGAGCCCGAGCCCGCGGAGAAGAAGCCCAAGAAGGAGCGCAAACCGAAAGAACCCAAGGAGAGGAAACCGAAACCCAGTTGGGTTAAGGGAATCGCCAATGGCGCATCCAGTTTCTGGGATATTCTTTTTGACCAAGACGATACTGACGCTAATAATTGATAGCCATGTTTGATCCTATAGAGAGCATAAAGCCCAAAGACTGGTCCGTGGAAGAAAGCCTGATAAAGGTAATCGGCGTCGGAGGCGGCGGCTGCAATGCCGTGACTTATATGTACAATCAGAATGTCAAGGGTTGCACCTTTGTCATTTGCAATACTGATATGCAGTCCCTGTCCGGCAGCGATGTTCCGGTCAAGATAAAGATCGGAGAAGGCCGGCTGGGCGCGGGCTGTGACCCGGAGAAGGGCCGCAGGGCTGCCATCGAGGCGCAGGATGAGATCGCGAAGATTGTGCTGGATTCCGGCACGCAGATGCTGTTCATCACCGCCGGCATGGGCGGAGGCACCGGCACCGGAGCGGCCCCTGTCATCGCGAAGATGGCCAAGGATCGCGGGATTCTGACAATAGCCGTGGTCACATTGCCCTTCAAAAATGAAGGCAGCGACTACCGTGCCCGCGCCGTGGATGGCATCCGCGACCTGCAGAAGAACGTGGACAGCCTGCTGGTCATCAACAACGAGAAGCTGTATGAGTATTACGGCGACCTGCTGATCCAGGATGCGTTCCCCAAAGCGGACGAGGTGCTCGCCACGGCCGTGAGGGGCATTGTGGAGATCATCAGCCAGCCGGGCTACATCAATGTGGACTTCGAGGATGTCCGCACCATGATGCGGGACAGCGGCGTGGCTCTGATGGGCTGCGGCACCGGCAGCGGTCCGAACCGTATCGACGATGCCATCAAACAGGTGTTCGAGTCTCCCCTGCTGAACAATTTCGACCTGACCAGCGCGAAGAATGTTTTGGTCAATATCACCGCCGGCCGCAATGAGAAGGGTATGAATATGAATCAGCTCAACGAGCTGAACCAGAAGATCAAGGAGTATACGGGCGGAGCGAATTCGTTCAAGCGCGGCCTGATCTGGGATCCGGACCCGGAGGTCGGGGATTCCATCCGCATCACTGCCATTGCCACGGGACTGAAATTTACCGAAGCCCTGGACGGCGAGGACATGAATCTGGGACATTACATCGTTATTGACAGTAACTTCGTTTACGAAAAACCTGTGCACGGCGATAATGACGAGGAGGAGGGCATATCGCTACCGGAGAATTTCGGGACTTCGACCGTACTGGGACTCGCGAAGGAGAATCAGGCCTTGTCGGCATTTAACGACACGAAGGGTATCCCGGTGCTGGTTACCGGACCTTCGGACAAGCTGTTTGAACTTGAGAATATTTCCGCCATCCGCAGGGCTGGCAGACAGAATTGACACTATGGAAAAGAGAACAAGAGTGAGGTTTGCGCCGTCTCCGACCGGCCCGCTGCATATGGGCGGAGTCCGTACGGCCTTGTATAATTATCTGTACGCCAAGCAGAAGGGCGGGGATTTCATCCTGCGTATCGAGGATACGGATTCAAAGCGTTTTGTGCCTGGGGCAGAGAAGTATATCATTGAGTCTCTGCGCTGGTGCGGGATCTTCCCGGATGAAGGAGTAACTGAGGACGGCAAGGTGGTTGAGACCGCTTCAGAGAGGCATCCGCACGCTCCATACAGGCAGTCACAGAGGCGTGGGATATATCGCGCCTATGCCGAGCAGCTGGTAGCGGACGGCTTCGCTTATTATGCTTTCGATACCGCCGAGGAGCTGGATGCGCGGCGTGCCGAGGCTGAGGCCGCGGGGCAGACTTTCATTTACGGACATGCCACGAGGGGTGGTCTTCGGAATTCGCTTACGCTTTCTTCTTCGGAAGTATCTTCGTTGCTGTCTTCGAGGGATGACTGGACCATCCGCTTCAAGATGCCCGCCGACCGAATGGTCAGTATGGATGACATGATTCGCGGACATATCGAGGTTTGTACTTCTACCCTGGATGACAAGGTGCTTTGGAAGAAGGCGGATGAACTGCCGACTTACCACCTGGCGAATATCGTGGATGATCACCTGATGGAAATTACTGATGTTATCCGCGGTGAGGAGTGGCTGCCTTCACTGCCGCTGCATTATCTGCTTTATGAGGCTTTCGGGTGGGAGAGGCCTTCGTTTGCCCATCTCTCGCTGCTGCTGAAGCCTGTGGGTAACGGCAAACTTTCTAAGCGTGACGGAGATAAAATGGGTTTCCCGGTGTTTCCTCTTCTGTGGAAGAGTCCCGAAGGGGAAATCTCTCACGGTTACCGTGAGGACGGATATTTCCCCGAGGCTTTTGTGAATATGCTGGCCCTGCTGGGCTGGAACCCTGGGACTGAGCAGGAGATTTTCTCCCTGGATGAGCTCGTGAAGGCATTTTCGATGGATAAAGTGCAGAAGGCCGGTGCGAAGTTTAATCCTGATAAGGCCAAGTGGTTTAACAAGGAGTACCTGCGGATGAAGTCTTCCTCGGAGCTCGCCTCTCTGCTCGTTCCCGTGCTGCGCGAAAATGGAGTAGCGGTGGCGGAAGCCGAGGGTTCGGCGGACTGTGTGACGATGGATTATGTGGAGAAGTGCGTGGAGGTCCTGAAGGACAGGGCGACCTTTGTGCCCGACCTGTGGACGGCCGGTTGGTTCCTGTTCAAGGCCCCTGCGGAGTATAACGAGAAGGATGTGGCAAAGTTCTGGAAAGACGAGATTCCGGCCATGGCCCAAGAGGCCCTGAGCGCCGTGTGCGGAGCGGGTTCCGCGACGGCGGGGACTGGTGAATGCGCGGCAGGGGCTGCGGAGGCTGGGCTGGGGATGGCTCTGGAGGAGTTTATCCGCGGCCGCGAGTGGCCGATGGGTAAGGTGATGAACACCATTCGGCTGGCGCTTACCGGCGCCGCCAGCGGCCTGGGTATCTCCGAGATTCTTTCCTGCATCGGCGGCGCCGAAGCGCTCGGGCGCTTCGCCCATGCCCGCGAGGTTCTTGGATGAATCACCGCCCGAGAGCAGGTCAACAGCTGCCAGACGAACAACTCGACAACGCTCAGAAGAACAGCTCGACAACGCTCAGACGAACAACTCGACAACGCTCAGAAGAACAGCTCGACGGCTGCCGAGGGGCGTGGTAAGTAAATCATTGTAGATGAATGGATTACCGAAAACAATGTGGTCCTTTTTGGGTACATACTTTTAAATAAGACTATGGCTATCAATAAGTTACATAACACGGGCAAAATCGGGATTTGCTCTGATCACGCCGGGGTCGAGTATAAGGCACGGCTGATTTCCTACCTTTTGGGGAAGGGTTACGAGGTAGTTAACTTCGGAACTGATTCTACGGATAGTATGGATTATCCGGATGTGGCTCATCCGCTGGCGGAGGCTGTGGAGAAGGGTGAAGTGGATGCCGGCATAGCTCTGTGCGGAACCGGTAACGGTATGGCCATGACGCTTAATCACCATCCCGGGATTAGGGCCGGGCTGGCTTGGAATACCGCTATCGGGCATCTGGTCAAGGAGCATAATAATGCCAATGTCCTGGTGATGCCCGCGCGTTTTATCTCTTATAGAATGGCTGTGTCGATAGTCCGGGAATGGCTGACGACTGATTTCGCGGGCGGACGGCATCAGCGCCGTATCGAGAAGATTCCGCTGCCCCGCTAAACCGGACCTGCTGCAGGGCGCGAAGTACGACCGGAAGACTGCAGGCAGGCAAGCTGGTGAGCCAGCACGGACTGAAAGATAGATAAAAAAATGGCAATCAGGCTTCTGCGACGGGGAGAGCTGCTCTCCCGAGACATCGGGGATTACCCCGACGGGATTGTCGTGGCATTGGATAAGCCGTATCGCTGGACGTCGGCGGAGGTGGTCCGTAAGCTTAAGTGGGCGGCGATCAAGCATTTCGGGAAGAAGAATCTGAAGGTCGGCCATGCGGGGACTTTGGACCCGCTGGCGACCGGGCTGCTTCTGGTGTGTATAGGCCCGGCGACCAGGCAGGCGCAAACCCTTCAGGATCATGACAAGGAGTACATCGCCGGGGTCAGCTTCGGCGCCGTCACCGCGTCGTATGACCTGGAGAAGGACATTGTCCCGGCCGGCGGCAGTCTCTCCACACCCCCGCCCCAGGGACGAGGGGCGGTAGAGAAGGTCCTTCCGGGATTTGTGGGAGAGCAGATGCAGGTGGCGCCGCTGTTCAGCGCGAAGTCGGTGGACGGTGTGCGGGCGTATGAGATGGCCCGCAAACTCTATAAGGCAGGACAGGCAGTGCCGGACGAGGGCATTATCCGGGCAAGCCGCATACGCATTGACAAGATGGAGCTATTGTCCTACGGCAAATTGAGTGACTACATACGACCGGATATGGTTTCCGACAACCGCATTCACGTCGCCGACCTGAAGGGTTGGGAGGGGCTGCCGGCGGCGGAAATTCTGGTAGGCTGCTCGAAGGGGACTTACATCCGCGCCATTGCCCGCGATCTGGGTGAGGCGCTCGACACAGGGGCATTCCTCCACTCGCTGAGGCGCACCCGCATCGGAGAAATCAGCATAGACGATGCCCTCAGCCTGGACGAAACGCTCGCGGCTCTGAGCAATTGACATTTAAACAGAAAACGCTAGATTTGTACTATGAAAACAGCCCTGTTCATACCATGTTATGTGGATGCGCTCTGCCCGGAGGTGGGAGTGGCGTCGTGGAAACTGCTGCGCCATCTGGGGGTGGATGTGGAGTATCCCGAAAAACAGACCTGCTGCGGCCAGCCGATGGCTGTCGCCGGCTTCGAGGCAAAAGCCAAACCACTGGCCATGACATTCGAGGAAAAGTTCCGTGGATACGACTATGTGGTCGCGCCCTCTGTGAGCTGCGCCGCATTCGTACGGGAGCATTACCAGCATCTACTGCCTCCCGGACACGAATGTGAAGCGGCCGGAAGAACCATGGACATAGTCACCTTCCTGCATGACATTCTAAAGATTGACAAGCCTCTGGGCAAATTTCCCTACAGGGTAAGCCTCCACAATTCCTGCCACGGGGTCAGGGTACTGGGGCTCTCTTCGCCGAGCGAACAGAATATCAAGCCATTCAATAAAATGGCAGACCTGCTCTCCCTGGTCGAGGGGATCGAAGTCGTGGAGCCAGAGCGCAAGGATGAATGCTGCGGATTCGGCGGGATGTTCACCATTGAAGAAAGCGCCGTTTCAAAGCGGATGGGCACTGACAAACTCACGCGCCATATCCAGACCGGAGCCCAATATATCACCGGCCCGGACGCCTCATGCCTGATGCATCTGAAACGGATCGCACATGGCATGGGCGCAGACATCCAGTTCAAACACATTGTAGAAATCTTAGCGGCCGGACTATGAAACAACTGCATAAAGACAAGGCGAGAGAGTTCCTTCGCAATAAGGATTACGCCCGTTGGCACGACGAGACCTTCTGGTCCGTCCGTTCAAAGCGCGACGCCATGGCCTCCTCCCTCCCGGAATGGGAAACGCTGAGAGAAAAAGCCTCGGCGATTAAGCGTCACACCCTTACACATCTGGATGAATACCTGGAGCAATTCACCGCAAACGCCGAGAAAAATGGCGCTATAGTCCATTGGGCCGCGGATGCCGCCGAGTTTAACGACATTGTACTAGGCATCCTGCACGAACACGGAGTGCATAAACTGGTCAAATCGAAATCGATGCTCACCGAGGAATGCGAGATGAATCCATTCCTCGAGAGCAAAGGTATAGAGGTCGTCGAGACCGACCTGGGAGAGCGAATCATACAACTCAAAGGCCAGAAGCCCAGCCACATAGTGATGCCGGCCATACATCTGAACCACGACGACGTGGGCGAACTGTTCGAGGAGAAAGGCATCTCAAACAGGAAGGGCGACCACGATCCGACCTACCTGACGCAGCAGGCCCGCATCAGCCTGAGAGGAGAATTCCTGAGCGCGGACGCCGGCATGACCGGAGCCAATTTCGCGGTAGCCTCCACAGGAGATGTGGTAGTTTGTACTAATGAGGGCAATGCAGACATGGCCACGTCCTGTCCGAAGCTACATATTGTCGCTATGGGCCTGGAGAAAATTGTCCCGGATTATGATTCGCTGGCCGTATTTCACAGGCTTCTGGCTCGCTGCGGGACGGGGCAATGCAGTACCACATATACGAGTCACTTCCGCACGGCACGCCCCGGAGCCTCGCCCATGCACATTATCCTTGTAGACAATGGCCGCAGCAGCTGGATCGGAAATCCGGATCATTGGGAGAGCCTCAAATGCATCCGTTGCGGTGCCTGCATGAATACCTGCCCCGTGTACAGACGCTCCGGAGGTTATTCATACAGTTACTTCATTCCGGGGCCCATAGGCATTAACCTGGGAATGCTCCGCGATCCCCGCGAGCACGCCGGTAACGTCTCGGCCTGCACCCAGTGCATGAGCTGCCAGACGGCCTGTCCCGTGAAAGTCGATCTTGGAGAGCAGATCTACCGCTGGAGGCAGGAGCTTGGAAATATTGGCAAAGCCAATCCCTTCAAGCTGGCCCTGAGCGACGGCATGAGCCTGGTCTTCGGGCATCCGGGACTGTACAAAGCCGTAACCGCACCGTTCAGACCATTCCACACCGTATTCAAACATCTGGAGAAATGAGCACGAGAGAAGATATATTGACCAGAATCCGCTCCTCCATAAAGGAACGCTACGACATGCCGGCGCTAGACGACATTGACCCCATAAACTGGGAGGACCCGCTGCAGAAGTTCATCTCCACGCTCGAGAGCACCGGCGGCCGGGCCGTGGATGCCGGGCAGGAGGACGTGAACACCGTCATCAGAGGCCTGTTCCCCGAAGCCGGAAGCATTGCCAGCAATTTGGAAGAAATAACTATTGCCAATATCAACCCCGACACCGTCACTGACGTCCGGCAGATGGACGGGCTGGACGTGGGGATCGTGCGGGGGGAGGTCGGCGTCGCGGAGAACGCCTGCGTCTGGGTACCGCAGACCATGAAAGAGAAGGCGGTCTGCTTCATCTGCGAACATCTGGTCATCCTGCTCAGGCGCGACAATATTGTGAGCAATATGCACGAAGCCTATCGCCGCATCAGCTTCAGCGACTACGGCTTCGGCACCTTCATCAGCGGTCCGTCCAAGACCGCCGACATCGCCCAGGTGCTCGTCATGGGCGCCCAGGCCGCGAGGAGTGTCACCGTTGTAATTGAATGATTGACAATATAAAAAACTCTTTTCACAGCATAAAAAGGCTCGCCTTCCTGCTACTGTCCTGCGTTCTGGCTGTTGTCACCGCCTGCCACATCACCATCACTTCCGACGTAGAATGCCCCTCCAAGTACAAGGACAAGGCTGTTCCGCGCGAACTGCTTCAGAAAGTTGCGGAATGCGGAATCAACGCCCCAAACGCCATGAATGCCCAAAGATGGGAAGTCCGTATCGTGGACAGCGCGGAATACATCGACAGCGTGACAAAAATCTTCGTCGAGGCCAATCCCGAAATGGTAGCACGCGAATCAGGATTCAAGAATATGTTCCGCAACGCTCCGGCCATTATCTGCGTAGCCGCCCAGCCGGCCCGTTTCACCGCTACATCCTGGCCATCGGCTGGCCCGATGAAACGCCAGACCCACGTCCGAGGGATCCCTCCAAGATAGAGTTCGTGGATTTCTAACGCCATCAATGAACTGATGAAAAGCAATAAGTAACACTCGTTAAAAAAAATGAAACGAGATTGAAAAATGGATTATTTATGAAATAATAACTTTGTCTCAGCAGAGTTATTAAGAATCTTAAATAAATCCATATGAAAAAATCTCTCGTTTTATTTTATGCTCTTACTGCGGCGTTCGGGGCTCTAGTAGTTGGACTCAATATGGGAGGCATCTCCGGTGCAATCGACCTGATCAGCACTGAATTCAGCCTCTCGGCACTATCAAAAGGCTTTGTAACCGGAGCACTCATGATAGGGTGTCTGTTCGGAGCTTTGTTCGGTGGCCGGCTATGCGACCGATTCGGCCGCAAGCCAATGCTACTGGTATCTGCAGCCATACTCTGCATCTCCAGCCTTGGATGCTCGATTCTTTCGCATAGTGCCGCGGCACTGACTGCATATCGGTTCATCGGAGGATTAGGGGTCGGTATTCTGTCGGCTGTCATCCCCACATATATTACAGAAATATCACCGGCAAAACTACGCGGAACTTTCGTATCATTCTATCAGATGGGTGTTGTGATTGGCATTCTGATTGCTTACTGTGCCAACCTCTTTTTCGCCAAGAGTCCTCTCGACTGGCATCTGATGCTCGGGCTGCCACTCGCATTCGGAGTAATTGATGCTGTCATCTTGCTGCCTCTGCCGGAAAGTCCCAGATGGCTCATCCAGATGGGGTACACTCAAAGAGCAGAAAAAGCAATCGTCAAGTATAACTTCAGCCCCGAAGATGCGGAAGAAATAAGGGCATCCGGCAACGAAAGGAAAGAAGAAAAAGCGGCATTCAGCGAACTATTCAAAGGTAAGATGGGGAAAGTTGTATTCCTCGGATCCATGCTCGCTTTCTTCCAGCAGATAACAGGAATAAATGTCGTAGTCAATTACGCACCTTCCATACTCAACAACCTCGGCATAGCCGGAAGCGACCCTCTACTGCAGACAGTTTTCATAGGTATTGCAAATCTGGTTTTTACAGTCATCGCCATCTATCTGGTAGACAAATTCCCCAGAAAGACACTTCTTGTGACTGGCTGTATCGGATGCTTTGTATGTCTGGCATACCTGGCATACGCATACTCTGTCGCCAATCCCAGCAGCATAGGAGTGCTGGCCGCAATCCTGGGATTCATTGCCTTCTTCGCCCTGTCGCTTTCCCCCCTCATGTTTGTGGTAACATCCGAAATGTACCCATCCAGGATACGTGGAACAGCCATGTCCCTCTCAACCGGGATCAGTTGGGCATGCGCCTTTATCGTTGTCCAATTTTACCCGTGGGTTGAAAGCACCCTTGGTACCGGAGCCGCATTCGGCATCTTCGCTGCGCTGATTCTGGCGGCAGGTATCTTCATTCAGTTCTGTATCCCGGAAACAAAGGACAAATCCTTGGAAGAGATTGAAAGCGAACTCAAACTCAGATAAATATGAAACCAATAGTTATAGGAATAGGAGAATTCCTGTGGGACATGCTTCCTGACGGCAAGAAAGCCGGTGGGGCACCAGTAAACTTTGCATACCATGCATCGCAGAACGGAGCGGAAGGCTGGGCTGTGAGTGCCGTGGGAGATGACTCCCTGGGGCAGGAACTGAAACAGACGGCCACAGAACACGGCATAAACATGCTGGTCGAAACTGTCTCCCATCCCACCGGGACCGTAAAAGTTGAGCTAAAAAACGGCCAGCCGAACTTTATAATCACCGACAACGTGGCATGGGACTACATTCCCATGACGGAGAATGCCCTGGATAAAGCCCGCCATGCCGCGGCCATAAGCTTCGGAACCCTGGCCCAACGCTCCCCTGTCTCCAGGGAAACCACCAGGTCCCTGATTGCCGCGGCACCATCAGACGCGCTTATAGTGTATGACATTAACCTTCGGCAGCATTTTTACTCCAAAGAACTTATCGACAGCAGTCTCCGCATGGCCAATATCTTCAAGGTCAATGACGAAGAGTTGGAGGTCCTAAAACCGATGTTCGACATAAAAAACGAGAGCACGGAACAGGCATGCCGATTCTTCCTCCGGGAATACGGCCTGCACATGCTGGTGCTCACCGGGGGAGACCGTTTCAGTTCCATCTATACCCCTGATGACAGCTCTACCATTGACACTCCAAAGGTAGCACTGGTTGACGCCGTCGGAGCCGGAGACTCCTTCAGCGGTGCCCTGGTGGGCAATCTGCTGTCCGGAGCACCTATACGTGACGCCCACAAAGCTGCAGTCGAGACCGCTGCCTACGTATGTACCCAGTCCGGAGCATGGACTCCGGCCAAAGAAAAGTAATACTATGAAATATCTACTATACTCTATCCCTTGCCTCTTGGCCATAATTGGAGCTTGTTCTCAGACTCCGGCACAACCAGTGCCCATGGAGGTCAGTCTTGAGAGTCTTCTCAACGAAATGACCGACAGGGACGCAGTGACCCGTTTCCCCACGATACCGTACACGCAAAAGCAGGTCAGCAGCTACGACCGTGCCAGCATCGCACCCGACAGGGACGGATGGTGGGCCAACGATGACGGTGCCGGCTATGAACGTCTGGAACTGAATGAAGGAAGGACCGAGAAAGTTATGTGCGATCTGACCGGTCCCGGCGTAATCGATCGCATCTGGATGACCACCAGGGAAAAACACGGCAACTTGCGCATCTATCTGGATGGCGCATCCCAGGCCCAGATTGTCATTCCGGCATACGACATGCGTCGTTTCCCCGCAAACGTCCCCGACGGTTTGTCATACACCCACACGCACTATGAAGAATCAATGGACGGTGTCGGCGGCAACTCCTTCTTCCTCCCGATTCCATATGCAAAAAGCTGCAAGATCACCTTCGAAGAACCTGACATGAGCGTCAAGATCCCACGCTACTATCATATCAACTACCGGACCTACCCCGAAGGGACCCCGGTAAAGACCTTTACATTGCAAGATTACGCTCAAAACGCCTCTCTGGCACAATCGGTTTCGCAGCTATTGCTTTCCGCCGCCAGCGAAGATCAAGGACAGAGGACAGAAAAGAAATCCCGCCTTAAAAAGGGAGAGGAGTTATCCATCAGCCTGCCTAAGGGACGCAACGCTGTACGTGAGCTTACCATTAAGCTGGAGGTTTCTCCAGAGAACTATGAAGATGTCATGCGAACGCTGATAGTAAACGGTTCATTCGATGGAATCAAATGCATAGAAGTACCTCTGGCGGACTTCTCGGGCGGTGGGATGGGAGCACCTGAAGTAAAAGGTTGGTGGATTGAATCAGACGGGAAAGGTCTAGTAAAGTGCCGCTTCCCCATGCCCTATCGCAACAAGGGAGAAATCAGCCTGGCCAACATAGGGAACTCAGAGGCGTCCTTAGAAGTCTGCGCGATTACATCCGCATACAATTGGACCGACGCATCCTTGTACTTCCACGCATCATTCCGCAGTGAAAAAGGCATACGTCTCAGTCCAGACTACTATTCGAACGATAACCTCGACTGGAACTTCATGACCATCAGCGGAGGTCGCGGTCTCTACGTCGGGGATCTGCTATCCCTCTACAACTACGCCCCGGACTGGTACGGCGAAGGAGATGAAAAGATATGGGTAGATGATGATACTTTCCCCTCACATTTCGGAACCGGCACCGAGGACTATTTCAATTGTTCATGGGCCCCGGTCGTGCCATTCCTTACACCCTTTGGAGGCGCTCCAAGGGCAGACGAAGTTTCCTCTCACGGCTACAATGCCTTCCTGCGAACGCGCATTTTGGATGTGATACCATTCACAGAAAAACTGCGTTTCGACATCGAAATGCTATCCTGGCATCCCGGAACGGCAGATTATTATGCTACTTCCTTCTGGTACTCGGATGCCAGGGCAAAAGCCAACTCAACCCCCATCTCTGACTTATGAGGACAAAACTGACACTCTCACTAATCTTGATACTGCTGTCCGCCGCGGCATCCGCTCAAACAACGGTCCACGGAATCGTAAAAGACAGCTCCGGCAGTCCTTTGCCAGGAGTCGGCATTATAGAGAAAGGGACGACACACGGAGTCATATCTGGCATTGACGGTTCTTATGACATCACTGTCGCATCGGCTCAAAGCCGCCTGGAGTTCTCGTGCTTGGGCATGAAGACACGAACGGAGACTATAGAAGGACGCAGCGTCATAAACGTCATCTTGGAAGATGATGCCATAGGTCTGGAAGAGGTTATCTCTATCGGCTATGGATCAGTCAAAAAAGAGGAGATTACCACCTCAGTTGCCAGAGTAAAAGCAGACTCCTTCGTGAAGGGAGGTGTATCCTCTCCCCTCTCCTTGCTTCAGGGAAAGGTCGCCGGGCTGGGGATGTCCACAACGTCCGGAGACCCCGGTGCATCCCCAAGTATCTCGTTCCGAGGCATTTCGACACTCGCGGCCTCCTCATCGCCGCTTATTGTCATAGATGGCATCGCCGGAGGTTCGATCAGTTCCATCGCCCCGGAAGATATTGAATCGATTGATGTCCTCAAAGACGGTTCTGCCGCTGCCATCTACGGCACACGCGGCACCAATGGCGTGATTATTATCAACACCCGCCAGGCCTCCGGAGGACGCTTCGAAATGCAGTACGACGCTTACGCCAAATACGACATGCTGGAAGGAGACCACGACCGTCTCACAGCAGCCCAATGGCGCGAAAAAATGTCACACCCGGATATTTATCCCGGCATGCAAGACTATGGCGCCGACACTGACTGGGTTAAGGCCATCTCTCGTAATCCGTTCAGCCACAATCATTATCTCTCGGCACGCGGATCCATGGGCGCATCCGGATACGTAGCATCAGCCAACTATTCGGACAAGCAGGGTATCTACAAGACCTCCTTCGATAAGTCCCTCGCCCTGAAGTTAGGAATAAAGCACAGCATGGCCGATGGAAAGCTCAAACTGGATTTCAACCTTCACGACCGCATCGTAAAGCACGGCTACTGCCCGGATGAACTCTACAATGACGCATCACTGCGCAACCCCACAATGCCACTCTACAACGAAGACGGCAGTTACTTTCAGACCAACAACCAGAGCCCCCTGTGTGCACTGAACGAATGGAGAGGAATCAACAAGAACAATTCTTTGTCCACCAGCGGAAAGTTGTCTTATGAGCCTCTCAGCTATCTGACACTCAGCGCGACCGGGGCTTTCCAAAGCTACTTCGACAATAGTGAATGGTGGGGGACGCATAAGACCTACTCGGCCATTTACGGCGGCGAGATGGGTAGCGCCACCATCGGAAGCAGTCACACGGAGGATTACACCCTGGACCTGCAGGCCGACTGGGCCAAATCCATCGCAGACCATAATATCTCTCTCACGGCAGGATATAGCTACAACCGCTACATCTCTCAGACTTTCAGCATGAAAGCATATGACCTTCCGGTAGACGGATTTGGTGTTTGGAATATCGCTCCCGCCGGATCCACGCTGGATGGTCTGTCCACCCTCAAATCATCCAAGTGGGAACGCAGGCTGGCGGGCTTTTACGGCAGAGCCAACTACAACTGGCGCAACCGATACCTGCTGATGGCGAGTCTCAGGATTGAAGGCAGCAGCAAGTTCGGAGAGAACAATCGCTGGGGCATCTTCCCCGCCGTCAGCGCCGGGTGGAGGATCTCCAACGAAGACTTCATGAAAGACGTTTCATGGATAAACGAGCTCAAACTGCGGGCGGGTTACGGCGTTACAGGAACCGAGCCCTCAAATGCATACTCTTACATCGCCCTATACAACTTCAACAACTCCTACATGTCCTACGTGGACGGTCAATGGGTAAACGGAATTATTCCGTCCAACAACCCCAACCCCAACCTCAAATGGGAAGAAAAGCACGAGGCCAATATAGGGTTGGATTTTTCCATGCTTGACAACCGGATTCACGGAAGTATCGACGCATACTACCGTCACACCAAAGATCTGCTTTACAACTACACCGTCCCCACCCCTCCGAATATCTCCAGTTCCATTCTGGCAAATGTCGGGTCTATCATGAACAAGGGGATCGAACTGGATCTGAACGCAGATATCATCCGCAGCAATGACCTCTCCCTAAGCCTCGGCGGGAACATCTCGTTCAATTCCAACCGCCTGCTAAAACTCTCCAATGATCTCTACACCCTGGAGTACCTCAAACTGGGGAATCTCACACACGTCCAGACTTACTCACACAGGCTCGAAGAAGGCTGGCCCATCGGCAACTTCTACGCCTGGAGACAACTCGGCCTGAAAGGGAATGGCACATCCTGGAGAATTAAGGGGGCTGAAAACTCCACCGCAGGCGAGGACCAGAAGACTGTAGTCGGGAACGGAATTCCGAAGGTTTTCGCCGGGTTCCACCTAGATGCCAGATGGAAAGGTTTAGACTTCAGCATCTCTTTCCACGGTGCATTCATGTACCAGATTCTGAACCAGTACAGAATGATGTATGAGACCTTGGCCTGGCTTCAGACCCATAATATCCCCAAAAAGGCCTACGAGAAAATCGGAGATTATTACAACTACGCCCCCTCCACCTATTGTGATTATTACATCGAAAACGGAGATTACGCAAAACTGGACAATATCACTGCCGGATACACATTCACGACGTCGGAGGGCAGTCTCATCCGCAGCATCAGGGCATATGTCACAGGGAAGAACCTGCTCACCTTTACCCGCTACTCAGGGATGGACCCCGAAGCCGTAAGCATCACCGGCCTGACTCCGGGCATAGACGGGCTTAACAAGTACCCCACCATCCGCAGCATCACAGCCGGCGTAAACATCACTTTCTAATTCAGGGAAAAATGAGAATACAGATATTTTCCATAACAACGCTGACAGCCGCACTGCTGATTGCGGCATGCACAGACCTGGAGCCCAACGTCTACAGTGACATCACCATGGATGCGCTGATGGCTGACGCACAGCAGAGTTCCGGGTACATGCTCTCTCCCGTCTATGGCCAGATGCGTTGGTTTAACGAGGACCGCAGCGTCTGGGACCTGTACGAACTAGGGACCGATGCCTGGGTCATTCCCATCAATACCGACGGGGGGTGGAACGACAACGGCATCTGGCAACGCCTGAACAAACACCAGTGGCTTGTCACCGATCCTCATTTCTCCGAAGTATGGAACCACCTCTGGTACGGCATCACATCCTGCTGCAACAGGGTATTATACCAGCTCGAGACTGCTGGAGTGGAACTGGATGAGCGAACAATCGCAGAAATCAAAGTCGCCCGAGCCCATTACTATTACCACCTGCTCAGTTTCTTCGGGAACGTCCCCATCGAAACCGAATTCAACGTCCCGGACGGATACTTCCCCCAGACGCATAGCCGAAAGGAAGTGTACGACTTCGTAGTCAAGGAAATAAGGGACAACATGGACAAACTCTCCGAGGAACGCACATACAGCCGCTTCAACAAATGGGGAGCAAAGCACATGCTCGCCCGCATATACCTCAACGCCGAATCATGGTTGGGTCCGGTATATGCATCCAAACGAGACAGCACGATAATCCTTTGCGATGAGATTATCAATTCAGGGAAATACAGTCTCGACGGTTCTTTCAGTCATGTATTCAGCCTTGAGAACAACACTTCGCCTGAGGTGATCTTTGCTATACCTTATGATGAAAGTCTGGGAGCGCATCCCATCCTGCACTGCATATACACCAAAACCATGCACTACCAGGGGAAGCCGATATATAACGCCAGCTCTGCCGGATACAACGGTTTGAGAGCAAACCCTTCCTTCGTAGAAGAAGTATTCGATGCCCAGGAGAGTCCGGTAACACACAACTTGATACCCGGCACAGACAAGGACAGGCGTTATCAGGCGACCTACCTGATGGGACAGCAGTACAATTATGTAACCGGGGACTCATTATTCTTCGATGCAGCGAAGAAAATACCATACAACCATATCAATTACATCGCCAGCCCTACCGGTGCCGAGGAATTCGATGGTTATCGTTTCGGCAAATATGAGATAAAGATAGGCCAGAAATGGGAGACTGACCAGGACTGGGTAATGTACCGTTATGCCGAAACCCTTATGATGAAAGCTGAATGCCTCCTGCGGGAAGGGAAAAAAGATGATGCCGCCGAGATTGTCAATTTCGTACGAGACCGGAGCTTCGACCGGAATCTTCCTGCCTCTGAAAGGACTCTTAGCGGAGAACAACTCGCGGGGACAATCACCGTTGACGGCATCCCTGTCAGGTATGGAGAATTTCTCAATGAACTCGGCCGGGAGTTCGCAGGCGAAGGGATGCGCCGCGAACAACTGATCCGCTTCGGAGTCTATACAAAGGGCACATGGTGGGGGCACAGTGCATCGTCCAAAGACTATCTGGAACTCTACCCCATCCCGGCCGACGAAAGGATCTCCAATCCTAAACTGGCTCAAAACGACGGTTATCCGAACTGATATAATTAACCAATAAAACAACCACAATCATGAAAACTATCAGATTAACCGGCCTTATGGCCATTTGTACATTGCTGTTCGTTTCATGCGGGAACGACGACAAGGGGAAAGAGGGGCAGAAAGAAAACCCTAATCCGACCAAAATCACAGCATTCAGCCTGATCAAAGCCGACCTGGCACTGGACCCCGAGGGATTCAACATGATTACCGACGGCGGTTTTGAAAGATTCGCCGGAGACGAAAACTGGAAGGCCAAGTCTCTTTTCTATCTTCCAGATTACGTCAGTGAAGCCAGCGAGAGTTATCTGGGCAGCCGCACAATTTATGCAGACTGCAATTCACACGACTGGAGAGACGTTTTCGTCCAGAGCCTGGCAGTAAAGAAAGGCCAGTCATACACTCTGTCACTAAAGTATCGCGCCGCCTGGAAAGGATGTAATTTCTACATGGGATTCAGGGCCGATTCCGGTGTCATGGACCAGAACACCAACGACCCGAACCGCAACGATGCCTGGGATGACGGATATACCATTACCAGAGAAGCCGGAGATAACACGAAGTTCGATGCCTTCTTCGGCGGCTGGTGCTGGGACAATCTCTGGTGTGAAGTAGATGACGTAAAAGTCATCCCCACCGGATCAAGCAACGACACGTTCCTCCCCCAGAATGCGGCTGTAGCCGGGACAGAAATCGCAAATGCTTCCTATAGCGAAATCAGCGGAGGCAGTCGTATCATCGCTTGGGTAGAGCCTGACGGGAACATTGCGGCCGTCATCAATGGGGCGTCAGTAGAAGGGAAAACTATGGATAATGTATTTGTAGGATCCACCGACAAGAACGTTACCGACGGAATCAAAATCCTTACTGTCGGAAAGAACCCCGTAGCCGCAGCTCCTGCGGTTCCGACCGGAGGAATCACCATTGATGGAGTCAAATATGTCCACTATTACAACTACGCCGGTATCGGCACAGACGAAGATGCAGACTGGACATGCACCGGAGCCGGTCTCGTATCTTCAGAAGACGGAGACACGTGGAATGCCACTGCCCTGGAACAGGGGGCCGAGAGTAAATTCACCAAGACTTCTTACCTCAAGAAGGATAACTACATTTACATGTTCGGATCCCAGGCAGGAGATAAGAAAGTACGCACATACGTAGCACGTGTCGCCCCCGCCTCCATCGCCAATGCCGCAGACTACGAATACTGGGATGGTTCCGAGTGGATAAAGGGTAACGAAGACGCCGCAGCCATGATCTTCTACGGCCCCACCGATGATATCAGCGTCGTTTATAACCCGGAGCGCTACACTTTCATGGCAATCTACCGTTCACGGACCAGCGGGCAGCTTGTCTACCGCGACGCCGGACTCCCCGAAGGAGAGTGGAGCGGAGAGAAGCTTCTCATCGCAGATCCTGCGGGCAAAGAGTATTTCGCACCTCAGATTCTTTCCGTATCTTCGGGCAATATTTGGTTCCTGGCCTCCAGCAGGAGTTCTGAATAATAATTGAAATGAGGAGACTGTCTTTCAGGTTCACCATCTTGTTGTTATCAGCAGCCGTCGCATGTGCTTGTTCAGAGCTCGGCCGCACACGTCAACCCGCCCATGTCATCGGTTTTTCCCAATGTACCGATGACATGTGGAGACAGATCATGATGATCCAAATGGAGGCTGAAGCCAGTAAGTATCCTGACCTGGAACTAGTCATCCTCAACGCCCACAACGACAACGAACTTCAAAACCGGCAGATTGACTCCCTGATCAGGATGGGAGTCGATCTGCTCATTATTTCTCCCAACGAATCCGAGCCTGTAACGCCTGCCGCCGTCAGGGCATTCCGTTCAGGAATCCCGACCATTATATCTGACCGTAAAATCGACTCGGAAGAGTATACGTGCTTCATCAGCGCGGACAATTACTCTATCGGCCGGGACGTTGGGAAGTATATCAAATCATTCCTGAAACCAGGATCCAATATCTTGGAGATTGAGGGTTTGCGCGGGTCATCTCCTGCAATCGAAAGACATAAGGGTTTCATGGATGAGATAAACGGGCACTACTCCATCCGCCATCTGGAAGGAGACTGGAGGGCAGACATTACAGCGGCCAGAATGCAGGATATCCCCAATTATTCCGGCATTGATCTCGTGTTCGGACATAATGACGACATGGCCTTGGCTGCTTACGAAGCCATCAGAAGTCGCAGCCTCTCCGATGCCAGACGTATAAAATTCATTGGGATTGATGCCGTAGTCGGCGTAGATGCAGTCATCGACGGCCGGCTGGATGCATCCTTTCTGTATCCTCCCGGAGGAGACTTCGTCATTCAGAAAGCGATGGACATCCTGACTGGAAAGCAGATTGAGAAAACATATGTCCTGAAGTCCTCCATCATCAACTCTTCAAACGCGACAACACTCAAAGCCCAGTCAGAGCAGCTGCTTAACTATCAGAATCATATCAATGCCCAGAGATCACAGATAGACCAGTTGAACGGCAATTACGCCCAACTCAAAAAATCACTCTGGCTCGTGATCGCGATATTGGTCATCATGGCAGTCATAGCCACCATCGCCCTGGTAATGAGTTTGAGGGCGCTCAGAAAAAACCGGGCTATCACTGAACTCTCAGAGCAGAAACTCCGTTTCTTCACAAATCTTTCACACGAGATCCGCACTCCTCTGACACTTATCCTCAGTCCGCTGGATAAGATTGAGAGAAGCATATCCGACACCGCCCTGCGCAGCGACATTTCGATCATACAGAAAAATGCCCGCCATTTGCAGAAGATCGTGAACCAAATCCTGGACTTCCGCAAGATACAGAATGACAAGATGGCCCTCACGGTCTCGCAAACCGACATCGTCCCATTTGTCGGAGAGATTGTGAAATACTTCGAGGTCTATGCACATAGCGAGAATATCATCTACAAGTTCTCCAGCGACACCCCCTCATGTGCACTATGGTTCGACAGGGACAAGATGGAGCAGGTCTTTATCAATCTGATATCAAATGCCTTCAAAAACTCGTCAAAATACGGGGAGATTGATGTAAAGATACATGACAATGACCAATGGATCATAATAGAAGTACATGATAACGGACGCGGCATAGACACGGCGGCGCAGCAGCAGATATTCGATCGTTTCTACTCAAACCCTCCGTCATCGCGCAAAGACGGGGCAGGTATCGGACTGCATCTTTCGAAGGAATACGTTGAAATGCATTCCGGCCGCATAAGCGTCACAAGCGAAGTCGGGAAGTACACATCGTTCTACGTAGAGTTAAGGAAGGGTAAAGATCATTTCGGGGAGAATGTGGCTTACTCCGTCCCTGAAGAATCCGCCGTCCTGCCCCAGGAGGATGAAACCTCCGTTAATGAACTTCTCTCCAAGCGTTATGATTACACCGTTCTTATCGCAGAAGACGATGAGGATATACGCTCTTACCTGACACAAGAACTATCCCAGAACTTCCATGTCCTTTCTGCTTCGAACGGATACGAAGCGGCAACCATGGCCCAGGAGAAAGACGTCTCACTGGTACTGAGCGATGTCCTCATGCCACAGATCAACGGATTCCAGCTCTGCCGGGGCATTAAAACCAATATCGCAACCAGTCACATACCGGTTATCCTCCTGACTGCCTTAACTGATGATGCCCACCGCATATACGGTATCGCAGAAGGGGCAGACGAGTATATACGCAAGCCCTTCAATATCGACTATCTGAAAGTCAAAATAATCCGCACGCTCGATGAACGCAAGCAACTGCAGGCCTCGTTCATGCGCAAGTACGAGACAGACAAGGTACTTGATCTCAACATAGATAACGGCCCCTGCATTGATGATCTTTTCCGGAGAAAAATCGCCGAATACCTGGGATCCAGCTACTCCGACGGAGATGCAACCATTGAGCAGATGAGTTCCGAACTGTGCATGTCACGTGTCCAGTTATACAGGAAGGTCAAAACCCTGTTTGGAATGTCTCCTACAGATTTGATCCGCAACTACCGTTTAAGCAGGGCACGCGCCCTCCTCTCATCCGGGATGAGCATAGCCGAAGTCGCGGATGCGACAGGATTCTCGACGCAAGCTTACTTCGCAAAGTGTTTCCGGAGTTTGTACGGAATGTCTCCAACCCAATTTAAGAAAAAGCATGAATAGACTCATTTACAGCATATTGATTACTTTTATGGTGTTCTGCGGATGCAGGTGTAACGGTAATCTCCCTAATGATTCTCCGGCAGCACTCCCTTCCGAAGATGATGAGTTCGCTTTGATAGAAGGCGGCGAGGACGTTCCATCTATCGAGCCTGTAGGCTGTACGAGGATAGCCCGGGTCATAGGACTGACAGCCGATGGAGAAAACGAACCCAATCCCAACAAAACATGGTCCCGATTCGGGATGGCCTCCACCGATTTCGGCAACATGTGGGATGCCGGGAACGGTAGCGTATGGGCTATTTTTGGTGACAACTTTAACAATTCCGGCGGCGACTGGCTATCAAACGCCATCGCCATCACCACGGATAAAGATCTCAGCGACGGCCTGTACTATGACTCAATGCTTTGGGACAGAGGGACTAATAAACGCAAAGAAATCATTGACCCTACATCCGGGGAGATCACTTGCATCCCGACCGGAGGATTCTCCGTGCAGACCGTCGTCGGGCGGAGACAATATGTGAGCTACATGAGTGTAAAACAATGGTCCGTCGGAGGTATTGCGGATAATTGGGCGTGCAATCACAGCGAGATTGTTTACTCCGACGATTTCGGGCAGACTTGGACCAAGTCCGGAGTCAAATGGTCCGGAGACGGAGGATTCGTACAGGTAGCCTTCGTAGTCCGCGACGACACCGTCTACATGTGGGGTACCCCGGCAGGTCGCTTCGGCCAGGTCCGCGTAGCAAGGGTCCCGGCCAAAAAGGTCCTGGACAAATCAGCATGGGAATACTGGGACGGAGCCCTCTGGGTCAATGACGAATCCCGCGCTGCGCCCGTGACCAGTGGCACCGTATCCGAGATGACCGTACGCTACAATACCTATTTCAAGCGTTATATGATGATGTATCTGTCCGTGAACCAGCGGAAACTTGTTTTCCGTGACGCATCTGATCCCCAAGGTGACTGGTCGCAGGAAAAGATCGTGACCAACGGGACTTACGGCCCATCCATTCACCCATGGTTCTGCGATGGCAAAGACCTTTGGTTCGTATCTTCAAGTGTCACCTCCAATCCGGGCAAGAGTTATGACACATGGCATATATTTCTGTATCACTCAAAACTACATGCCGATCCGCAAGGGTTCAACATGGTCTGGGAGGCAGGATTTGAAAACGAGCCTGATAAGCCCCTCAGCAATCTCACCTTATGGGACGTTAACACTTCTGCGCTCACCTCTCACGATGCTCACGGCGGGTCAGTCTCCCTCAAACTCGGGAACTCGGAAACAGGTATATGGAAAGACGGATGCACCCAAGTGATTCCGGTCAGAAAGAATACCCGCTACAAGGTTTCCGGCTGGATGAAGTCTTCCATACAAGGCTCGACACAGTCATACATAGGGGTCCGTATCGGGGACAAGGTTTACGACCGTAATCCTGCCCTGTCCACTGACGGCTGGACCGAAGCCGCAATCGAGTTTAACTCCGCAGAGAACACCTCCCTCACCGTTTTCTTCGGAACGTGGGGCGCACCTGGTCTGAGTGTACTCGCAGATGACTTCTGCCTGACTCCAGTTGATTAACTTTTTTGTATCTTTGGCACA
>JAFSTI010000158.1 GCA_017450585.1 Bacteroidales bacterium
GAAGATTCAGAACGCCCGCTTCTACATGGGCGAGACCCTGCGAGCCATGGGACGGAAGGAGCAGGCCTGCACCTGGTACGCACAAGTGGCCGAGAGCGGAGACGACTCCTCGCTCGTGGAATTGTCCATATTGAACTATGCTGTCCTATCCTACGGGCTGGACCGTTTTGCTGATGCATACGGCGCTTACTCTTCACTGTTGGAGTGCGCTAAGGTTGAGAACAATACCTTCGTCGCGAAGATCGGTATGATGCGCTCCGCTTTCCGCGGCCGGAATTATACCGAAGCGATCAAAGCCTGCGAAGCCGTCCGCACGGACAGTCGCAGCGACGAAGCCCTCAAACGTGAGGCTGATTATGTCAATGCCAAGTCGCTGTTGTCTACCAGCCGCCGTGATGAGGCGTTCGATATCTTGAAGAAACTTGCGGCCGCTCCCGGTACCCCTGAAGGTGCTGAGGCCAGCTATATGATAATCCAGGATACTTACGACCGCGGCCTCTTCGACCAGATAGAAGACAAGGTGTACAACTTCGCCTCTGCTGCCGGAGACCAGTCCTATTGGCTCGCAAAAGCATTCATCGTGCTGGGCGACTCCTTCGCGGAAAGGGATAACCTGGCGCAGGCGAAAGCAACCTTCGAGAGCGTGCAGGGCGGATATGAGCCGACCGGCGAGGATGATGAAGTGCCGTCCCTCGTGCAGATGAGGCTGGATAAACTTAATGAACTGATGCAGCAATGAGAAATAGGGCAATATATATAGCGGCAGCCGCCTGCATGCTGGCGGGCAGCGCACTTCGCGCCCAGAACCTGAATCAGAGGGTAGAGGTTACAAATGAGTATGAGGCCAAAGTCCTCGAGGCCCACCGTGACGATCTGCCCATGACGGTTCCGGACAGTGTGACCACCTTCAGTTGGAACTTCGATTATTCGGTATTCGATACGCCATATGCCGGTGCGTACGAATTCAAGCCATATAAGATGGACATGGTCCCGGTTACTACTCCGGGAGTCTCAAATCACTTCTACCTGAAGGCTGGAGCCGGTTATACCCTTCATCCTACGCTTACCCTTGCATGGGATCCCATCTTGGGCCGCGGATTCGAAATGGGAGTTACGGACCATCTAAACGGTTATGCAGGGCCGTACCGCGGTCTTAATGGACGTTTCTCCGGCTACGATTTCGCGAACCGCCTGAATGTGGGTGTCCACTACGCCGGGAAGGCCAGCGATATGACCTTTACCGCAGGATACGGACTTGTGGCTGCCGGCGACACTGTCCAGCGTCGTTATATGGATGACATTGATTTCGGATTCCGTATCGCTTCCACTATGTCGTCCGGACTGGCCTTCGATTATGATTTCGGCCTGGATTTCCGTCTGACGAAAGACCGTTCTGCCTTCACGCCCTCCGAGATTCGTTTCGGTTTCGGCGGCGGGGCGGGTTATGATATCGGAGCCGGTATGAAGATTGTCGCCGACGCAGGCATTGAAACACTCTCCGGCTTTTCCGGGAAGAATCCTTTCAAGTTCGAGGTCGCACCGCACGTGCAGATGGACTTTTCCACTACCATGCTCATGGTGGGTTTCAGGGTCTCCGTACTTAATACCCTTACGAACGGGGGATTCATTTTCCCTGACATCTCGCTGCGCAGCGAACTGCTGCCTGACAAGGTATACGCCAATCTGGAATTCAAGGGCGGCAACAGTATTGTCTCCGTATTTGACCAGATCAGCGCCTCCCATTTCGTCTGGAATCCTGCGCCACTCGCACAGAGCGAGGCTTTCCGCATTGGCGGATGGTTTGACGGCACGCTGTTTTCCGCTTTGACCTATAAACTAGGCGCGGGTTACCGTAAGTTCAGCGCCGGTCTGCTGGAGAGCATTTCCGCTCCTGCACTGGGACAGGAACTTTTCGTGCTGGAGAAATACGGCCAGTTCTACGCGGACGCTGCGCTCACTTTCAAGAACGAACACGTAGATGCCGGACTACAGGCCCGGTACACCAATACTTCTGATGTAGACGCTATTGCCCCGGCAGCATTTACCTGCGACGCTCACGCTTCCTACATCTGGCAGAAGCGCTATCGTGCAGGCATTTCTCTGCGCAGTTGCAGCGCGAGGACGGGACACTTTGACGGGACGGCTACCGCATTTACATTGCCCGGATACTATGACCTGGGCTTTAATTTCGAGTATGGCCTCAGTTCCCGCTTTGCGCTCTGGTCACAGGTAGGGAATGCGCTGATGCAGAATGTCCGCCGCAGCGCGCTGCACGCAGAACCGGGTATAGAGGTCACCGCCGGCATACGTTTGAATTTACGCTAGGATAATATATAAAACGCTATAAGAGAAATGATTGATCAAGAAGAGATGAAAGCTGCGGAAGAGCAGTATTCCGCGTCGAGTATCCAGGTCCTCGAAGGACTTGAGGCCGTTAGGAAAAGACCTTCGATGTATATCGGAGATATTTCCGAGAGGGGATTGCACCATCTGGTATACGAAGTTGTCGATAACAGTATCGATGAGGCCATGGCAGGTTTCTGCGATACCATTGACGTCTGGATTGAAGAGGATAATTCCATCACGGTCCGCGACAATGGCCGCGGTATTCCTACGGGAATGCATGAAAAAGAGCATCGTTCTGCTCTGGAGGTCGTGCTTACCGTGCTCCATGCCGGAGGTAAGTTCAGCAAGAACAGCTACAAGGTGTCCGGTGGTCTGCATGGCGTGGGTGTTTCCTGCGTGAACGCATTGTCCGATCTGCTGATCGCAGAGGTGCATCGTGAGGGAAAGATTTTCGTGCAGAAGTATTCCAAGGGTAAACCTATCACCGAGGTGGAAGTTACCGGAGAGTGCAATGATACCGGTACCATCATTACCTTCCATCCGGATCCGGAGATTTTCGTCCAGAGTACCATTTACAAGTATGACACGCTGGCAAAGCGTCTCCGTGAGCTCGCTTTCCTGAACAAGGGAATCAAGATTACCCTCACCGACAAGCGTGAAATGGTGGATGAGTTCGAGATTACCGAGAGCGGCGAATCCAAGGCTACCGGACGTAAGGTACTCCGCAGCGAGACTTTCTATTCGGAGCAGGGTCTGATGGAGTTCATCAAGTATCTGGATGCCGGCGCCTCCGCGCTGATTCCGGATCCCATCTGTGTGAATTCCGATAAGATTATCCCCATCGATATCGCTCTCCAGTATAATAACGGTTATGCTGAGAAGATATATTCCTATGTGAACAATATTAACACTATCGAGGGTGGTACCCATCTTCAGGGTTTCAAGATGGGACTTTCCCGCTCCCTGAAGCAGTATGCCGAGAAGAACAAGCTCTTGGAGAAGTATAAGGGTGATCTCGCCCCTGAGGATTTCCGCGAGGGTCTCACCGCCGTTATCTCAGTAAAGGTCGCCGAGCCTCAGTTCGAGGGACAGACCAAGACCAAACTTGGAAATACCGAGGTGACCTCTGCCGTTTCACAGGCTACCGCTGCCGCCATGGACAGCTTCCTGGAGGAACATCCGAAAGAAGGTAAACTCATCATCGAGAAGATAGTGCTTGCCGCTACTGCCCGTAACGCCGCCCGTAAGGCCCGTGAAATGGTGCAGCGCAAGACCGTTATGTCCGGTGGCGGAATGCCCGGTAAACTGGCAGACTGCTCCGAACGCGATCCCGAAAAGTGCGAACTCTTCCTCGTCGAGGGAGACTCCGCAGGCGGAACCGCCAAGCAGGGACGTGACCGCCGTTATCAGGCCATCCTCCCGCTTAGGGGTAAGATCCTGAATGTCGAGAAAGCCGCCGGCGACAGGGTGTTTGATTCCGAGGAGATCCGCAATATCTATACTGCCCTCGGCGTTACCGTCGCCCGTGAGGATGAAAGCGGTGAGAAGCACATGGACCTCAGCCATCTGCGTTATCACAAGGTCGTAATCATGACCGATGCCGATGTGGATGGTAGCCATATTGCCTGCCTTATCCTTACCTTCTTCTTCAGGTACATGTTCGACCTGATCCAGAACGGTTATGTGTATCTGGCCACTCCGCCCCTATATCTCGTTAAGAAAGGTAAGGAAGAGGTTTACTGCTGGACTGACGAGCAGAGGGACGACGCCGCTATGCGTCTTGGGCGTGGCTCCGACAAGGGTTACACCATCCAGCGTTACAAAGGTCTCGGTGAGATGAGTGACGAGCAGCTTTGGGACACCACCATGAATCCCGAGAAGCGTCGCCTGCGCAAGATTACCATTGAGAACGCCGCTGAGGCCGAAAGGACATTCTCCATGCTTATGGGTGACGATGTCCCGCCCCGCAGGCAGTTTATCGAAGAAAATGCACATTACGCAAACATTGATGCCTAAACCGCTATGTTAGATATTTTTGAAAGAATAGAAAGAGATTCCGGAGGCCCGATAGGCCAGTACTACGAGCAGGGCTTCGGGTATTACATGTATCCTAAACTTGAAGGCGAACTCGGCCCGCACATGCGCTTTAACGGCATGGACGTGCTGAACTGGAGCCTTAACAACTATCTTGGACTTGCCAACCATCCTGAGATCCGTAAGGTAGAGACGCAGGCCACGGCTGACTGGGGATTGTCTTATCCCATGGGCAGCCGCATGCTCTCCGGACATACGAAGTACCATGAGCAACTGGAGAAGATGTTCGCCGACTTCGAGAAGAAGGAAGACGCCTTCCTCTTCAACTTCGGTTACCAGGGCATCGTCTCCACGATCGATTGCCTCACCGCGCGTCATGACGTGATAGTTTATGACAATGAGGCCCATGCCTGCCTGCTGGACGGAATCCGCCTGCACATCGGCAGCAAATACAAGTATCGTCACAATGACATGGCCGACTGCGACCGCGTTCTCGCACGCGCCTGCGCAGAAGCCGATGCCAATGGCGGGGGAGTACTGCTCATCACCGAGGGCGTGTACGGCATGACCGGAGCCTTGGGAAAACTGGATGAGATCGTGGCGCTTAAGAAAAAATACAGTTTCCGCATCCTGATTGATGACGCCCATGGCTTCGGCCTGATGGGTGAGCATGGGCGCGGAACCTCCGAACACTTCGGCGTAATGGACGGCGTGGATATCTACATCGGTGCCTTCGCGAAGAGTATGGCCTCTATCGGAGGCTTCGTCGCCGGCCCGAGGAAGATTATCAACTACCTGCGTCTGAACATGCGCTCGCAGATGTATGCGAAGAGCCAGCCTCTTCCCTTCGTGCTGAGTAATATCAAGCGTCTTGAAATCATTATGTCTCCGGAAGGGGATGAGCGCAGGCGCAAGTGCATGGAAATTACCCACGCGCTGCAGAAGGGATTCCGCGAGCAGGGTTTCGATATCGGACAGGCCGAAGCCTGTGTCACGCCCATCCACATCGACGGAGGCGGCATCGCCCAGGCTACGAAGATTGCCAAAGACCTTCGTGAAAATTATAAGATCTTCTGCTCCATGGTCATCTATCCCGTCATTCCGAAGGGTATGATCATTTTCCGCATCGTGTCCACTGCCGCCCATACTATGGAGGATGTGGAGTACACGCTGAATGCTTTCAAGGAGATCAAGGCCAAACTGGACCGCGGCGAATATGACGGTGACGACATCGCCGCGATGAAAGTAGAATAGTCAGCATGACAGATCAGCAGTATTTCAGGGACAAGGTAGTCATCGTGACCGGTGCCAGCAGCGGGATAGGTCTTGCTGTCGCGCGCCTGTTCGGTTCCTTCGGCTCGAAGGTCGTGATGGCCGCCCGCAGCATCGATAAGCTTCGCTCGCTTGCGGCTACCGTGAATGCCGATGCGTCCCGTGTGCTTTGCGTGAAGACGGATGTGTCGGTGGAAGAGGATTGCCGCGAACTGGTACGCCAGACCGTGGAGAAGTTCGGACGCATTGATATTCTGGTCAATAATGCCGGCCTGTCCATGCGCGCGATGTTCAAGGATCTGGACCTGAGTGTACTGCACAGACTGATGGATGTCAATTTCTGGGGTACGGTGAATTGCACCAAGGCTGCATTGCCCTATCTGCTGGAGACCCGCGGTTCGGTGGTGGGAGTTATTTCTATCGCCGGATATTCGGCGCTTCCTGCCCGTAGCGGTTATTCTTCCTCGAAGTACGCCATCCGCGGTTTTCTCGATACGCTTCGCATCGAACACCTGACCGACGGGCTGAACGTGCTGGTTTTTGCGCCCGGTTATACTTCGTCCAATGTGCGCAACGCCGCCCTGACTGCCGATGGCAGTGCTCAGGGCGAGACGCCCCTGGACGAGGGAAAGCTGATGAGCGCGGAGGCTGTGGCGGAAAAGATGGCACGCGCGCTGAAACATCGTCGCTCCGAAGTGATCCTGACTCCGCTCGGTCGCGCTACCGTGCTGATGCACAGGCTATTGCCCCGGTTTACAGATAAATTGACCCGAAAATTCATCGCCCGTGAGGCGAACAGTCCTTTCAAGTAAGATGAAGATTCCTAAGTTTCGTTTGGACATACGCCGGCTGATGCCTTTTGCCGTGGTTTTCCTGGTGCTGCTGTTCATGCTGCCCAAGAGCCCGAGGTTCAGTTATGATTATCGCAAGGGCTCGCCATGGCGTTATGAGACGCTCATAGCTCAGTTTGATTTTCCGATCTACAAGACTGATGAGCAGATGGAGGAGGAACGATCCCGGGCCGCCAGTCCGGTTGTGGCATGCTACCGTTTTTCGGACGATGTCGTGAACCGTAGCCTGCGCTCTGCCGAAGGACTTCAGTTCGGTTCCGCCCAAGCTTTGAAATCTTCGGTTATCGCTTCTTTGAGGAAGGTCTTCACCCAGGGCGTTTTGAGCGATGAGACCGTTCGCTCCGACCGGCATGCCGGCAAGTATTCTGACGAATTGATATACGTCCAGAAAGATAAGCGCATCTCCAAACTTCCTGTTTCTGAGGTATATAAGCTTTCTGATGCCAAGGCGAAGCTGCTTGCCCTGGTGCGTGAGCAATACACTTCCGTAAATGTCGATTCTGTGTTCCGGGAAGTGGGTGTCTATGATCTGGTCGTTCCCAATCTCGTATTCGACAGGGCTACGACTGACTTGCTCCATTCCGAGAACGGCGATTATATATCCCCGACGCAGGGTTATGTGTCTTCCGGCGAACTCATAGTATCGGAAGGGGAGATTGTCACTGCCGAGATCGAGCAGATTCTCGACTCGTATCGTCTTGAGTATAATTCCAATCTGGGTTACTCCGGCTCCGGCTTCCTGATGTGGCTTGGCAATATCCTGCTGGCATTCATGATTGCCCTCGCGCTGTTCCTGGTTACTTCGATGATAAAGATTGACCAGCCGGGAGGACAGCAGAGTTTTGAGATTATGGCCCTGACTGTCTTTACGGTTTGCCTGCTTGCAATCCTGCCGCTCAGCCGGGTGAACCCTACGCTTCTGTATCTATTGCCCTACCCGCTGGTAGCTTTGTGCCTGAGGGCATTTTTCCGGAACCGCATGTCGGCGCTGCTATACATGATGTGCCTCACGCCGCTCCTGCTTACCGGTTCCGGGTCGGGAGCTGTCCTCTACCTGATGTTTACCGTCGCGGGTTTTGTGATGCTTGCGTCCAAGAAACGTTTCCCGCAGGGGAGAGTGCTGGTTATTCCTGCGCTCATCACCTTTGCCGTTGTGATTGTCTTCTATGCCGGCTTCCGTTTTACCGAGCTGGTAAGTGGCAATTTCTCTATCATCGCGCTTTACCTTTTCCTGGGTGAAGTGATTACCGCGCTGCTATTCCCTTCCGTATCGTTGCTCGGCCGAGTGTTCAATATTGTCACGGACGAACGCCTTACAGAACTCGCCAATCCTGACAATCCGCTGCTGCGCGAGCTTGAAGATAAGGCGCCCGGTACATTTCAGCATTCGCTCCAGGTTATGAATATGGCCGACGCTGCGGCCCGCTCGATCGGGGCTGATGTAGCTTTGGTGAGGGCCGGCGCTCTTTATCATGATATCGGCAAGATGATGAATCCCATGTGTTTTGTCGAGAATGAGAGTCTTCTTTCCGAGGATGGCAGCGCCCATTATCATGATTCACTTACTCCTCTGGAGAGCGCTGCCGCGATTATTTCGCATGTGCGGGATGGTGAGACCCTGGCGCGTAGCCGTCACCTGCCGCAGCAGGTTATTGACTTTATCCTTACGCACCATGGCACCGGCACGATGTCGTTCTTCTATAACAAATATCTTAACGAAGGCGGCAGTCCCGAGGACATCGGGAAGTTCCGATATAACGGCGTGCTGCCCCGTACCAGGGAGCAGATAATCCTTATGCTATGCGACTCTGTCGAGGCAGCGTCCCGTACGCTGAAGGACAACAGTCCGAAGGGCTATTCAGAACTGGTTGAGAGGCTCGTGGGCTCGAAGATATCTGAGGGTCAGTTTGCCGGAGCAGACATATCTATTAAAGACATTTCCGTGGTCAAAAATACGCTGAAGGAGTATCTGGCTCAGCTTTATCATGATCGCGTCGCTTATCCGAAAATTAGAAAAAGTAGAATATAAACTGTTATTAATCAATGGAAATCAAGAAAAACCAAATTGATGCTCTGAACATAGAGCTCACACTCGAAATTAAAGGGGATGATTATGCGCCCGCGTGCCATAAAAAGCTCGTGGAGCGCAGAAGGAATGCGGAGTTCAAGGGCTTCCGCAAAGGTAATGTCCCCATGTCCCTTATCGAAAAGTTTTACGGAGAGCAGGTGCTCGTGGACTCTGTCAATGACATAATCTCCGAGCAGCTTAACGGCTATATCCGTGACAATAAGCTCAACCTCGTAGGCGAACCTATGTCCAGCGAGAAGCAGCCTGAGATCGAGTGGAAGAGCGGCAACGACTTCACTTTCATTTTTGACGTGGCTGTGGCTCCGGAGGTGGCTCTGGATGTCACCAAGGATGATGTCGTGCCCAAGTATGCTATCTCTGTGACTGAGAAGGCTATCGATGAGATGAAAGAGAATCTCTTGAAGTATGATGAGAAGAAGAAGGAGATGCCTGAGGATGAGCTTAAGAAAGAGGCAGAGGGCTATGTGAAGAGGGGTTATGAGCAGGATGCCGAGGCTCGCCTGAACAGGGATATCCGTGACTACTTCGTCGAAAAGGCTGCGATCGAGCTCCCCGAGGCATTCCTTAAGAGATGGCTGACGGCTGCCAATAAGGATAAGTATTCCGCCGAGGATATCGAGAAGGATTTCCCCGGATTCCTGCATGACTTCCGCTGGCAGATGGTCCGCGATGCCCTCTTCAAGAAGTTCGACCATAAGATTGACGATAACGATATCCGTGAGGCTGCGGCTTCTTATATCCGTTATCAGTATGCCATGTACGGCATGTCCAATGTTCCCGATGAGATCGTTAACGAGTCTGTCGAGAATGTCCTCAAGGATGAGAAGCAGATCCAGAGGATTATCGACGGTGTCGAGGATAGCAAGGTGATGGATTCTATCAAGGGTATCATCACGATGAAGCCCAAGAAGATCACCATCGAGAAATTCCGCGAACTGAAGTGAGTTTCCTGAGGTCATTATGGCTGTTTGCAATGGTCTGCGTCTGTGCTCCTGCACTCGCGCAGACCATTGAGGCTGTACACCCGGCTAATCCCACGGGTCGTCTTCTTGATTTCGAGGAGATGTACGACCACTCGCTTTATGCCAGGCCTGTTCCGTTTTCTTTTGATGAAAAAGAGACGGAGTTTGAATGGGATGCGGTCTCCGAGGATGGTTCGCTGTTCGTGGTATATTCTGACGGACGGCGCGATACCGTGGCGCTACGCTGCGGCGATGTGAGCTACGGTACCACTGTGAGCCGTAATGAATTCGGGATTGACGGCGGTATCTTCTGGTCGCCTTCCCGATCCAGGCTGGCGTTTTACCGCAAGGATGAGGGCCTGGTCTCGGATTTCCCTTTGCTGGACATCTCTTCGCGGACCGGAACTCTGAAGAGTATCAAGTATCCTATGAATGGGATGGCTTCTGAAAGGGTCTCTTTAGGGATTTATGACTTGAATTCGCGCCGAACCGTATGGGCTGATGTGACAGACTTCGCAGATGACAGGTATCTGTGCGGTGTGAGTTGGGGTCCGGATGAGCGGAATATCTTTATCCAGGTGCTAGACCGCAGCCAGCATGAGATGCATTTCAATATGTATCGCGTCGCTGACGGCACTTTCGTGCGTACTCTTTTTGAGGAGCACGATGATGCGTGGGTGGAGCCTGCCGGGGGAGTGTATTTCCTTCGCGGCAAGTATGAGTTTGTGTACTCTACCGATGTGCGGGACGGCTGGCACAGCCTGTATCTGTGTGATACCCTGGGCCATGTGCGGAGGATTTCTGCCGCGGAAGGAGATTTGGAGTATGTGGGCAATGACGGCAAGTCTGTGTTTTACCTGTCTTCGGAACAGAGTCCTGCGCAGCGGCATCTTTACCGTGTGGATGTAGGCCGCCGCATGTCGAAGCCCGTGCTTCTGACTCCCGAGCCGGGGATGCATCGCGTGAAGATGAGCGGGGACTGCACCCGTTTCGTGGATTTCCGTCAGGATTTCAATACTCCGGGCGTGACGCTCGTCCGTGACCGCCGAGGACGTCTCCTGGAAACCCGTGAAACGCTTTCGGATCCTTTTGTTGATGTGAAGACCGGCGAGATCCGTTTTGGGACCGTGCCCAGCGCGGACGGATTGTATCGGAATAATTATCGTCTGTTCCTGCCCGCGGACTTCGATCCTGCGAAGAAGTATCCGGTCATTGTTTATGTTTATGGCGGTCCTCATTCGCAGATGGTTACTGATTCCTGGCTGGGCGGTTTCCGCATGTGGGAGATCGTTCTTTCACAGCGCGGCTATGTCGTGTATGTGCAGGATGGTCGCGGCACTCAGGGACACGGTGGAATCTACGAGCGGGCGATAAACTGTCAGTGCGGTGTGGTGGAGATGGAGGATCAGATGGTGGGCGTACGCATGCTTCAGAGTCTGCCTTTCGTGGATGCGTCTCGTATCGGTGTGAGCGGCTGGAGTTATGGTGGTTTCATGACTATCTCTCTGCTGACGACTTATCCCGATGTGTTCAAGGCCGGCGCTTGCGGCGGACCTGTGATAGACTGGAAATGGTATGAGGTAATGTACGGCGAGCGTTATATGGACACGCCTGAGACCAATCCGGAAGGCTTCGCCCGCGTGTCGCTTATGTCCAAAGTGGACAGCCTCCGCGCCCCGTTGCTTATCATGCAGGGGATGCAAGATGGGACCGTTCTTCCAATTAATAGTTTGAGTTTCGTACAGGCGTGCGTGGAAAAGGGCAAGCAGGTGGAATTCTTCCCTTATCCCCAGTCCGAACACAATGTGCAGACCCCCTGGCGCGGCCACATGTACCGTAAACTCACCGAATTCTTTGACAATAACCTATAACCGAGTATCGGGCAGGAGGGGTACTGCAACCTCGCTCTGGTACGCGCCTGCGGCGCTATCCTTCC
>JAFSTI010000159.1 GCA_017450585.1 Bacteroidales bacterium
AACGGCTGCCTGGAGGCATATTGCTCCGCGATCGGACTGGCCCGTACCGCCCGTGAGTGGCTGGAGGCCTCCGATGAGGATTCTCTTCTGCGCAAGGTCGAGAATATCACCTCCAAAGACGTGTATGACGCCGCCAAGGCCGGAGATGCGCTCGCAAAGAGGGTCTTCGACTACACCGGTTACCTGCTCGGGCGCTCATGCTCCGACTTCATCGCGTTCAGTGCCCCCGAGGCCATCGTGCTCTTCGGCGGACTGGCACGTGCGAAGGAATTCCTCGCCGAGCCCGTGCTCAAGGGAATCAATGAGAACGTATTGCCTCTGTGGAAGGACAAGGTGAAACTGGTATTCTCCTCCCTGAAGGAGTCCGACGCTGCCATTCTCGGAGCATCCGCTCTCGCCTGGGAACTATAGTAAATGTTTAACAATCAAATAACGTTAAAATGAAATTCAAGACAATTTTTGCAAGCCTCCTCGCGGGGGTAGCTATCGTAGCCTGCGGTCCCAAGGCTGAGACCGTGGCAGACGCCGAGGGCGATGCAACCGCCCCCGTGGTAGAGAAAACAGCCAAGGATTACATGCCCAGCAAGGCCCGTATCGACTCCGTCAGCTATCTGATCGGTGTGAACTTCGGAAGCTTCATCAAGGGATACAATTTCGGTGATGTGAACTTCTCCCAGATCCAGAAAGGTATGAAGGATTTCATCAACGCCAAGGGCAATCCCCGTGACGCTGAGTTCGGCGAGCAGTTCAAGATCAACCCCGAGGTCATGAATACCCTCTTCAACGAGTATCTTGAGCAGGTGAACAACTACACCGCTGCTGTCAATAAGGAGAAAGAGGCCAAGTTCCTCGAGGCTAACAAGAACCGTAACGGCGTTATCGTTTCCGAGAGCGGTCTGCAGTATCGCATCATCGATCAGGGCAATACCGACCTGGTCCCCGGACCCACCGACACCGTGGTTGTCAACTATGAAGGCAAACTTATCGACGGTACCGTATTCGACAAATCCGAGGAAGGCAGCCCCGTTGATTTCGTCCTGAACAGGGTGATCAAGGGCTGGACCGAGGGCCTGCAGTACATCGGCGAAGGCGGTAAGATCGAGCTCTTCATCCCTGCTGAGCTTGGTTATGGCGAGAGGGGAACCCAGGGCATCGAGCCTTATTCCACCCTCATCTTCACCACCGAACTTGTCAGAGTGGGCAAGGCTGTCGCTGAGTAATCAGAGATTGATCCACCGGATGCTCTCGTCCGGTCTCCACCAGGTCAGTTGCCTTTTGGCATAGTGACGGGTGTTCCGCTTGACGAGAGATACGGCTTCTTCTTCACAGATGGCTCCGTCCAGCAGGTCGAAAACCTCGCGGTAGCCGACTGTCTGAAGCGCAGAGAGGTTCCTGAATTCGTTCAGGGACCTCACTTCGTTTATAAGGCCGTCTGCGAACATTCTCTCCACGCGGGCATCAATGCGCGCATAGAGTTCCTCCCGCTCTCGCATGATTCCCACCTTCTCAATCTCAAAATCCCGCTGCTTGGGAGCGGTCATCTTGAAAGATGAATATGGCTGCCCGGTGATGGCGATCACCTCCAGGGCGCGCATGACCTTTCGCATGTTAGCCAGGTCGATTGTCCCGGAAATGCCCGGGTCGGCTTTCTGCAGCTCTGAGACCAGCGCCTCGGCTCCTTCTCTGTCCAGCCTGTCCTGAAGGGCGGCGCGAACTTCCGGATTTGCCGGGGGAGTGGGGGCGATGCCGCTGACCAGGGCGTCGATGTAGAACATGGAACCGCCGCAGGCGACAAGGGTCTCATGCCCCTCGTCGAAAAGCCGTCGGATAAGCGCGAGCGCCTCTATTTCGTATTTACCTGCGGTATAGACTTCGGTGAGTTCCTTGGTCTGGATAAAATAATGCTTCACGGCGGCGAGCTGCTCCCGGGTGGGAACGGCCGTGCCGATAGTCATGTGTTTGTAAATCTGCCTGGAATCGCAGGAAATGACGGGTGAACCGTACTTCAGCGCCAGGTCGATGCTATAGTCGGTCTTGCCGACGGCTGTCGGCCCCAGGACTATGATAAGCCGCCTGCGCACTTTTAGTCGAGCCCTTCCTGCTCGTCGTAGATCTGCTCTTCTTCCTCGATATCGTCCTCGTCCTCATCCTCGTCGTATTCATCCTCGTCGTCTTCATCCTCGTCGTCCTCGTCATCCAAGTCGTCTTCATCGATACCGAGAATATCAGCGAGCCCGCCCTTCTTTTTCTTGCCCTCTTTCTCAGCTTCTGCCTCTTCTGCTTCCTGGAGCGCCTGTTTCGGATCAGGGAGATCCTCGAAGGCGACGTAGCCCTTTATGAATTCGATGGGATTGGGACCCTTGACCTCGACCAGGACAGGGGCCGTGGCTTCGCTTTCAGCCTCACCTTCGAAGGTGATGTCTACGCTGCGCTTGTTGGTCACGTCATAGAAGTATACGAAAGACGTGATTTCGTTCTTTACGGTGTCGGCCATGGTAATCCGGTCCACGGTGCCGTCTCCCAGGTCGAACAGACCGTATCGGGCGACTACATCACCGTTAGCGTTCAGGGCCTTGAACAGGATCAGCTGGTCCTGAGGAAACTCCATATCGGAGCGCATCTGCTTGTGGAAAGCGTACAGTGACTGGGTGGAACCGATGTGATAAAGCCTGTAGAAGCCCTTGAGGCCGGTAAGTGTGACTCTGTATTTATACGTCATGACCGAATAATTTTTTCATTCCGAGGGTCAAAGATAAGATAAAAATGCTAAATTTGATTTGTCATGAGCGATATTTATAAAAGCATCGCATCCGCATCAGAGGGCCTGTTCCGTGATAACGGCAGCCGCTTTCTCGCATTCGCGTATCCGGTTGAGACCGAAGAGGAGATAAAGGAAAAGGTGGATGCGCTTCGAAAGAAATATCACGACGCCCGCCACTGGTGTTTTGCCTGGAGACTTGGCCTGGACGGCTCTGCCTTCCGCGCGTCGGATGACGGGGAACCTGCCCACTCCGCCGGGAGCCAGATTCTCGGCCAGATAGATTCGGCCGGTCTCAGTGACATACTCATAGTGGTGGTCCGGTATTTCGGCGGCATAAAGCTGGGAATCCCCGGGCTGATAAGGGCCTATCGGACATCCTCCCGCGCCGCCCTCGACCACGCCGAGATCGTGGAGAAGATCGCCGGTGAGTTCTGGAGGCTGGAGTTCGGCTATGCTTCCATGCCTGCAGTTATGAAGGTGGTAAAAGATATGGAACTCCCCGTGTCTTCCCAGGATTTCGGGGAAAACTGCTCCCTGCGCGTGCGTGTGCGGCTCTCGTCGAAGGATGCCTTTCTCGAAAAGCTATCCCATATCGAAGATTGTCGCGCAGGAGTTTGGACAAGTCAGTAAAAAGTGCTAAATTTAAAATCCAATATTTATTGTTAGGATAATATGAAGAAGGTTCACGTATTTAATGCAGGCCCCTGCCTGCTTGCTCCCGAAGTCATCGATGCATCCATCGATGCTCTGAAAGACTTCAAAGGGACTGGTGTATCAGTCCTCTCCATCTCCCACCGTACCAAGGAGTGGGAAGAGACCATGAATGAATGTCGCGCTCTGTGGAAAGAGCTTTTCCATATCCCCGAAGGTTACGAAGTGGTGTTCCTGGGCGGAGGTGCCAGCATGCAGTTCCTCTATGTGGCCATGAATTTCCTGGAGAAGAAGGCCGCTTATCTGGACACCGGAGTCTGGGCCCACAAAGCCCTCAAGGAAGCGAAGGGAATCGGTGATGCCTATGCTATCGCCTGCTCCGCGGATAAGAACTACACTTACATCCCGACGGGCTTCGAAATTCCCACTGACATCGACTACCTGCACGTTACCACGAATAATACCATCTACGGTACCGAACTGAAAGAAGACCTTGACAGCCCCGTTCCTCTGATCGCCGATATGTCTTCGGATATATTGTCTCGCCCGGTGGACGTGTCCAAATATGCATGCATCTACGCCGGCGCGCAGAAGAATGCCGGTCCTGCCGGTGTCGCCGTCGCTATTATCCGCAAGGATGCCCTCGGAAAGGTCAGCCGTTACCTGCCTACCATGCTCGACTACCGCACCCATATTGACAAGGAGTCAATGTTCAATACCCCGCCGGTCTTCTCTATCTTCGTGATGAACGAGACGCTCAAGTGGGTGAAGGCCCAGGGCGGTGTCGAGGCCATTCACAAGCGCAACCTGCGCAAGGCCGCGACCCTGTACGCCGAGATCGACCGTAACCCCTTGTTTGTCGGTACAGCCGAGGTCGAAGACCGTTCCATCATGAATGTCTGCTTCGTAATGGCTCCTGGCCACGAGGATCTGCAGGACGAGTTCATGGCTTTCGCGAAATCGAAGGGCATGGTCGGCATCAAAGGCCATCGTTCCGTGGGCGGTTTCCGCGCCTCGCTTTACAATGCCTGCACGCAGGAGGATGTGGACGCGCTGGTGGACTGCATGCAGGAGTTTGAAAAAATGCACAGATAGATTGACATGAAAGTACTTATCGCAACACAGAAACCCTTTGCCCCGGCAGCCGTCCGTGGCATTTCGGGGATATTGGAAGAAGCCGGCCACGAGGTCGTGCTCCTGGAAAAGTATGCAGGCGAGGATGAGCTGGTCGCCGCCTGCCCGGGCGTACAGGCCATGATCATCCGTTCCGACAAGGTCACGGCCAGGGTCCTGGACGCTGCACCGGAACTGAAGATAGTGGTGCGCGCCGGCGCCGGTTATGACAATGTGGACCTGGAGGCCGCTACTGCGCACGGCGTGGTGGTGATGAACACCCCCGGCCAGAACTCCAACGCCGTAGCGGAGCTTGCTATTGCCATGATGATCTTCATGGCCCGCACGCAGTTTACCCCCGCCACAGGCAGCGAGATCCAGGGTAAGACGCTCGGTATCCAGGCTTTTGGCAATGTCGGCCGCCTGGTCGGAAAGAAAGCCGCCGCGCTGGGCATGAAGGTCAGGGCAATTGACCCGTTCCTGCCTGCCGAAAAGATCGTGGAGGGCGGTGCGGAACCGGTTTCCACCGTCGAAGACCTGTACGCCGGCTCGGACTATGTCTCCGTGCACATCCCGGCCACTCCCGAGACCATCGGATCTATTGGCTATGACCTCATTACCCGCATGCCGAAAGGCGCGACGCTGGTGAACACCGCCCGCAAGGAGGTTATCGATGAGGCCGGCCTGATGAAGGCGCTGGAAGACCGTCCCGACCTCAAGTACATCACCGATGTGGCTCCGGACAGCCTGAGCGCCCTGCAGGAAAAGTTCGGCCTGCGCGTGTTCGCGACCCCGAAGAAGATGGGCGCCCAGACCGCTGAGGCCAATGTAAACGCCGGACTCGCCGCCGCCCGCCAGATCGTCGCTTACTTCGCCGAAGGCTGCACCCGT
>JAFSTI010000160.1 GCA_017450585.1 Bacteroidales bacterium
AAACCCGGGCGAAGGCTGTAAATCTGGCCGAAATTCCGCGCCGGGTGTGCTTAAAGGTCCAAGCGATGGACCGTTAGGATCAAAAACGGCCATTTTTGTGCTTAAGGGTCCATCGCTTGGACCTTTAAGCACAGCCGACTGCTTTGAGAGCTGCATGATGAGTAATTTCCAGGCTTGAAGTGCCAGGTGCACTCAATGTGCATTCCAGAGCGAGCACTTGGCACAAACTCGGCAGGGAATCGGTCTTCTCCCGACCAGGGTGCAGAAGTCAAGGGGGTAAAGGGCAGAGGGAGGAGATGCGGTTTCCTCCCGTTCGGCGGTGCGGGGAGCAAGTCGGAGCGCTCTCCTCCCGCCGCCCGAGGAAAACCGCCGGAGCGTCAGTCCCGGAACCGCACCCGAGCCGAGAGAAAGCGTGGTGCGCTGCGGAAGTGGGGCCAGAGGGGTCGGAAGTGTTAAAGAGACTGATGAAGCTGAAAGCATTGGGAAACGCTTTTTGAAAAAATAATTCTTACCTTAGTATCGCCCATAAAGGACGGCGTACCTCTGACCTGATATAATGAAATGAGAAGGCTTTCTTTTTTCTCCATATTGTTATTGTCCCTGCTGCGCTTACAAGCCGCGCCGGGAAGCACTTTTGATTTTGTTATCAAGAATCCGGACATCTATCCCGGCACCGAACGCAGCATTTCGGTCTGGGTGCCGGATGAGTACCAGGTGGATAAACCGGCATGTCTCATCATTCGTTTTGACAGGCTTTCCAATCTCCCCGACTGCGCCGCACCGCTCATAAGGGAGGGAAAGATTCCTGTATGCATTGCCATCGGCATAGAACCGGGCAAAGTTTATGACCAGTCTCACAAATCCGTAATACGGTACAATCGGAGCAATGAATTCGACCGCACGGATGGCACCATGGCCCGTTTCCTCGAGATCGAGGTCATCCCGGCCCTGGAGAGACAAAGGACCCCGGACGGCCGTGCGATCCGCATCTCTCGGAACCCTTCGGACCGGGCGCTCGTCGGAGCCAGCAGCGGAGCCATTGCCGCATTTACAGCCGCATGGGAGAGACCCGATCTCTTTAGTCGTGTGTACTCAATGATAGGAACTTACGTGCCTTTCCGTTATGGCGACCAGTACCCGGGACTGATCCGAAAGACTGAACCCAAACGGCTGCGGGTTTTCTTTCAGGACAATAAATACGACACCTGGAACCCCATTTTTGGCAGTTGGTATGAGTACAACCGTCAAATGTTTGATGCCATGAGATTCGCCGGATATGAGACCGCTTGTCAATGGGATGAGGGCAAGCATAGTGGAGACAACGGCAATGCCATTCTCGCGCGGGTGCTGGAATGGTTGTGGGCCGGCTGGCCCGAAGAGGTGGGGAGGGGCGTCTCAAGTAACGGAACGCTCCAGGCAATATTGGACCCGGAACAGGATTGGGAACTGGTCCGCCGGAATGTTCCTTCCGGTCTCATTTTGGTTCCCGATGACATGTACGGAGTGAGAGCCGATAAAAAGAAGAAAGGCTATAATCCCATGGAAGCCGTATATCCCGGAGGCGGACTGTGCGCTATCGCCCGGGAAGGTAGCACATGGATAACGCAATATGTCATCTCGAATGGCAGGCGTCTCTACGGCCAGGAATACTGGTGCCTGCACAGCCCGGCGAAACAGATTGTCTTCGATGAGAACGGTTACCTGTATTGCGCTACCGAAAAAGGAATCCAGATTTGTGACCATAACGGACGTGTACGGGCGATTCTGGCTCCTCCGGGTGGCCCGGTGGTGTCTGTAGCTTTCTCCGGCGACACCCTGTGGGCGATCTCCGGTGGATGCACTTGGAAACGGAAGCTTAGAGTCAGAGGCGCTACACCGGATTCACCGACCCCCAAACGCGAAGGCCAGGGTTAGATACGTGGAGGCTGACTCAACGGGTGAGTTCGAGGATGATGCGGTCGATGGCGGAGTAGGCGGCGCTGGATGAACCCGTGACGTCGTTGGTGAAGATGGCGAAGGCGATGGTGCCATCGGGTGCTCCGGCGCCGCTGCCAGAGGGGGATATGCCGGAGGGCAGGATGTAGCCGGAGAAACAGCGGACGCCGTCCATGGAGCCGCTTTTCATGTAGATGCGACGGCGGACGGAGTCGGGAGCGTTGCGTAGCCGGGCGGACAGGGTGCCTCGTCCGGGCTGGGGGATGGACTGTAGGTAGGTATCAAAATAGGGCCCGCGGGCCATGACCTGCAGGAATTCTACCATGAAGGCCGGCGTCAGGAAGTTCCGGCGCGAGAGCCCGCTCCCGTCCCGCAGCTGAACTCCCCTTCCGGCCAAGCCTCCCGCGCTCTCCGTGAGAGACTTTCCGGCGAGTATATCCGAAAGGACCGCCTGCATACTTTCCAGCGAAACCGGATATGCGGAACTCCCCCCGAATCGCAGCCCGAAGGCTTTCAGGAGGGCATCCGCATAGAAATTGTCACTTTCGTGATTGGTCTCCAGAATAATGGCGGACAGTGCCGGCGACAGCGTCTGTCCGAGAATGGTCAGAGAGTCCCTGCTCACCGCCAGCGTATTGTCATCATACAATATCAGGTCGTTCCGCAGTACGCCGCCCGGCCCGATGTCTGCCGCTCCGCCCGAAACGCGTAATGAGTCCCCCTCCAGGTAGCTGCAGAACGCCTCGGCGCAGGTGTATTCCGGGAAATGATTGACGACAGATTCGTGTGCGACTTTGCGGTCAATGGCGAGGGTTCCGGTCATGGCGGCCATCGGGATTAGGGTCGAGGCCTCGTAGAGCAGCCGGTCGCCCGTTCCCGCTTCGCCAGTAGTGCACGGGGTGGAGAGGTCCAGCCAGGGAGTGGGCGGAAATACCTGGTCGAGTGTAAGGTCTGCCCCGACAGCAGTGCCCGGGTAGACGCTGAAGTCAATGGAATTCTCGTGAAAGTTCAGTGCATGTGCGGGTGCGCCGTAGTAGAAGCCAATATCTTCGACGCTCCTGTCGGCATTGACTGAGCAGTCGTCGAACAATCTGCTGTCTCCCACGATGCAGCCATCCACCGAGCGGATCCCGGCCTCAGTCATCATCGTCCGCCACTTCCCGAAAACAGTCTCGAGCGCGGGCGAACTCTCGTACTTCGCCCCCAGCGTAGGATCCCCGCCGCCGATAATGTAGATGTCACCGTGCAATACACCGTCCTGGTCAATATGGCCGCTGTATGCGAG
>JAFSTI010000161.1 GCA_017450585.1 Bacteroidales bacterium
TCAGGCCAAGGTCCAGGCTGTGGAACTCGAACTCCAGCGGGCCAATACCGAGCGCCAGCTGCAGATAGCGATCCGCCAGTACCTGAACACGATGGAGACCGCCATGAAGAGCTACCAGGCCGCGGGCGATGCACGTGAAACTGCCGAAAAGGCATACGAAATAGCGTCCAAATCCTACGAAGTGGGCCGCAGCACCCTGACCGAGCTTAATGACGCGCAGCTCGCACTGACCCAGGCGCGGCTCAGCGTCAGCCAGGCCATATTCAATTTCGTGGTGGCAAAAGCCAGCCTCGAGCAGACCCTCGGCTACGAACCGGAAATCCTGAGACAGTAATCCGGACCGGAAAGAAAGAAAAAGAAAACAATATATGAAAGCGTTTTTTAGGACAATAACAATAATCGCGGCAGCCGCAGCCGCCATCTCCTGCGGCGGGAACGGAGCCGGGAAAAAAAACGGAACCCCCGCAGCTGGCAGCGGAAATGCTGCCCCCGAGATAGTCCCGACCGTAAGGGTCGTGGAAGCCTCCAAAAGAGAAGTGCCCCAGACCGAGACCTACTCCACCACGGTACAGGCCTTCGCGGTAAACAACGTCGTACCCCAGGCCGGAAACCGCATTACGAAGGTGAACGTCGAGATCGGCGACTTCGTCCGCAAGGGCCAGGTCCTCGCCGAGATGGATAAGGCCACGCTCCTGCAGGCCAAACTCAAGCTCGCCAACGACTCCACCGAACTCGCCCGCCTGAAGACCCTCTACGAGCAGGGCGGCCTGTCGCGCTCCGACTACGACGCCGTAGTCCTGGCTTACAACGTCAGCAAGACATCCTACGATAACCTCGTCGAGAATACCGTCCTCCGCTCACCCATCAACGGCGTAGTCACGGCCCGCAACTACGACAAGGGCGACATGTACACCATGACCGCCCCCATCTATGTGGTGCAGCAGATTACCCCGGTCAAGCTCCTGGTAGGAATCTCCGAGACTGACTATTCCAAGGTAACAAAGGGCGACAAGGTGGACATCACCGTCGACGCCCTCCCCGGAGCCCACTTCGCAGGAAAAGTCTCCAGAATATACCCGGTAATCGACCCCGCCTCACACACATTCACCGCCGAAGTGATTGTCCCCAATGAGGACAAGATCCTCCGTCCCGGAATGTTCGCCCGTGTGAAAGTGACCTTCGGGATACGCCGCAGCGTGGTACTCCCCGACATCGCGGTCGTGAAACTCCAGGGCTCCGGCCAGCGCAGCGTGTATCTGGCACAGCCGGACAGCACGGTAAAGAGCAGCGTGGTCACACTGGGCAGCCACATCGGCGACGAATACGAGATACTCTCCGGAGTGGAGGAGGGAGATCTCGTGGTGACCAAGGGCCAGACCGCCCTGAGGGATGGAGTGAAAGTCGAAATACTGGAATAGGAGCGTATGAGCATTTACAGGACAGCCGTCAAGAACCCGGTAACGACGGCGCTCATTTTCATAGCTTGTATGGTGTTCGGAGTCTTCTCTCTGAGCAAGACCTCCATCGCCCAGTTCCCCGAGGTCGACGCCAACGTAATCATGGTGCTCTCCTCCTATCAGGGAGCCAGCGCCGCCGATATCGAGAACAACCTCACGAAAGTGCTGGAAAACTCCCTGAACGGTGTCGCTAACCTCAAGCGCCTGTCCTCCAGATCGAAGGAGAACATCGCCATCCTGACCCTCGAGTTCGAATACGGCATTGACATAGATGAAGCCACCAACGACGTCCGGGATAAACTGGATATGGTTAATTCCTTCCTGCCGGACGGAGCGTCGGTGCCTACCATCATGAAGTTCAGCGCCGACGACATGCCCATCATGATGCTCTCCGCCACGGCGTCCGAGAGCCTCCCCGGACTGGAGAAGATACTTGATGACAAGGTAGCCACCCCGCTCGCCCGCGTGTCCGGAGTCGGTACCGTATCGCTGGCCGGCGCCCCTACCCGTGAGATCCAGGTCTATTGCGACCCCGAAAAACTCCAGGTTTACGGACTGTCCATCGCCGGAATCGCAGGCGTCATCACCGCCGAGAACCGGAATATCCCTTCCGGCAATATTGACATAGGCTCAAGCACCTACACCCTGCGCGTAGAGAAGGAGTTCAGCGACCCCTCCGACCTGCTGGACGTGGTGGTCGGCTCGTTCGGGGGAAAGACCATCTACCTGCGCGACGTGGCGGTGGTACATGACGGTGCCGAGGAACGCGAGCAGGAGTCCTACACCGACGGCGAACGCTCCGCCCGTATCATTATCCAGAAGCAGGCCGGCGCCAATACGGTCAATGTCATCCGCAACATCAAGAAGCAGCTTGCCCGCATCTCCAAGACCCTGCCTTCGGATATAGAAATCCGCACGGTCGTGGATTCCTCGGAGAACATCATCAATACCATCAATACGCTCAAGGAGACCATTTTCATCACCTTCCTGGTCGTCATGCTGGTGGTATTCCTGTTCCTGGGCAGGTGGAGGGCGACATTCATTATTGTCCTTTCCATCCCTATCGCCCTGCTGGCTTCGCTGGTCTACCTGTACGCCACCGGAAGTACGCTGAACATCATCTCGATGTCCGCACTGACCATTGCCATAGGCATGGTGGTGGACGATGCCATCGTCGTGCTGGAAAATGTTTCTACGCACCTGGAACGGGGTGAAAAGCCGAAAGAAGCAGCCGTACACGCGACATCCGAGGTGGCGATCTCCGTTATTGCCTCGACCCTGACGATGCTCTGCGTGTTCATTCCCCTGACCTTGCTCAGCGGCATGGCCGGTATCATGTTCCGTGAACTCGGATGGATCGTCTCCATCATCATGATTGTCTCCACCACGGCGGCATTGACCCTCGTGCCGATGCTCTGCTCCCGCTTCCTGAAGGCGGGTCCGAAGACGGGTAAGCTGCACAACGCCATTTTCGGTCCGGTGAACCGCTTCCTGGATTGGATATCCCGAGGCTATTCGCACGTTATCCGCTGGGCGACCACTCACCGTACCATAGTGACGGTCAGCGCATTGATTGTCTTCCTGGTGACGGTAGGCCTGCTCGGTCCGAACTTGAAGACCGAGTTCTTCCCTCACTCCGATGACGGCCGGCTTAGCATTTCCATTGAGCTGCCGATGGGTACCGCACAGGCTGTGACGGCTGACTTCGCGCATACCCTGTATGCCCAGCTGGATGCCGAGATCCCGGAAATGCAGATATGCAACTACACCTTCGGCCAGGCGGATTCGGACAATGCGTTCGCCAGCATGCAGAACAATGGCACGCACGTCATTTCCTTCAATATCAATCTCGGAAAAATGACCTCGCGCGAGCGCAGTACCTTCGACATCGCCGACCAGGTCCGGGACATTCTGCGGCAATATCCGGAAATCAAGAAGGCCACCGTCACGGAAGGCGGCGGAATGATGGGCGGGGCGTCCACCGTGAAGCTGGAGGTTTACGGATACGATTTCAATGTCACTGACGCCGTGGCCGCGGAACTGAGGAACAAGATGGCGGACAGCCGCTGCTTCACTCAGGCCATCCTCAGCCGTGACGAGTACACTCCTGAATACCAGATCGACTTCGACCGTACGAAACTGGCCCTCAACGGTCTGAATTCCACGACCGCAGGTGCCGCGTTCAGCGCCGCGATGAGCGGCTCGATCGCCTCTTACTATAGGGAAGACGGAGAGGAGTACATGATACGTGTCCGCTACGCCCCCGAGTTCCGCTCCAGCATTTCCGACATGGAAAACATTGTTGTTACAAATGCCGCCGGGAAGGCTATACGGATGAAGGAATTGGGCAATATCATCGAAACCCGCGTACCTCCGTCCATTGAGCGTAAGGACCGTTCGCGCCTCATCACCATTACCGGTATTGTGGCACAAAGGGTGGCGCTGAGCGAGGCCGTCGCAGATGTGCAGAAGATGCTGGACAGTACCGATATCCCTGCGGAGGTGACTCCGGTGATAGCCGGTGACTATGAGGATCAGCAGGAAATGTTCTCGGATATGTTTGTGCTTATCATTCTTATCATCCTGCTCGTCTACATGGTGATGGCTTCGCAGTTCGAGTCATTCATGAGCCCGTTCGTAATCATGTTCTCCGTGCCGTTCGCATTTGTGGGAGTGCTTCTCGGCCTTTGGGTTACTCACACGGCGCTCGGGGTCATGGCCATGATAGGCATCATCATCCTGCTGGGTATCGTGGTGAAGAACGGTATCGTGCTGATCGATTATACGATACTCTGCCGTGAGCGGGGCATGAGCGCCATCGATGCGTCCGTGACCGCCGCCCGCAGCCGTCTGCGTCCTATCTTGATGACGACTCTCACCACCGTGCTGGGTATGCTTCCGATGGCTATCGGCAAGGGTGAGGGTGCCGAGATGTGGCGCTCGCTCGGTATGACCGTGTGCTGGGGCCTGTCGGTATCGACCGTCATCACGCTGGTCATCATTCCTACTATTTATTGCTCCTTCGCCTGCAGGCAGGAGCGCAAACAGCAGCAGAAATCATGAAAAAAGCATTGTTTATATCATTCAATCAGGCATACGGCGAAGACGTGACTTCGCTGCTTGAGCGCCATGGCCAGAGAGGATTCACGCGCTGGGACGAGGTCTCGGGGCGTGGGTCTGAGAACGGTGAACCGCATTTCGGAAATCATGCCTGGCCGGTGATGAATATTGCCGTGCTCACTTTCGTGGATGCTGACAAGGCTCCGGCGATACTGGAGGATCTCCGCGCGCTGGACGCCGCCTCTCCCGAACTCGGGCTGAGGACTTTTTCCTGGAACACTGACTAAATTTTAGATATTATGGAACAAGTTATTACCAACGACAATTTTAAAGATATCATCGGCGGCAGTGCCGTGGTTCTCGTGGATTTTTGGGCTACATGGTGCGGCCCCTGCCGCATGCTTTCCCCCGTCGTAGACGAGGTGGCAGCCGATTATGACGGCCGAGTGACCGTCGCCAAGTGCAATGTTGACGACGCCGACGAGATCGCGGCCGAAATGGGCATCCGCAGCATCCCCACCCTGCTGTTCTTCAAGAACGGTGAGGTCGTGGACAGGACTGTGGGAGCAGTCCCCAAGGCGGAGATTACATCCCGTCTCGATGCGCTTCTGTAAGGAATCGGACAATCCTAATCTTCTATCAATATGAAAAGACTGATAATTGCCGCAGTGGCCTTGTTTGTCAGCGTCGCTGCGTTTGCACAGGCAGGAATCATCGGTGGATTTACGTCTTCCTCCATGGATATCAAGGAGGTCGATATGTCGAAGGTGGCCGGTTATCATATCGGTTTCGCCTACAGGACGGAACTTCCTTCCGGGCTTGGCATACAGCCCCAGATTACCTATAACGTGAAGGGCTCTGACTGGGAGGATGTGAAATCCACGCTGGGTTTCCTGGAACTGGGAGCACAGTTGCAGTATGGACTGGACTTGATAGCGCTGAAACCTTTTGTCTTTGCAGAGCCTTTCGTGGGTTACGCGATAACGGGCGAGAGCGACCTGACGGGTTATGACTTTAAGAAAATCGAGAACAAACTCGAGTACGGAGTGGCCGCCGGAGCCGGCGTTACCGTGCTGGGCTGTATCCAGATATGCGCGAAGTACTTCTGGAACTTCGACGACTGCGACCTGAATAACTACATGAGCAGCGTTAAGGAGACTCTCGATAATCCCAAGAGCTTCAACGGACTGGCCATTTCTGCCGCTTTCTTCTTTTAGACATCAGGCATATGGGTAAGAGCGCAGTGTTTTACTGCTCCGCCAGCGAAGCCATTGACCCCGAATTCAACCGCGTCGCCCGCGAAGTCGTGCGAGCTGTCTGCTCTCACGGATACGACGTGTGCAGCGGAGGAACGATAAAGGGGACTATGAAGGTGGTCTGCGAGACTGCCCGTGAGTGCGGAGTGCATGTGCGCGGCATCCTGCCCGATTTCATGCATGGCATCCAATCTCCGGATCAGGATGAGGTGATATGGACGAAGACCATGTCCGAGCGCAAGGAGAAGATGCGTGAGGGAACTACCCTGGCCGTGGCATTGCCCGGCGGCATCGGGACTCTGGATGAGCTCGTCGAGACTTATACCCTGTTGAAGATGGGCCTGTACGGAGGGACGGTGATTGCCTTTAACTACAATGGCTTCTGGGAGCCGCTGAAGGCTCTGCTGGACCATTTCGTGCAGACCGGGATGCTGGATGCCGCTTCGAGGGAGCTGATATATTTTCCGACGGACATCGCCGGATTGGAAGAATTGATTTAGATGGATCTGAACTCCATACGTACCCTGCTCGGTGCTTCATGGACCGGAACTGAGGCCCTCTTGAAGGAGGCCGTAAACAGTGACGTGCCACTGCTCCGGGAGACTAATCATTCGCTGCTTCAGCATGGGGGCAAGATGATGCGCCCGATGCTGTCGCTGCTGGTCGCGAAGGCCTGCGGCGGGAATGGCGGCGAAGAGAGCCAGCGTGTGGCGGCGGCTGTGGAACTGCTGCACAATGCCACTCTGCTACACGACGATGTGGCAGATGAGGGTACAAGCCGGCGCGGAATACCGACCGTAAGCGCGACTCTTGGCAATGCCGCTTCAGTGCTGGTCGGTGATTTCTGGCTTTCGCGGGCCGTGTCAATGGTGCTGTCGGTAGGCGAGAGGCGGGACACGTATATTGACGTGTTTGCAAAAACGCTTTCCGACCTGGCGGAAGGAGAAATCCTTCAGTTGCAGAAAGCCGGGACCGGGGACACTTCGCAGGACGATTACATGAGGATTATCTACTGCAAGACCGCATCCTTGTTTGAAGCCGCCTGTGCTGCCGGAGCCATGTCGGCCGGGACCGGCCTGTCGGAGGACTCCGCTGCGTCTTCCCTCGAGCCTATAGGGGCGGCGAAGGAGTACGGGACGGCGCTGGGGCTTGCTTTCCAGGTCCGGGATGACATCCTGGATTATGTGGGAAGTGACCATCTGGGCAAGCCTGCGGGTTCGGACCTGCGTGAGCAGAAGATAACCCTGCCCCTGCTAGGGGCCCTGCTGCGCGTGGAGCGCGATCAGGAACGGATGGTCCGGCAGATGGTGTGTGATATCCATTCGCACCCGGATTATTGCAGCCGCATCCTGGAGTTCGTGGAGCGCTACGACGGCATCGCCTACGCGACCGAGCGACTCTCCGAGCTTGTGGAGAAGGCCTGCCGGGCACTCGATCCGCTCCCGGACAGCCCGGCGAAGACCGTTTTACTGGACCTTGCACGTTACACCGCCGCCCGGGACGTTTGATACCGGCGCGCGGACGGAATTATTGACAATATGAAATTTGCGGACATACAGGGCAATGAGCATGTGACTGCGGCGCTTTCGGCGATGATCGGGAGCGGCCGGATTCCGCATGCCATCATGTTCCAGGACAGCGACGGCGGGCCGGGCGTGCCCATGTGCCTCGCGTTCCTGGATGCGCTGATGGGCTCTTCGTCCAAGCTGGACAAACTCATCCATCCGGACGTGCACTTCGTGTACCCGGTCAGCGGCGCTCCCGCATTGTCCTTCGTCCAGAAGTGGCGCGAGCTGGTATTGTCAAACCCCTATTTCACTGAGAGTGAGCTGGATGAGGCGCTCGGGCTGGAGGGAAAGTCATCCCTGATCGCGGTGGCGGATGCCAAACAGATTCTCGAGAAGCTGGCGTTCAATTCGCTCGAGGGCGGGTATAAGGCTGTGGTGGTGTACCTGCCGGAACGGATGAACCAGGAGGCTGCGAACCGGCTGCTGAAGTCGATTGAGGAACCTCCGCAGATGACTCAGTTCCTGCTGGTTACGCACTCGCCCGAGAAAGTATTGCCCACCATCCTTTCACGCTGCCAGAATATCCGGCTGCTGCCCGGAGGCGCGCCGCACGCTTCAGAGAACGAATCGACGGCCCAGTACCGGAGCTGCTTCCGGGAGCTGATGGACGCTCTGATCGCCCGGGACCTGATGCGTTCGCTGGAGGCAGGGGAGGCGCTTTCGGCACTCGGATCGCGGGAGAAGCAGAAGGCGTTCTGCCGTTTCGCCGCGGGTCAGATCCGGAAGATCTTTATGCTGCAACAGGGTATGGAGCAGGTGGCCGGTCTCACGCCGGAGGATGTTTTTCTGCGGGACTATGCTTCCCGGGTAAAGAAAACCTTCCCGCGCGCCGCGGCTGCGATGCTCGACCGGGCGCTGCTGCTTATTGAAAGAAATGTAAATCAGAAGATACTGTTCTGCGACCTTGTGAACAGGATGTACCTTTATATTATATAGAGATATGCTGAACGAAGATAACGAAACCATTAAATATGATTGCGCGCGTGGCTGCAAGGTGGTGACTGACGGCGAGTCGGGTGAGGTGACCTGCACCTATCGCCGGGGCTGCTGCAAGCTGCGGACCTACGATTATTTGAAAGGCGTGCCCCAGGAGTGGTACAAAGACCTTTTTGAGGTGCGTTTCAAAAATACGCGCAAGGGGATTTATCGCAATGATTCCGGCCAGACCATCAAACAGGGAGACCTGGTAGTGGTGGAGGCGGCCAATGGCCATGACCTGGGCATTGTGTCGCTGGAGGGGGCGATAGTGGCGCGCCAGATGGCTTGCAAGGGTATTGACCCTGAGACTGCGGAGTTTAAGAAGATCTACCGCAAGGCCCGCAGCGCCGATGTGGACAGGTGGCAGAAGGCTATCGCCCGCGAGCAGGATGTCATGATCCAGGCCCGCCGCATCGCGACAGAGATGGGCCTGGAGATGAAGATCGGGGATGTGGAGTTTCAGGGCGACGGTACGAAGGCGATTTTCTATTACATCGCTGATGGCCGGGTGGATTTCCGGCAGTTGATTAAGGTGTTTGCCGAGGTGTTCCAGATCCGTATCGAGATGAAGCAGATCGGAGCGAGGCAGGAGGCAGGCCTGATCGGAGGTCTGGGCGTCTGCGGCAGGGAGCTTTGCTGTGCCAATTATATTTCGCACTTTAAGTCGATCTCTACCGGTGCGGCCCGTTGCCAGGATTTGTCTCTTAATCCGCAAAAGCTTGCCGGTCAGTGCGGAAAACTAAAATGTTGCCTTAA
>JAFSTI010000162.1 GCA_017450585.1 Bacteroidales bacterium
CCGAACGAAGTCGCCGTGCTGCTGGAAAACAAGCCCAGGTCCTCGCGCTGGTACCCGGGCGCCGGACTGTACAGAAAAGTCCGCTATATCAGCAAGCCGCAGGTCTGCATCCCCATCTGGGGCACGCAGGTCACGACGCCGAGGGTGACTGACAGCGAAGCTATTGTCAATATCAAAACCGAAGTCGAGGGTCTCAGCTCGCAGGACGTCATCACGGTCGAGACCGTAATCCGGGACGCGTCCGGAGCGGAGGTCGCCCGCGGGAAGAACACGCGCCGCCTGTACCTGAACGAGCCGGTGTCCCAGACACTTACCGTCCCCAATCCGCGCAGATGGTCGCCCGACACGCCGGAACTCTATTACGCCGAGACCACCATCTACACCGGCGGGTCAATGGAACTCAACCCCAAGGGCTGGGCGGACGGCAAAGGTATTGTCCTTAAAGAAGGAAGTCAGGCCAGCGACCGGACCGTCACCCGCTTCGGCATCAGGACCATCGAGCTCCGCCCGAACGAAGGTTTCTTCCTCAATGGCAATAAGATAAAGTTCAAGGGCGTCTGCCTGCACCATGACCTCGGCCCGCTCGGCGCCGCCATGAACCGCGCTGCGCAGAAGCACCACCTGCTGATGCTCAAGGACATGGGCTGCAACGCCGTGCGCACCTCCCACAACATGCCGGCCGACGAACTCGTGGAACTCTGTGACGAGCTCGGCCTCATGCTGATGGTCGAATCCTTTGACGAGTGGGGTGATGCCAAGTGCGAAAACGGATACCACATCCTGTTCAAGGAGTGGGCGGAGGATGATATGGTCAATATGCTCTGCCACTTCCGCAACAACCCGTCCGTCATGATGTGGAGCATCGGAAATGAAATCCCGTCAATGAAGATGGATGACGGCTACCTGACCGCACGCTACCTGCAGGACATCTGCCACCGGGAGGATCCTACCAGACCCGTCACCATTGGCATGAACCAGTTCGACAACGTCATGGCTAACGGATTCGTGGCCGTCCCCGACATCCCCGGCTTCAACTACAAGCCCACCCGTTACGCAGCCGCCTTCCCGCTCCTCCCGCAGGACTTCATGCTCTGCACGGAGTCTGCCTCCACGGTCAGTTCGCGCGGCGTGTACCACTTCCCCGTGGAACAGGGCCCGCACAAGCGCCACCAGGACCACCAGTCCTCCTCCTACGATGTGGAGTATTGCAATTGGTCCAATATCCCCGATGAAGATTTCGCCGCGGAAGAAGACCTTCCCTGGAATATGGGACAGTTCGTCTGGACCGGCTTCGACTATCTGGGAGAGCCCACGCCCTACGACGTGGATGCCTGGCCGAACCACTCCTCCGTATTCGGAATCATTGACCTGGCCTCTATTCCCAAAGACCGTTATTACCTGTACCGGAGCGTGTGGAACACGGAATCGCCCACTCTCCACGTACTGCCGCACTGGTCCTGGCCCGAGCGCCGCGGCCAAGTGACGCCCGTGTTCGTCTACACCTCCTACCCGTCCGCCGAGCTCTTCATTAACGGAAAGAGCCAAGGCCGCCGGGAAAAGCACGAATCCGACGACGTGAAGACGCGCTACCGCCTGATGTGGAACGATGTCGTGTATCAGCCCGGCGAACTGAAAGTCGTCGCCTATGATAAGAATGGCAATGTGGCCGCGCAGAAGATCGTCCGTACCGCCGGAGAGGCCGCAGCCGTCAAATGTTCGGTGGACCGCAGGGAAATCAGCGCGGACGGCGAGGATCTCGCATACGTGACCGTCAGCCTGGTGGATGCGGCCGGCACTCTGGTACCTTCCGAGCGCCGCGTGACCTGGATGAAAATCAGCGGTCCGGGTGTTATCGAGGCTGTCGCGAATGGAGATCCCACCTGTGTGGAACCCTTTAAGAATACCCGGATCCATCCCTTCGGCGGACAGTTCAGCTTCATCGTCCGCAGCACCAAGACCCCCGGCACTATCGTCGTGGAGGTCGCAGCCGAGAGGCTCCGTAAAGAAAAAGTAGTAATCACCACAAAGAAATAAGATGAGACGTTTCTTGTACACCCTTGCAGTCGCCGCCGCCGTGACCGCGTGCGGGCTGTTCCCCGAAGATGTCGTTGACCAGAAAGACCTGGCCGCGACCGACGGCTTGTTCGTCTGCGGTGAGGCCACCGGGCTCCCGGACTTTTCCCAGGAGGCCCTGATGAGCATCGCCACCGTAGGTCCGAGACGCGCCTCCCGCGACGGGATGATGGAGAAATTCATGGTCCTGGAAGGCGGAAAAGACTTTAAGATTAAGCTCCGCAACGGCGAAATCTTCGCCACCTTCAGCGCGGAACTGGTCGATTCCGTCTCAGCTGGCGTGGCGCCGGAAGTGGATATGACCGTCAAAAAGGGCCGCATGCTCATGGGCGATGATGCCCCCGCGATGCAGGTTCCCTCTACCGGACTGTACCACATCCTCGTGGATTTCAACTACCCGGGCGACCTGGTCTCCCCGTTCATCGTAGTGGCCCCCGTTTCCTGGGGTGTCAGCGGCGTGATGAACAAGGGCGGCTTTACCCCCTTCGAGGCGGTGGATATAAACGCAGAGCAAATGACCTGGACGCTTGAGGGCCAGAGGCTTTCCTCCACCCGCAACTTCCGCTTCTGCTATGGCGGAGGTTCGGCCCTCTGCCTGGACGATGCCGGCAAGGTTCGGGTCAATACCTACCTCGGCGCGGCGATGCTGCCGGGGGGCAATGATATTGTCGTAGATACTATTGGCTTCTATACCGTAAGACTCACGTACACGCGCGCCGCCGGCAAGGTCAGCGACAGTTTCAGCTATGAGCTTGAGCGCACCGGAGACGTTCCCCTCCCGCAAACCATGTATATGTGCGGCAGCCGCTTCGGCGGGGAAGATTGGAACTCCGAGGCCGTGGTGGCTATGGAACCGGTCAAACGCACACCCGGAACATTCTGGGCCATCCGCTACGTGGATACGCTGGACTTCGTCCGTTTCTCTCCCGAGCGTCTTGCGGAAAAGAGCTTCGCGCAGCTTGAGGAGAATACCGGTTTTGAGGTTAGCGGCGACAGTGTGAAGGTTACAAAGAATGGCAATTATCTGTTCTACATCGACGCCGATGCGGGAAAAGTCCTGGTCGAGCCGGCCCGAGTCTTCGGCCACGGCGCCGCCTTCCAATATCCGGAAAAATGGGGCGTCGAAGGCCCGCGGGTGCGTTTTAAAGACATTGACAGTCTCCACGTGATGACCAATACGGCGCCCTACGACGGCGAGCTGCGCCTCTTCTTCTCCGGGCCCGGCATCACCGCCGGCTGGAAATTCCGCCAGATCTACGCCATCGACGGGCAGCTCCGCTATAACCTCGAAGACTTCCTCACGCCGGGTGTCGAAAATGATCCCCTGCCGCACATGAGCGTCAGTGCCGGCCAGATCATCACCCTCGACTTCAACGCCGGCACCGTCCTCATCGAAGACCCTCCCGTCCCCGAACCCGTCCCCGAACCCGAACCGGAACCCGATCCTGATACTGATCCAGATCCGAATCCCGAGCCCGATCCAAATCCTGACCCCGACGAATAGTTCGAATCTCGTCCTCTCCGCCCAGAGTAACCAAATTGCTATATGCCGCACCGAGGAGCGGCATATTTTTTTTAACGAAGGATATCCTGGATTTGGGCGGGGATGAGGGCGCCTTCCCAGAAGGGCTCTTTGGTAGAGGTGCAGTAAGATTTCATGGCTGAAGCCAGTTTCCTTTTTACTGCGGAATAAGAGGTGTCGTTGAATACATTGACCGTTTCGTCAGGGTCCTTCTGAAGGTCAAACAGGACCGGAGAGGCGCCTTCTTGGGCAGTCAAAATTAGTTTGAAGAGGCCGTCCGTGGCCATGATCCACACATCGTTCTTGCTGACTGCAACATTGTATGAGTCTCGCCGCTTTCCTTTCAGCAAGCGGCTGAAATCTTTTCTATGGCAATGCACACGCTGACGAATGCCCAGCACCCCCATCAGTGTAGGGAAAAAATCCACATTACTCATGGCTGTGCTGACAACTCTGCCGGAAGGAAGACA
>JAFSTI010000163.1 GCA_017450585.1 Bacteroidales bacterium
ATGCGTCTCGACCCTGTAAAGCTCGCAGACGAAGAGTCCATCCAGGACATCATGGAATTCTACATGGGCGACAACACCCTCGACCGCCAGAACTTCATCCGCGAAAATCTCCGCTCCGAAGAAGAGCTCGAAGACATAGACTAGTCGAACTAGTAAGCAAAAAACCGCCACCCTGTCCGGGTAGCGGTTTTTCTTTGCGCTAGTTCGACTAGTCTTATTCCGCGCTCACCACAACCTTAACAGTAGCGAAAACGCCTTTGTAGCACTTGACTTTAGCCTCGAACTCGCCGGCTTCCTTAATCTCGGGAACGGCTATATGTTTCTTCTCAACCTCGAATCCCGCGGCGGCGAGAGCATCGGCGACCTGAGCTGCGCTCACGGAACCGAAGATCTTACCATCCTCGTTCACCTTAACGGTAACGGGAACCTCCACTGCGGAGATCTTAGCGGCGAGAACCTCAGCGTCGGCGACCAGTTTGGCCTCCTTGTGAGCCCTCTGACGGAGAGTCTCCTCGTGCTGCTTCAGAGCAGAAGGGGTACCGATAACGGCGAATCCCTGAGGAACGAGATAATTGAGAGCGTATCCGGACTTTACTTCTACCACATCACCGGCCTCGCCGAGATTGGTAACTTCTTTCTTAAGGATGATCTTCATGGCTCTCGATTATTTAAGAAGGTCAGTAACATACGGAAGCAGAGCGAGGCTGCGGGCACGCTTGATAGCCTGGGCGACCTTGCGCTGGAACTTCAGGGAAGTACCGGTGAGACGGCGGGGAAGGATCTTACCCTGCTCGTTGAGGAACTTCTTCAGGAACTCGGGATCTTTGTAATCCACATATTTGATACCGGCTTTCTTGAAGCGGCAATACTTCTTCTTCCGCACATCCAGTGCAGGAGGATTAAGATAGCGGATCTCGCTATTCTGATCAGCATTCTGTGCCATAATTATTCCTCGGTAGCTTCTTCAATGGGTTCAACATCTTCTTCTGCGGCAGGAACTTCAGCCTCGGCGGCGGGAGCTGCGGCAGCGGCGGCCTTGCGGGCAGCCTTATTTGCGCGACGCTTCTCGGCATATGCGACAGCATCCTTATCCATGGCGACGGTCAGGAACCTTACGATCCTCTCGTCACGGTGATACTGGGTCTCAAGCTTCGCGACCAGGTCCGGCTCGGACTTAAACTCGATCAGGTAATAGAATCCTGATGCTTTGTGCTGGATGGGATAAGCGAGCTGACGCAGACCCCAGTCCTCTTCGTACACGACCTCGCCACCGTTATCGGTGATGAACTTGGTGTACTTGGCAACCGCTTCCTTCATCTGGGCCTCAGACAAAACGGGAGTTGCAATGAAAACGGTTTCGTACTGTTTTAACATCTTGATAGTTAATTAATTATTAATAAAGCCCCGAACGGTCCTCCGTTTCGGGGCTGCAAATATACGCATAAGTATTTGAAAATCCAAGCCTTTACTTCACCCAATCACGCACCGGATAGTACCAGGCCTCCATCATGCTGAACGAGGTGATAGAATAATTCACCCCGATATGGTCCGCCCACTGCCTGTAGGTCGTAACCATCTGCTGGACCTTCGCCGGATTACTCGCGGCCAGGTCATGAACCTCAGTCGGATCATTACGAAGGTTATACAGCTGCCAGGGGTTCTGAGCATCGGTTTTATCGTACCCCTCATACTCCTGGACGATCTTCCAGTCGCCGTCACGCAGCATCTTATTGCCCTCATGCTCGACGATAATGGGGTTCTGGCGCACGACTTTCCGGCCCTTCAGCGCCGCTGTAAGGCTGACACCCTCCATCGGCGGAACGGCGTTCCCGGCATGCACGCTCGGATACGAGCCGCCCGTCAGCTCCAGCAGCGTGGGCATGAAGTCGATCAGGTGGCCGTAGTTTTCCTTGTCAATACTGCCGCGCAGCGAAGCGTCGATGCCGTCGGGCCAGTTCAGGATCAGCGGCGTACAGCAGCCACCCTGGTGACCGTGATGCTTGTACAGGAGGTAAGGCGTATTGGCTACATCCGCCCAGGCGGCACCCAGCCACACGTCACTCCCCTGCAGGCCGGGATTGTCCCCCTTCCAGCGGCCAGGGTATCCGGACTCGGCATTGCCGCCATTGTCAGAAAGGAAGATAATCAGGGTGTTATCCCGGATTCCCTTCTCCTCCAGGAAGCGGACGATGCGCCCGATGTTCGTATCCATATCCTCCACGCAGGCCGCGTAGATAGCCATACGGTGGTCGGCGATGTCCTTTTCGGACGCGTTCATCTTGTTCCAGGTCTTCGGATTCTTCGGGTTAGGCGGAGGCAGCGTAACGCCATCCTCGAAAAGGCCCATCTGCTTCTGCTTCGCAAAGCGGCGGGCACGGATCACGTCATAACCCTCCGTATAACGACCGCGGTACTTCTGGATAGTCTCAGCATGCGCCTGGATGGGGAAATGCACTGCATTGAAAGGCATATACCAGAAGAAAGGCTTGCCCTTGTCGATAGCCTCCTGCGCCCAGCGCAGACCCATTGATACGAACTGGTCCGAGGTATACCACACTCCCTGCTGAGGCAGGTCCTTGTTGTTCATCTTATTGATGCCCTTATCCTCGAGGAACAGTCCGCCGCCATCCTGATTAGCCACATCATCGCTCCAGTACCAGCCGCCTCCAAAGAAGAAACTGTGGTCGAATCCGCGGTTAAGCGGCTTGCAATGCGCCTGGTTAAGGTGCCACTTTCCGGTGATAAAACTGAAATAACCGGCACCCTTCAGACACTCCGGAATGAAATTATTCTTCTCATTCGGATAGCCTTGATAATTGGGACCGCCGCCTTCTACGGTATTCAGCGCACCCTGTCCCACCATATGTGGATACAAACCGGTCATGAGGCAGGCGCGGGTAGGCGAACTGCGGGCCATATTGTGGAACGTGCGGAAACGGATCCCCGTAGCCGCCAGGGCATCCAGATTTGGGGTCTCAATCTCAGAACCATAGCAGCCGATATCAGAATAACCCAGGTCATCGGCCAGAATCAGAACTATATTCGGCTTCGAAGGGAAGGACAGACTATCGTCATCATTGACGGGAGTCACAGGAGTGGGAGGAATTACCGGGACCGGAATCGACGGCTTATACTCCTCCGCTCCGCCACAGGCTGTCATCACCGACAGGGATGCGGCGGCTACGGAAAGAAAACCGGGCATTGCTGCTTTCATAAACTAAGCGCTGGCCGCCTCGATCTTACGAAGCATCGCAAACATGATACAGCCGGAGATGACGCAGAGAGCCATCAGTACACTCCAGTTCACCCATAGCGGGACATTGTCCCAAAGCATGGAAGGGATGGAGCTGAGATAGTTGCCAATAGCGGTAGCTGCGAACCAGAGTCCCATCATCAGACCCTTATACTTGGGCGGAGCGACCTTCGAGACGAAGGAGATTCCCATAGGGCTGAGCAGGAGCTCAGCGAAAGTCAGTACGAGATAAGTGCTTATCAGATAGGTCGGAACCACCGGATCGGGAGAAACGCCGCCCACCGAAATCAGCTCGGACGGAGCCGGCTGACCCTTGGAAGCGGCCAGCATGATCAAGTAGCCCAATGCAGCCACGAACATACCCAGGCCGATCTTTCTCGGGGCGGAAGGCTCCTTGCCCTTCTTCGCCAAGGCGCCGAACAGCGCCATGGACACAGGCGTCAGGGCCACCACGAAGAACGGATTGAACTGCTGGAACTGCTGAGGCAGGATATTGACCACATCACCCATGCCCTTATACAAGACATATGCGCCGCCCCAAAGCAGCAGAGTCACGACTGTGCATGCCAGCTGCGAACTGCGCTTCTCGCTCTGGAATATACCGAACAGCGTATAAATCGACAAGGCGATCAGGAACAGCGGCCAGATGCTGAAACCGATGCGCAGCGGACCGCTCACCGAAGTCTGGGTGTAATCGCGCGCGAAATAAGTCAGCGAACTGCCGTTCTGGTGGAAAGCCATCCAGAAGAAAATCACCACCGCAAAAACGAAAATCAGCGCCACGATACGATCCTTCGTCTGCTTCGGGGTAAGTTCCTCTACCGGAGCGGCGGAAGCGGCGGCCTGCTTCGTATTCACATCCGCATGCGCAAACCATGAACGGAAGCCGAAGTAAATCGCGATCGAGAAGATCAGCGACACGCAGGCCACGGCGAAGCCGAGATTATATGCAGTAGAGAGTTTGTCAATATAGAAGTGGCTGAAGTCAGCGAGGTTCATCGCCGCCACGTCAGAGCCGGGCATCATCGCCTTCAGCCCCTCCAGTGCGGAAGGATCGGCAAGCGTACCGCCCAGATACTGGTGTGCAAGTGCGGGAATATCAGCCTTATAAATGAGTCCGGCCTTCGCCAGATGGCTGTTGGTCAATGCGGTCGCGGCCGTAGGGGCGAACATCGCACCGATATTGATAGCCATATAGAACAGGCTGAAGCCCGAATCGCGCTTCTGCGAATACTTCGGGTCGTCGTAAAGGTTACCGGTCATAACCTGCAGGTTACCCTTGAACAGGCCTGTACCCAGGGCAATGAGCAGCAGTGCTCCTATCATAAGCGCCATCGCCGCTCCCCTGCTCGCGAACACATCCGTCGGGATGGCGAGGCAGCAGTAACCCGCAAACATGATGCAGACGCCCACCACGACGCACTTGCCGTAACCAATCTTATCGGCAAGCCAGCCGCCCAGAACGGGCATAAAGTAGACCGCTGCAAGGAAAATCGCATAAAACTGACCTGCCACCGCGGCCGTGAAGCCGAACTTCGCCTGCAAGAAGAGCAGGAAAATGGCAAGCATGGTGTAATAGCCGAAGCGCTCGCCGGTATTGGCGAGAGCGAGGGCGAACAAGCCTTTAGGCTGATTCTTGAACATAGTACTGTACTAAAAAAAGTTTGAGGACCGGCACCCGTACTTCGGGCATCGGTCCTCAAAGTTAGAAAATATTTCCGTTAAATGAAAATATAGCGGGCTATGAACAGGGCCGCGAGAATCCACATCGTCACCGAAATATCCTTGAATTTACCGCTGATCGCGTGAGTGATCACATAAGCGATGACACCGATCAGGATACCGTCAGAGATAGAGTATGCGAGCGGCATGAGGATAATGGTAAGGAATGCAGGGATACTCTTCGCATAGTCCTCCCAGTGGATGACCTTGATGCTGTGCATCATCATCACACCCACGATGATCAAGGCAGGGGCCGTGGCAGCGCCAGGGATCGCCAGGAAGATCGGAGAGAAGAACAGGGCAATGATGAAGCAGCAGGCGATGGAGAATGCGGTAAGACCGGTCCGTCCTCCCTCACCTACGCCGGATGCGCTCTCGACATAGGTCGTCGTGGTAGAAGTACCGAAGCAGGCACCCGCCACGGTAGCGACGGAGTCAGCCAGGAACATCTTGTCGAGGCCGTCGATATTCTCCTTTTCACCGAGCTCGGTTCCCTGGCAGACGCCGATAAGCGTTCCCATGGTGTCGAACATATCGATGAAGAGGAAGGTGAACACCACCACCAGCATGTCGAGGCTCAGTACCTGAGTCCACTCGAACTTGCAGAAGATGGGCTCCAGGCTATGAGGCATGGAGATGACGGCGCTAGGCAGGGTCGTGATCGCAGCGCCCGTTGCGGGATCCTTGATCACGAGTCCGAGAGCCGCAGTGACAAGCATACCGATCAGGATTCCTCCCTTCACCTTAGCCATCACGAGGCCGGCGGTGATCGCCAGACCGATCAGGCCCAGCAGAGCCTTACCATGAGTTACATCGCCGAGGCTGACGAGCGTAGCGTCAGAATTGACAATGATACCGGCATTCTGCAGGCCGATGAAGGCGATGAAGAGGCCGATACCGGCTCCGATAGCCTTCTTCAAGGTTCCGGGGATAGCATTCAGCAACCATGTACGCACCTTCGTGATGGTCAGGATGATGAAGATGATACCTTCGATCAAAACGGCCGTCAGGGCGAACTGCCAGCTGTAACCCATACCGAGGCATACGGTAAACACGAAGAACGCGTTCAGGCCCATACCGGGAGCCAGACCGAAAGGCTTCTTGGCGTAGAGCGCCATCATCAGGGTACCGACGATGGCTGCGAGGGCCGTAGCGGTAAAGACAGCGCCGCCGGGCATTCCGGGAAGGGCTGAGAAGATACCGGGGTTAACTGCGAGGATATACGCCATCGTCAGGAACGTGGTGATACCCGCGACGATCTCGGTCCGTACGCTATGCTTCTGCGGATCGAAACCGAAAAGTTTTGCGAAGAAGGGTTTCATAGTCGTCTAGGTTTAGAATACCCACTTGGTACCGATGCAAGGACGTACGAAGAATCCGTCATAGCCGGCGAAGTTCATAGAGATCTCCACCTCAGTACCGATGCTCAGATTCTCAACACCGAAATGCTGGCCGACATTGTACCAGAGCTGAGGCTCAGACAGGAAGACGAACTTCCTCTCCTTATAGTTAGCGGGAAGTACCTCCTCCATGAAATTGACAACATTCTCACCCCACAGATCGGCGAAACCGCTGAAACGCAGGCCCTCGATACCGAAGAGGTTCTGCATGCCCCATACGAAAGTGAACTGCAGAGGAATGTCACTGCTGGCATTACCGCTGAATGTCTTGTAGAGGAGCTTGAAGTTAAAGGTGTTGCTGAAATCGTCGTTGTGCATGAAATAGTCGGCACCGAAGAGGAAGTTCTGGTTACCGAATCCCACGCCGCCATTGTACTCCACATGAGCGCTGAGAGCTCCGAGGGCGCTGTCCTGCCAGAAGTTCAGGCAACGGGCGATCTCGAAGTAGCTGCCGCTGACGCCGATGAAATTGTCATTCGCATCCTTGGCGTTGTAATCATAATCCACGAAGAAGAAAGTGTTTCCCCACTTGTCTCCGTAGAAGCCCTCCAGAGTGGTCGTGAAGTGACCGCGGCTGAAGTCATAGAAAGTTTGGAAGTTGGTCTGGGCCTTGACTCCTTGAGCCAGTGCCAGCACTGCGAACGCAGCAACGAATAGTTTTTTAATCATAAAGCTGGATTTATGAAAGTTATATAATTAAATGGTACTATCTCTCTGAAAGTTGGAGCAACGAACTGATCTCCACCTCCGGAGGCATGGGGTTGCTCCGGGGCACGTCGGTTATATCGATGATAAAGTTGCAATACACTGCCCGGGGATGAAAGCCCTTCACCAGACGCATCGCGGCGGAAGCGGTACCCCCGGTCGCGAGTATATCGTCGTGAATCAGCACCACATCATCCGGCGAAATCGCATCTTCATGGATCTCGATAGAGTCAGTGCCGTACTCCTTGGTGTATTTCTCAGACACCACGCGGGCAGGCAGCTTGCCGGGCTTGCGGATGGGCACAAAGCCCGCTCCCAGCCTGGCGGCCACCGCGGCGCCGGTAATGAACCCGCGGGACTCAATACCGGCGACCTTGGTTATACCCTTGTCCTTATATAGCTCGCAGATACGGTCCACGACCTCCTCGAAACACTCCGCATTTTTAAAGAGCGTAGTGACATCGAAGAACACGATCCCCTTTACGGGATAGTCGGGGACGAGGCGGATATGCCCGATTAACTCTTCGGTCGTCATTTCTTCTTACGCAGCGAAGGGTTAATCTCGAAATCCACGGCCATGTCACCGATATCATTGGAACCGAACTCATAGTCCTTACCGGGCAGGACGGCATTCAGGATGATACCCACGAGAGCCGCGACGGCGAGGCCGGAAAGCTTCGTGAAACCGAGATCAAGGCAGCCGGCCTGACTGTAGGAAATACCGATAGCCAAAACAAGGATCAGAGCCATGATGATGACATTGCGCGAGGACTTGAAGTCCACCTTATTCTCGACGACATTACGTACGCCGACGGCGGAAATCATACCGTAAAGCACGAGTGAAACGCCTCCGATCGTTGCTGCAGGCATGCAGGCGATAACGGCGGAGAACTTCGGGCAGAAGCTCAGTACGATAGCGAACAGCGCTGCGATGCGGATGACCCTCGGGTCATAGACCTTAGTAAGGTTTAGCACGCCGGTATTCTCACCGTAAGTGGTGTTCGCGGGAGCTCCGAACAGGGAAGCCAGCGACGTAGCGAGACCGTCACCCATCAGCGTGCGGTGCAGACCGGGATCCTCAAGGTAATTGATACCCGTAGTGGAGGAGATAGCGCACATATCGCCGATATGTTCCATCATCGTCGCGAGGGAGATGGGGATAATGGCAATGATAGCGGCCACGATCAGGCTCCAGTCAGGATTCGAGAAAACGGAGATGGCGGTATTCTCCCACTTCACGGGAAGTCCGATCCATGCAGCTTCCTTCACGGCCGTGAAATCGCACAGACCGATGCAGGCCGCCACGATGTAGGAACCGAGCACGCCCAGCAGGATGGGGATAATCTTGATCATGCCCTTGCCCCAGATATTGCAGACGATGATAATCGCGATGGCGAGCAGGGCGATCCACCAGTTCTGGGTGCAATTGTTAATGGCCGATCCGGACAGGATGAGACCGATGGCAATGATGATCGGGCCGGTCACGATCGGAGGGAAGAAGCGCATGACTTTCTTCGCGCCGAATGCGGCGAACAATCCCGCCAGGATGAAGTAAATCAAACCTGCGCAGAACACGCCGATACAGGCGTAGGGCAATGCCTGGGCCTGGGTGAGGCCGCCGGCCATACCGAGCTGCACGACCGTGGCGTAGCCGCCCAGGAACGCGAAAGACGAACCCAGGAATGCGGGCACTTTAAGTTTGGTGCAGAGATGGAAGATCAGAGTGCCAAGACCTGCGAACAGCAGGGTGGCGGACATCGAGAGGCCTGTGATCACCGGGACGAGGACCGTGGCTCCGAACATGGCGAACATGTGCTGGAGTCCGAGGGTCAACATCTTACCCGTTCCCAGCTTGCGGGCGTCATAGATGGCTTGAGCGTTTTCGTTCATGGTTATTATAGGTTTTTAGTAGTTCCACTGCGGAGAACATACAAATTTAACCTATCTCTCCCCCACGCGCACACACTCGGCCGCCCGAGTTATCCACATGTTTTCAACAAGGCACATATTATCGGGGATAATGTATATATTTGTACCAGACATCATGAAAGCGAAACAAATACTGCTCACCGGCACCATTCTGCCATCAGTTATAGCGCCCTCCTTTTCGATGGGACGGGCGAAGGAAAAACCTGATCTGAAACCCAACGTACTGTTCATCTTCGTAGATGACCTCAGGCGCGAGATGGGAGCATACGGCAGTCCTGTCATCACCCCGAACATGGACGCCCTGGCGGCTTCAGGGAGCCTTTTCACCCGGCAGTTCGTCTCCTGCCCCACCAGCGGGGCCTCCAGATACGGGCTGCTCACGGGTCATTATCCTTCGGACCCCGCCCATCTCTCCAACGAGGCCTGCCGCACGGAAATCACCGAAAAGAGCGGTCAGAACATCCCGGAAACCATGTTCCATCAGCTACGCAGAAACGGCTACCGCACGGTAGGGATCGGGAAAATCTCCCACTATGTAGACGGATATGTATACGGATATGAGGCCCCGGTGTCAGACATCCGCGAACGACCCCACAGCTGGGATGAGATGCTCTTCGACCCCGGCAAATGGGGCAACGGCTGGAACGCCTTTTTCGGCTATGCCGACGGGCAGAACCGACAGAGCATGCACAGGCGGGTGAAGCCCTACGAATGCTTCGACGGTGATGACGAGAGCTACCCGGACGGCCTGACCGCCCGTCTGGCAGCGGACAAGCTCAAGGAGCTTTCCCGTACAGGCGAGCCGTTCTGTCTCGCAGTGGGATTCTTCAAGCCACACCTGCCCTTCACATCGCCCAAGGCCTATTGGGACCTGTATGACGAGTCACAGATAGCGCTTTCCCCCGAACCGGACCTGCCTTACGGCATGGACCGCGGATTCCTGCACGACAGCGACGAATTCCGGGGATATCTGCTCGGAGAAGAAAAACCCGCCAGGGACAAACGAGTCTCAGATGCCTACGCCCGCAAGCTCCGCCACGCCTACTACGCCTGCGTCAGTTACGCGGACGCCCAGATCGGGAAGGTCCTCGCAGCACTGGAGGAGAGCGGTGTGGCAGACCGCACCATTGTCATACTCTGGGGCGACCACGGCTGGCATCTGGGCGACCAGCGAGTCTGGGGCAAACACACCGTGCTGGAGACGGCCGCATCCAGCGCCCTGATCGTGCGCGCCCCCGGCAGGAAGGCCGGCATAGTCAACGACAGGGTGGTCAGTTCAATAGACATCTACCCTACCCTGATGGATCTGTGCGGTGTCCCCCGGCCCGAAGGGCTGGACGGGCACAGTTTCGCCCCGCTACTGGACGAGCCCGGCGATCCGTCATGGGAAGACGTGGCCTACACCTACTACCGCCATGTCCTGTCCATGCGTACGCCACGCTACCGCCTGGCCCGCATCATACGCGACGGAAAAATCACGACAGAACTCTACGAATACGGGACGGACAGGATAGAGCACGAAAATATAGCTCCCCTACATCCCGACATCGTAGAGACACTGATGCCCCTCTGGGAGAAAGGGCGTTCAGCGGCATTCCGCTAGGACTGCCTTGAGGAAGTCCCAGGCTTTCTGGACGGAAGGGATGTAGCAGCGCTCGTCCGGGGAATGGGGACTCAGCAGGGTCGGACCGCAGGAGATCATATCCCAGTCGGGATAGATGCCTCCGAGGATACCGCACTCCAGACCGGCGTGAATAGCCATCACCGCGGGTTCCTTGCCAAACAGGTCCTTGTAAACCTTCTTCATGGCTGCGAGAATCGCGGACGAAGGATTCGGGGCCCAGCCGGAATAACCTCCGGTGAAAGTGGTCTTCATGCCGGCGAGGCTGAACACACACTCCATCTTCTTCGCCAGGGCATCCTTGGCGCTGTCCACGGAACTTCTCAAAAGACTCTTGATAAAAGCCTCGCCCCGGTAGATCTTCACCATTGCCATATTGTTAGAAGTCTCCACCAAACCGGGCATCGCGTCACTCATACGCTCCACTCCGTCCGGGCAGGCGATTATCGCACGGATCAGGCGAAGGGCCGCTTCCTCCTCGACATAGAGGCAATCCTGAGGATCGCAACTCTCCCCTTCCGCACACTTATACGGTTCGAAGATTACCTGCAGGTCAGGATCTGTGGCGGCATATTCGGCTTTCAGTTCAGCAGTGATGCGGGAAACAGTCGCTTTCGCAGCCTCCACCGCACCGGCGGGCACATACACGGTCGCAAAGGCCTCGCGCGGAATGGCATTGCGCAGGGATCCGCCCTCCAGGTCGATGAGTTTCACACCATCCTTCTCCAGAAGCTCGAGCAGAAGGCGGGCGGCGAGTTTATTGGCATTCGCCCGGCAGAGGATGATATCCATTCCTGAATGGCCTCCCTGGCAGCCCTTGACGCTCAGGGACCAGCACTCATGTCCGGCAGGTTCCGCCTTGCGCTCATAGCTGGCGGTCGCGCTGGCATCCAGTCCTCCGGCGCAGCCCACATACAGCTCGCCCTCGGTTTCGGAATCCAGGTTGATAAGGATATTGCCCTTAAGGATACCGGGCTCCAGAGCGTTCGCACCGGTCATGCCGGTCTCCTCGTCGTAGGTCACCAGCACCTCCAGCGGTCCGTGCTTCACATCCTTCGATTCCAGTACGGAAAGCGCCATCGCCACGCCCAGGCCGTTATCCGCGCCCAGGGTGGTTCCGCAGGCCTTCAGCCAGTCGCCTTCCACCCGCGTCTCGATGGGATCCTTCTCGAAATCGTGCACCTTGTCCGCATTCTTCTGCGGCACCATATCCATATGGCCCTGCAGGATCACGCCGGGACAGTCCTCCATCCCCGGAGTGGCGGGAGCGCGCATGATCACATTGCCAGTCTTATCTGTAAAAGCTTCCACTCCCCTCTCTGCGGCCCACTGAAGGAGCCAGGCACGTATCTTTTCTTCGTGCTTGGAAGGACGGGGGATGCGGGTAATGCCGTAAAAATTGTCCCAAACGATTTTGGGCTGCAAGTCTTTGATAGTCATATTATTACTGATTAATTACCGGATAAATGCAATTACTTCCGAGCTGGTAGATGGGTACGCGCATCTGCAGGAGCACGCGCAGGCCGTCGGTCAGCTTCACGGTGCAGACGGTCGGAACGCGGTAAGTAATGTACTGCGCACCCTTGCGGGGCTTCTCCGGAATCTGCTGGTCCGCGGGCTGCTGTCCGGGCACGATTTCCAGGAAATAAGGCTTTCCGCTCAGGGTCTCGGGGCCTGCCAGACCGTCCGTATCGGACAGACGGAAGGCCATGTACACCTGATTCTTTACATCACGCGCCGGAAGTATATCGAAACTCATCTGCTGCTCCCGCTTCACGCTGGCGCCGGTAAACAGGGTCATATACTCCTGCTCCAGCCGGTCGATCTGCGCGAACGCCGCCTGCATGGCCTCGCCGGTATAGGACGCGTCCGTATCGCCGGTCAGGATCTGGATGCGCGTCTTGCGCAAGGACAATATCATGTCGGCGGCCTCCTTGGCCTTCTGCTCCAGAGTCTTGCCCACGACCATATCCTGCTTCACCTGCGCCTGGCTGCCGCTGGTAAAGAGCGTCGCCGAAGCGGAAGTGTAGGGCGATGACAGGCCCATACCAGTAAAATCAGCCGTCTCCTGCGCCGGGAAGCGCCAGTTCGCCTTACGCGCGAAGCCATCCTCAGTCGTGGCGATAAGTCCCATAGAGGTCAATTGCAACAGCTGCGGGCAGTCGGCGATCCCCTTGGCAGGAAGCGTGTACTCCAGACTTACGTCCGGGTCGCTCTCGGTAAAAGACTCCAGCTTAACGTCGGTAATGCGGAAGCTTGCGCCATCCTCTTCACGCACGCTGATACCCAGATATTTCTGTGCAAAAGCGGCATAGGGGCCGGCGGTAAACACCTCCTGCTCGGCCTTAACCTCCAGAGTGAGGGTGGTCCTGGGCAGGCTGTAATTCAATTTCTCCTGCGCTGCAGCGCCGGTCAGGGCGGTCATGGAGAGCATGGCCGCGGCGATGATGCGTACGGTTTTCATATCAATTGCTGTTTTCATTTGTCTGTACGATCGGCTTCCAGCGCCTGTGCGACCAGAGATAGTTCCAGGGCTGGGCCTCGATATCCCTCTGCAGGAGGGTGTAATAACGGTTCATCACCTCCTCGATGCTCATGGTCGAGGCATCCTCGGTGATAAGTTCGAAATGCTGCACATAATGTCCGCGGGACTCCACGTGCGAGCACATATACACGACGGGCATATGCAGTTTGCGGGCAATAGCCGCGCCGCCGCCCATCGAAACGGTCTTCTGATGCATGAAATCATTCACCCTCAGGGGCGTCGCGATGCTGTACGGATACTGGTCCATGGGGCAATGGTAAATCTTCCTCATTCCCTTGTGCGAAAGGGCGTAACGCATCCAGTTACGGGTCTCGATGTAACCGTCATAATCAGGTTCCGTCATCAGGTGCAGCCTTCCCGCGGTCATAGCCGCATCCCAGGCCTTACTGTGCAGGCGCTTATACAGCACGCACATATGCCGGTCATCGAAAGGCAGAGCCTCGGGCGTATAATTATAGGATTTGTAACCGCCCATGATCTCCCAGTTTCCGATATGCGAATTCATAAGGACCACACCGTTCTCAGAAGACTCGAATGCCTTTATTATGACCTCCGGATTCTTATAGGAACAGATGCGCTGGGAGCGGACCCGTTTCTCACTGCTGCCCAGAAACCAAACGGTCTCAGCGATCAGGTCTCCGAGATGACGGTAAAACTGCCGGCAGATCGTCTTAATCTCCTTATATTTCTTATCAGGGAAAGAACGGGCAATATTGGCCATCACCACGTCGTAACGGTAACGGAATACCGCCCTCGCAAGCCAGGATATCCCCCCGCACAGGAAGTAATGCACTCCCAGCGGCATCAGGGACAATAGTTTCAGAAATGCGGTCAGCAGTTTTCCAGCCATCGTTTAGCGACGGTATTCATTGGTCATACCGAAAGGCAAATATACCATTTTTCTGTGAATAATAGCCGGATTTCACCACCACCGGTCGGATTTCACCAATTATCGGCCGCTTTCACAACATTGTGCGCGCATTGTTTGGCGCTTACACACGGGCGGGATATCTTTGCGGCGCTTTTTAAAATTAAAACGTCTATGGAACCTTATCTGAGCTCACTTGAGCGTACTATCAAAACTTACTGGGACCACAAGGCCCTGGCAAATTTCGGCGGCGAGCAGTTCACCTACGGCGAGCTGGCTACCAATATCGAGAAATTCCATATCTTCTTCGAGAAGATCGGCATCCAGAAGGGACAGAAAATCGCCATCTGCGCATCGAACAGCGCACGCTGGGCTACCACCTTCCTGGCCATCAACACATACGAGGCAGTCGTGGTGCCTCTGCTCGCAGACTTCCTTCCGGAGAATGCGGCAAACCTGACCACCCATTCCGAGAGCGTGCTGCTCTTCACAGACAAAGCCATGTGGGAGAAGATCAAGCCGGAGCAAGTGCCGAACATCAAGGCCGTTATCAACAACGCCGACTACACCATCCTCTACAGCACCGATCCCGCCATCGACGCAGCCTTCAACTCCCTCAGCGAGGAGATGGCCGCCCGTTATCCGATGGGATACAGCCGCGAGAATGTGAAGTTCCCGGTCGATAACATGAAGAACCTGGCCGTTATCAACTACACTTCCGGCACCACCAGTTCTCCTAAGGGTGTGATGTTAAGCTATGAAAACATTTCCGCATCCGTGGACTTCGCCATCCGCCACATTCCCGCCGGTATCGAAGACAGCATCGTCTCAATGCTCCCGATGGGCCACATCTACGGTATGGTATTCGAGTTCATCTACCCTCTGAGCTGGGGTGTGGATGTAACTTATCTGGGCAAGGCTCCCGCCGCCTCCACCCTGCTGAAGGCCGTCGGACAGGTGCAGCCTTACCTTATCATCACCGTTCCCCTGGTGATGGAAAAGATCGCCAAATCCTCCATCAAGCCCGTGCTGGACAAATGGTTCATGAAGGTGCTCACCGCCATCCCCGGCCTGAACATCCTTCTCTACAGCGTCATCCGCAAGAAGCTCATCGCCACCTTCGGAGGCAAGGTCCAGCAGTTCATCATGGGCGGCGCAGCCCTCAACCCGGATGTCGAAAAGATCTTCCGCAAGCTGCGTCTTCCCTACACCGTGGGTTACGGCATGACCGAAGCCGCCCCTCTGCTCGCATACGCCGAGCCGCCCATCTACGTGAAGGGTTCCTGCGGTAAGAAGGTCGACTCCGCCGAAGTGCGTATCGATTCTGAGGATCCGGCCAATATAGCCGGTGAAATCCAGGCCCGCGGAAAGAACATCTGCCTCGGTTACTTCAACAATCCCGAAGCCAGCGCCGGCGCCTTCACCGAAGATGGATTCCTGCGCACCGGTGACCTCGGAACGATGGATGCCAATGGCAATATCACCATCCGCGGCCGCAGCAAGAACATGATCCTGTCCGCCAACGGCCAGAACATCTATCCCGAAGAGGTAGAGGCCGTGGTGAACGCCCAGGAATATGTAGCCGAGAGCGTGGTCGTGGACCGCAGCGGCAAACTGGTCGCCCTGGTTTATCTCGATCAGGACGGTATCAAGAAGGCCGGACTCGATGAGGAGACCATCTCCGACATCCCCGAAAAAGCCCGCGTGAACGCGAACAAGCGCCTGCCTTCTTACAGCCAGATCACCAAGGTGGAAGTCGTCCTCGTACCCTTCGAGAAGACCCCGAAGATGAGTATCAAGCGCTTCATGTATAAGTAGTAAACTACTTAATTCTACGTCCGCCGGTTACGCCGGCGGATTTTTTTTTGTATCTTTGGCGCTCAATATGAAAATTGCGGTATTGGCAGCGATGCCCGCTGAGATGGACATCATCAGGGAATCCGGTCTGGAGAAGGCCGGAACTGAACTGATATTCGTCCGCACCGGAATCGGCAAAGCCAACGCCGCGCGCAGCGCCACCGAACTTATACTGGGCCAGAAACCCGACTGCATCATCGGCTCCGGATGTGCCGGAAGCCTGGGACGCGGCATAGAGTTCATGGACACCGCCGTCGCCGAACGGACCGCATATCATGACGTCTGGTGCGGAGAGCCCAATCTCCCCGGACAGGTTCAGGAGTATCCCCTGTTCTTCGAATCCGATGCCGCTCTTTTGAAAGTCGCGCACTCGGCCGCGCACAGGAGCGGCCTGCCCGTGCACTTCGGACTTGCGGCCTCCGGTGACCAGTTCTATATCAGCGCACAGGAAGACGAGAGGATCCTTAAAGTCCTCCCCGGGGCCATCAGCGCCGACATGGAAAGCGGCGCCATCGCCCAGACCTGCCATCATTACTCAGTACCCTACATCGGCATCCGGGCCATCAGCGACACCCACGGCTCCGACTCAGAGCAGAGCGAAACCTACAGTGATTTCTGGTCGGCCGTACGGCAGAAAGGCTTTACTTTTTTACGAGAGTTTATCTCAGAACTTTGAAACGTGTATAAAACCGATATATGAAAAGCTACATCAATGAGATCTGCGCCAAATATACTACGGCGCGCGATGTTAGAGAAATGGGCATCTATCCCTATTACCGCCCCATTTCCTCCGGTCAGGACCCCATCGTGCAGATGGCCGACGGCACGAAAGTGCTCATGTTCGGCTCCAACTCATACCTTGGGCTCTCCGATGACCCCAGGCTTAAGGAAGCCGCCATTGCCGCGATAAAGAAATACGGCACCAGCTGCTCCGGAAGCCGTTTCCTGAATGGAACCCTGGACCTCCATGAAGAACTCGAGGCCAAGATATGCAAATTCGTAGGCAAGGAAGACGCCGTCACATACAGCACCGGTTTCCAGGTGAATCTGGGAGTGGTCAGCAGCCTGGGATTCAGGGGCGGATACATTCTTCTGGACGATACCGATCACGCCTGCATCATCGACGGCAGCCGCCTCGCATGGAGCACCGTATATAAATTCAGGCACAATGACATGACGGTGCTCGAGAAGAAACTCCGCGCCTGCGAGCCTGAAGCTCCGAAACTCATCGTAGTGGACGGAGTCTATTCCATGCTCGGTGACCTCTGTCCGCTGCCTACCATCTGCGAACTCGCAGAAAAGTACAATGCTACCGTTATGGTCGACGATGCCCATGGACTGGGAGTATTCGGCGAGAACGGTTCCGGTACGGCCAGCCACTTCGGGCTCACCGACCGCACGGACCTGATCATGGGTACCTTCTCGAAGAGTTTCGGTTCTCTGGGCGGATTCATCGCCGGCGACCGCGACATCATAGACTTCCTGCGTCACAACTCCCGCTCCCTGATCTTCAGCGCCTCCATGACCCCGGCCGCAGCCGCAGCCGCTTCCAAGGCCCTGGACATCATGATCGAAGAGCCCCAGCGTCGCGAGCACCTTTGGGATGTCACCCGCTATGCATGGAAATGCTTCAGGGACAATGGTTTCGATATCAACGCCACCCAGTCCCCTATCATTCCCCTCATGGTCCGCGACACCCTCAAGGCCATGAAGATCGTCACCCTGGCCTACAATGCCGGCGTATTCATCACCCCGGTCATCGCCCCTGCGGTGCCTGAGAAAGACGTACTCATCCGCTTCGCCCTCATGGCCACCCACGAGCGCAGCCACGTAGACGAAGCCGTAGAGAAACTCACTAAGATTTTCAAAGACCTCGAAGTGATATGATAATCCTCATCACCGGCATCACCTCCGGTTTCGGCAAAGCGATGGCAGAGCGCCTCGCAGCCGACGGGCACAAGGTTTACGGAACCCACCGCCACGCCAAAGAGTTCATCCCCGGCGTGGAGTATATCCAGGCCGACTCCCAGAAGCAGGAGGACGTGCAGGCCGCCGTGGCCGCAGTCGTAAAGGCGGAGGGCCGGATAGATGTGTTTATCAATAATGCCGGAATGGGCATAGGCGGTCCGCTGGAGTTCTGCTCGATCGAGGACTGCCAGAGGCAGATGGACGTGAATTTCATGGGAATGGTCCGCTACATCCGCGAGGTAGTCCCCGTGATGCGCCGTCAGGGCAGCGGCAGGATTATCTGCTTCAGCTCGATCGGAGGTCTGATGGGACTTCCCTTCCAGGGAATGTACTCGGCATCCAAATTTGCCATAGAGGGCTACTGCGAGGCTCTCCGTATGGAGGTCCGCGCTTTCGGCATCGATGTGGTCGTAATCGAGCCTGGGGATTTCTCCACCGCCTTTACCGCCCAGCGTAAGAAGTGCGAGGGCGAGGCCCTGGAGGTTTATAAGACCTACGCCGAATCGATGGCGAGCATCGAGAAGGATGAGACCACCGGTCTCAAGCCTGAGTATCTCGCCGGCAAGATCTCCCGCATAGTAAAAACACGCAGGCCCCGCTACCATTACGTGATTTCCACTCTGGTGCAAGGCCTGTCTGTCGTTCTCAAGCGCATCCTTCCCGCGCCCTGGTTCTCCGCGATCCTCCGCTCCTACTACAAACTCTAGAAGCGGCGGAGGCCGCGGCCTCCGCGGCGGGCGATAGGAACGTACTCAAACTCGTCGTTGATGCAGCGATAAGCCGGGCGGATAATGCGCCGGCCGTCGAAATTCAGCTCCTCATTGCGGTGAGCACACCATCCCACGATACGTGCCATAGCAAAGAGCGGCGTATATATCTCCTTAGGAATACCGATCAGGTCATACACGAAACCGGAATAAAAGTCCACGTTCGCGCACACGGTCTTTCCGCGTCCCTTGACCTCATAG
>JAFSTI010000164.1 GCA_017450585.1 Bacteroidales bacterium
AGTTTATCTTTTGCGCAGCCGGTCAATGGCATTTTCAAGGCTTTCGGATGGTTGGATGATATTGTAATCTTCCCAGAATGCGGGATCGGAGAACTCTTCGGCCTTGTCGTCCAGGATGTCGCTGGTGCGAAACATTTCATTTCTGGAGATCGGGGCGACACGTTCACGGAGGTCAGTCACGACTAACTCATTGACTGAAGTATAAGAAGTGCTGAGCAGTTTTTTCCGCCAGTCGCAGTTGAAACGCATCGTGGTGCGCAGATACTGGATGCGGCTGCGGCCATCCTTCTCGCCATAGGTCACAACCAGCGAGAGTTCCTTTGGTGTAAATCTGAGGGCAAGGGGCTTCTTGACCAGCATCGCCCGGGTGGCTTTCATCTGGTCGTACATATCCATACTGAGCTCGATACGTCTGAAAGCCAATGTTTCCGTATCGATATAGAGAGTTCCATAATAGAGAGCATCCTCGCTCATGACGGTCCCCGGTGTCATAGTAATGACGAAATGCAGGCGTCCGTTAATATAGGCAGGAGTATCCAGCTCGAATTCGTATTGGTTAAGCTCTTCCTCGCCGAAAAGGATGCGTGGATTCTTGACTACATCCAGCGCTATGGCCTGCGTAGGGCCGCCCTGGATCTTTACGCTGAGAGTATCACCCTTTCGCTGGCTCACCAGGACACGGCTCTTATCCAGGGCTACCCTGTCCCTGGCAGTATTCTCGAGATAAGACGTCTTATAGATACGTGCGACTGCCTCGGATATGTAAGTATAACGCTGACGCTTGCTGAGGGTCTCCCGGTAGAAACAGCCAAGCATTTCGGTAGTATCGGCGTAATTATCCGGAATACGCGAAATGGCCGCCTTTACAATTCCTTTCGGTTCTCCTGAGATGACGAACGATTCATCCAGAAGCGTAGACTCAGGAATCATCTGAACCATGACGCTGCCATTGCTGTCGGGTGTGACGCGGATGGTACGGTAACCCAGATGTGAACACAGGATAACACGGATCGGATGATCAGATTTAATAACAAAATCCCCTTCCGGATTAGTCACGGTAGCATAACTCCTATCCGGAAGGGAGACGTGTACCGACTCGAGCGGACGTCCCGTACGCGCGTCACATACGGATCCGCTAACCGAGTAGACAAGCCGAGGCTCTTCCTGACCGGCCGGCCGCAGCTGTGCTGCCTGCTGCTGCGAAGACGCAGCGACAGGCAGCATCACTAACAGCACTGCCGACAGAAGGAACTCTCTCATGGCAGGAGCCTAGAACGCCACGCGGAAGGTCATGCCGCCGACAGGCTGGCAGGCTGTGCCGGGAGCGTGAGTGTCAAGGGCGAAGTAAGGCTCGAAGCCTGCTTCAATGGACGAGGTACGGCCAGCCATGTCCTGATAGTACATATTCTTCACCTTCGCTACACGGGAGGCATCGATGCAGGACCAGATAGCCAGGCCGAGGCTGGCGGCCAAAGCGCCGAACATAACGGTTCCGTTCGTACGTGCGACTTTTTCATCGGTGAAGCCGGTAACGACATTGTTTTCATCGACGATCGCGACCTCCATCAAATTGGAAACAGAAGTGCGAAGTGCCAGGTTAATTGCCACATTGCCACCGAAGAAGCAGAGGCCGCGGACGATTTCTCCGTTGAGGGCCTGTCCCAAACCGGGGATGATGAAAGAACCGAGGGCAGACAGACCGGGTTTGTACGGATCGACGGTACTCTTCGTGTACATGCGGAAGTTGTAGTCGTCTTTAATCTCTTTGTACTTTGCAGGAGCGATCTGTGCGCTTGCTGAAAGGGCCGTAGCCATAGCCACCAGGGCAAGAAGGATAATACGTTTCATGATACGGTTAATATTTAACTTCACAAAAATAAAAATTATCGGTATCTTTGCAAAGCGATGGCTGAATCAAATTTCATCGATTATGTAAAGATCTTCTGCGCATCCGGACACGGGGGCGCAGGTTCCACGCATCTGTACCGGGCGAAATACGTACCTAAGGGCGGACCCGACGGCGGAGACGGCGGACGGGGCGGTCACATAATCCTCAGGGCCAACCCACAGTTCTGGACGCTTATACACCTCAAATATCGCAAGCACGTGAAAGCCGAGGACGGAGGTCACGGTGAAGGCGGCCTGCGTACCGGAAAAAACGGAACGGACATTATTCTGGATGTCCCCCTCGGGACGGTCGCAAAAGACGCTGAGACCGGCGAAGTAATTTTTGACCTGACCGAGCCCGGAGAGGAGAAAATCCTATGTAAAGGCGGCCGCGGAGGCCTTGGAAACAACAACTTCAAATCTGCCACGAATCAGACGCCGCGCTACGCGCAGCCCGGAGAAGAAGGCCAGGAGGGCTGGTTCATCCTGGAGCTGAAACTGCTGGCCGATGTGGGTCTGGTAGGTTTCCCTAATGCCGGAAAGTCCACTTTGGTGTCCACTATCACCGCAGCTAAACCGAAAATCGCATCCTACGCATTTACGACGCTGGAACCGTCTCTGGGCATTGTCTCTTATTATGATGACAAGTCATTTGTAATTGCGGATATACCTGGCATCATCGAGGGCGCGCACGAAGGGAAAGGCATCGGCATACGCTTTCTCCGCCATATTGAACGGAATTCCGTCCTGCTGTTCATGGTTTCTGTCGAGGAAGAAGACATCGCGAAGGCTTACGAGACACTGCTCGGTGAGCTCCGTGAGTTCAACCCGGAACTACTTGTCAAGGAACGCGTACTTGCCATTACCAAGTGCGACCTGATCGATAAGGATATCGAAAAAGATCTTGTCAAGACTCTGCCGAAGAAAATACCCCATGTATTTATATCCTCGGCCAGCGGCGAAGGTCTCGCAGAGCTTAAAGACAAACTCTGGAAAGCGCTGAACAAATGAGCGGACTGCTTTCCTCCCTGGAGCATTGGGACAAGGTCGCCACGCTCTGGATCAATCACTTCCACTCCCCCGCTTCCGATGCCATCTGGTTATTCTTCTCATCGAAAACGGTCTGGATTCCTTTCTACCTGCTTCTGATCTATATCATGATCCGCAAACTGGGATGGAAAAAGGCTCTTGCAGCTATTGTGGCCATCGTCCTGGCCGTGGCGGCATGCGACCAGCTCGCAAATCTGGTGAAAGACGCCGCCTGCCGCCTTCGCCCTAACAAGGATCACTGGATGATAGAGCGAGGCCTCCACATCTTGCAAAAGGGAGGCCTCTACGGATTTTTCTCAGCCCATGCGGCGACTTGTTTCAGCGTGGCTTCATGCAGCAGCAGTATCGTCCGGGGGCAGTTGGGAGGTCGGCTTGAGAGAGTCTGGGCACCGGTCCTTTACTGCTGGGCGGCGCTGATATCATTAAGCCGCATTTTCGTCGCCAAGCATTATCTGGGTGACGTACTTGCCGGTGCTGCTGTCGGAGTGATTGTAGGACTCTTCTTAGCCGGGTCTTTAAAGGCAATCATGAAGGCCACCGCGATGACCAGGGAGTAAGCGGCAAATATATACCATGCCTTAGGCCAGGCGGCCGGATTATGGAATACATCACATGCGTCGATCACAGCTCCTGCAGCCAGAGTTCCGAATGTCGCACCAAGTCCGTTCGTCATAAGCATGAAGAGCCCCTGTGCACTTGAACGTATGTCAGGTGCCGCATTCTGCTCTACATACAGCGAACCGGAGATATTGAAGAAATCGAACGCGAAGCCGTATACGATGCAGCTGAGCACGAAGAGGAGCACTCCGGGCATAGCAGGATTACCAAGTCCGAAGAACGCGAACCTTCCCACCCATGCGAACATAGCGATAAGTATCACATTCTTAATGCCAAACTTGCGCATGCAGAACGGGATCAGCAGTATGCACAGGGTCTCCGACGCCTGCGAAATGGCGATCAGGGCATTGGAATTCTTCACGGCGAAAGTATCGGCAAAGGCCGGATTGAAGCCGAAGGATGCCAGGAAGGCGTTAGCGTAACCGTTAGTGATCTGAAGCGATGCTCCCAGCAGCATTGAGAATATGAAGAAGATTGCGAACTGCCCGTTCTTAAAAAGGGAGAACGCCTTAAGGCCCAATGCATCCACGAGACTCTGAGCCTTTCCTCCCTTATTCACGGCGCAGCGCGGCATTGTCAGTGAATAGACAAACATCACGATGGACAGCGTACCGCTGGAAATCAGCTGGAAGCAGGTCTCCTGCATACGGACACCACCGATCGTCAGGAAATTAGTGAGCAGCATGCTGCAGATAAAGCCTATCGTTCCGAACACCCGGATAGGGGGATAATCCTTGACAGGATCCATCCCCTCTTTCGTAAGGGCGTTGTAAGCCACTGAGTTCACCAGCGCGATGGTCGGCATGAAGAACGCCAGACTAATGCTGTAAAGCGTAAACAGCGGAGCGAACTGTACCGACGATCCGGATGTTAGGCAATACACCCCCGCTCCGGCCATAAAGACGCCGGCGATCGCATGGCACAAGGCCAGCACTTTTTGCGCTTCGATCTTTCTGTCTGCCACGATGCCCATCAAGGTGGGCATGAAGATTGAGACAATTCCCTGCATGGCGAAGAACCACTTGATATTGGATCCCATGCCGATGCTGCCGAGATAGCGTCCCAGGGAGGTCAGGTAAGCTCCCCAGACGGCAAACTCGATAAAATTAAGGACTATAAGTTTAAGTCTAAGAGTATTTTTCGAATTCATATCTGATTACGGTTTCGGATAGACATGGTGAGATGCGGCCCACTCATCCCATTTCTTAACGAGAGACTCAAGAACCTTCGGCTCTTTGGCGGACAGGTCATGACGCTCCGTACGGTCATTTTCGATGTCATAGAGCTCCCAGCGCTTGCCGTCCTGATCGAAGACCGCCTTCCACTTGCCGTGACGCACGTAGCGGTTATTGAAATGCTCACCATATATATAGTCATGTATGACCTTATTCTTCGACGTCACGGTCGGGCAGAGCGAAGCTCCTTCAAGCGGATATATCTCACGGCCGCCGTGATAGGTCTCGGGGTAGGTCGCACCTGCCACATCCACGCAGGTCGCCATGATATCGGGCAGGAAGCCGATATTGTCACGCCACTGTCCGTCGTACTTCGCATACTTCGAAGGCCAGGAGATGATCAGAGGAGTGGAGATACCGCCCTCATATGCGCGCACCTTGTACTTACGGAAAGGAGTGTTACTCACCTGGGACCAGGGCTTGCCATAAGAAGGGGCCACGGTGCTGTGAGGATCATTGATATCGTTAATGGTACCAAAGCCGGTCTCGCTATACGGCTCGGCGCAGGCGCCATTGTCAATCAGGAAGAAGATCATGGTGTCTTCCCTAAGGCCTTTGCTGTCCAAGTAGTCAAGCAGTCGGCCGATATTGTAATCCATGCAGTAAATCTGAGCCGCATAAACAGACATGCGCAGACTGGAATTTGCACGCTCTTTATCAGTCAGCTGGTCCCAGCTCCTGTTCTCCCACTCGGCAGTGCCCCAGGAGTCTTTGATAAGGCCCATGTCGATCATTCTCTGACGCCTCGCAGCCTGGGTTTCCTGCCAACCCTTGTCGTAACGGCCCTTCATGATCTCAATATCCTCTTCCTTAGCATGCAGGGGCCAGTGTGCACAGTTGTATGCCAGATACAGGAAGAAAGGTTCGTCGTCTTTTGGACGCTCGTCGATGAACTTCAGGGCATAGTCGGTAAATGCGTCCGTAGTATAATAAGGCGCCTCGGGAACTGGCTGTTTCTCATTGTCCAGCCACAGTCCGCGTCCTCCGTGAGGAGCCAGATAGCTCGTGGCTCCGGCCAGGATTCCATAGAAATGATCGAATCCTCTCTGCAGCGGCCATTTGTCCTGAGAATGCATGCCGACATGCCATTTACCGGTCATAAAGGTATGGTATCCGGCCTCATGCAGCACCTCCGCTATGGTAACGCAGTGGCGGTTCAGATAACGGAGATATCCATCCGACGCTACGCCTTCGTCCACAATCTTATTTTCAGTTCCGGGATCCTCAGACATCTGGCCTATACCTGCCTGATGGGGATATAGACCTGTAAGCAGACTTGCACGTGTAGGGCAGGATCGGGCGGTGTTATAGAACTGACGGTAGCGTACACCCTGATCCGCCAGCCGGTCAATGTTAGGGGTCGGGATTTCACTGCCATAGCATCCGATATCGGAGTAGCCCATATCGTCAGCCATAATCAGAATTATGTTCGGCCTGGAACCAGAAGTCTTGCCGGAGGCGGCAGCTGCTGCGGGAGCCGCACCCACTGCGGCGGCACCGAGCATAATGAGGTATTTGGACTCTAACATAAGGTTATGGTTTTTCTATCCCCAAAGCTAAAGAAATTCCTGCAAAATAGCTATATTTGGAGACAAGAAATTGAACGAAACGTGCAGTTCCGCCTTTTAGATACAGACCCCGGCAGCGCAGCCCGCTCCGGCATAATCACCACAGACCACGGACAGATCGAGACTCCGATCTTTATGCCCGTGGGCACGGTCGGTACGGTCAAGGGCGTATATCACAGAGACTTAGTTGAGGACATCAGGGCACAGATCATTCTGGGAAACACCTATCACCTGTATCTGCGCCCCGGCCTGGAGATCCTGAGGGCGGCCGGCGGACTTCACCGCTTCGAGCACTGGGACAGACCCATCCTGACCGACAGCGGAGGCTTTCAGGTCTTTTCATTGACACAGATTCGAAAGATCACCGCCCAAGGGTGTACTTTCCAGTCACATATCGACGGATCACGTCACACTTTCACTCCGGAGAATAATGTAGACACACAGAGGATTATTGGATCCGATATAATGATGGCGCTCGACGAATGCTGTCCAGGAGACGCCGATCATGCCTATGCTGAGAAATCTCTAAAGCTCACCCAGGGCTGGCTGGAGCGCTTTGACAGACGGTTCCACGAGACCGAGCCTCTTTACGGCTATTCGCAGACTTACTTCCCCATCATCCAGGGCTGCGTCTACCCGGATCTCCGCACCAGGGCCGTCGAACACGCATGCGCGCTCGGTGCGGACGGATACGCCATAGGAGGCCTCGCCGTCGGAGAACCTACTGAGAAGATGTATGAGATGTTGGAGCTGGTGTGCCCGATGCTGCCTTCCGACCGGCCGCGCTACCTTATGGGAGTCGGAACCCCTGCTAACATACTTGAAGGCATAGCACGGGGCGTGGATATGTTCGACTGCGTAATGCCTACCCGGAATGCACGCAACGGCATGCTCTTCACCTGGAGGGGCATGATGAACATGCGTAACGCCCGATGGGAGCAAGATTTCTCTCCCATAGACGAGACTGGCACCTCATTTGTGGATAAGACCTATACCAAGGCGTATCTCCATCACCTGTTCAAAGCCGGCGAAATGACCGCCGCAATGATAGCGACCGAGCATAATCTCGCATTCTATCTGGACCTGGTCCGTACCGCCAGAAAGCATATCACGGAGGGAGATTTCGCCACCTGGAAGGATACGGTAATACGTACGATTAGCTCACGGATGAAATGATATCACTCAGACCGAAGAAACTTGACCTTTACATTTTCAAGAAGTTCATGGGGACCTTCTTCGGGGCCATCGTGCTTATCATCGGCATCGTGATTATTTTCGATATCAGCGAGAAGATAGACGATTTCGTGACGAACCAGGCTCCGGTAAATGAAATCATCTTCGATTACTACCTGAACTTCGTCCCTTACTTCATGAATATGTTCAGCCCCCTGTTCGTATTCCTGTCCGTAATCTTCTTCACATCACGCCTGACGGCAAATTCCGAAATCATCGCCATACTTTCCGGAGGCGTGAGTTACCACCGCATGATGGCACCCTACATAGCCGGTGCCACCCTTCTCGCACTTCTGTCCCTGGGACTGAACCTGTATGTCATCCCCAAGTCAAACAAGGCTAAAGTCCACTTCGAGCAGCAGTATATTAAGGAAAAGAAGAAGAAATCCGTGCGGGACGTCCACTATCAGATAGCTCCCGGCCAGTTCGTATATGTCGAGTCGTTCAGTACCTGGAACAATACCGCCTACAAGTTTACCCTCGAGGAGATCAGGGACAATGAACTCGTCAGCAAGATCACGGCGGAGAGCGCGGTATGGGATAGCACTTCCGGTGCATGGCGACTTAACAAGTACTTCATCCGGGACTACACCGACGCACTTCAGGACCGGATACAGAGCGGTGCACGTAAGGACACGGTGATAAACCTGACCGTCTCCGACTTTTATCACAGTTCCAGCACGGTGGAGACCTTGGACCGAAAAGAATTGAACGACATGATCGCTACTCAGCGCATGCGAGGGGACGCGAATGTCGTATATGCCCTGATTGAAAAGCAGAACCGCTACTCACTGCCCTTCTCCGCGTTCATATTGACCATAATGGGAGTCGCTCTGTCCACGAAAAAAAGACGTGGCGGCATCGGATGGAACATCGCTCTGGGTATTGCCTTGAGTTTCAGTTACATATTGTTCATGAAATTCAGTCAGATGTTTGTATTCACGGGGGCATTACCGGTCACCGTGGCCATCTGGCTGCCGAACGTACTGTTTACTATAATTGCCCTGGTCCTTTACAGGCTGGCGCCCAAATAGTTTTGAATAATGACCGTCAAGATTGTCAACAAATCCCACTGGGACCTTCCGTCCTATGCCACTCCCATTTCTGCGGGTGTGGATCTGCGTGCAAACCTCGAAGAAGCTATTGTCCTGAAGCCGCTTGAGCGTGCCATGGTCCCGACTGGGCTGTACATGGCCATCCCGGCCGGCTACGAGGGACAGGTCCGCCCCCGCAGCGGGCTGGCCGCGAAGAAAGGGATTACGGTCCTGAACACCCCCGGCACGGTGGATGCCGATTACCGGGGCGAGGTGCGGGTAATCCTGGTGAACCTTTCGTCCGAGCCGTTCACAGTCGAGCCGGGCGAGCGTATTGCCCAGATGGTCTTTGCCGCACACGCGAAGGCGGAACTGGTGCAGGTGGAAAGTCTTGACGAAACGGAACGCGGTGCGGGCGGATTCGGCAGCACGGGACTGAAATGAGTACGGAAGAGATTTACGCGCGCCTTCAGGCAGAATGCGGCGGGCGCCTTACCACCGACACCCGCACGATCAGCGGCGGCGAGATGTTCCTGGCCCTGAAGGGCGAGAATTTTGATGGCAATAAGTTTGCGCTCCAGGCCCTGGCGGCCGGTGCGCGCTATGCGGTCGTGGACGGATGCGACGCTTCCGACGAGCGCCTGCTGCACGTCCCGGATGCCTTCCGCACCCTGCAGGAACTGGCCCGCTACCATCGCCGGCTGCTCGCGCGGGAAGACGGAACCATTGTCCTGGGCCTTACCGGCACGAACGGGAAAACGACGACCAAAGAACTGATACGCACCGTACTGGCCTCAGGCTTAAGCGTCAGTGCGACTGAGGGCAATCTGAACAATGACATTGGCGTGCCGCTTACCCTGCTTCGCATTCCGCGCGGTACACAGATCGCAGTGGTGGAAATGGGGGCCAATCACCCCGATGACATTGCCCATCTCTGCGCGGTGGTTGAGCCGGATTACGGTCTGATTACCAATGTCGGACGCGCGCACCTGCTGGGATTCGGCAGTTATGAGGGCGTACAGCGCGCGAAAGGACAGCTGTACGATTCGGTCTCCGGAAGACTTGTGAACGGAGATCCGGTTCCCGGCGGGAAGGCGGTCTTTGTCAATACGGACGACCCGGTGCTGAAGGCTATGGCCGCGCAGCACGAAGGTCTGAGCATCATCCCCTATGGTCCTGAGTATCAAGGCGCGAAGTTGCTTCCTCCGACTGCGGCTGAACCATTCCTGCGTTTCCGTCTCGGACGTCGGATTATCCGCACGAAGCTGGTGGGTTCATACAATATAACCAACGTCCTGGCCGCCATCGCCGTCGGCAAGTATTTCGGAATAGGGATCGCACAGGCGGCGGAAGCTATTGCCTCATATACTCCTTCCAATAACCGGTCGATGATGGTCCGCAGCGGCTCGAACACCCTGATCGTGGATGCTTACAACGCCAATCCTTCTTCCATGAAGGCTGCGCTGGATAATTTTTCATTAATGGAAGCGCCGTTCCGGGTGGCGCTGCTCGGCGACATGCGGGAGCTGGGTGAAGACTCGCTTTCTGAGCACAGTGCGCTGGTCCGCAGGCTTGCAGATGCCCCTTTCCGCGCAATACTGGTCGGTGAGGAGTTCCGGAAAGCACTAGACTCATGCGGGGTTTCATTGCCCTGGTTCAGTAGTTCCGAAGAACTTGCCGCCGAACTATCCGCAAATCCTATCAGGGATTCTGTCGTGCTGATCAAGGGTTCGCGCGGAATCAAGATGGAGACCTGCATTCCGGCGCTTAAAGCCTAGAGACGAAGGCCTTTTCGATTTCACAGAGCTGATCAGCACCGGTGGGTTCCCAGAGTCTGACTCTGAGCGTCTTGCCGCGTTTATTAATGATTTCGTGCGGAAGGCGAGAGATGCGAAGACCCCAGCCGATATGTCCCAGGAAATAGAACCATCGAGAGTTATGATCAAGAAACTGCACCGGGACTACTGGGACATCGAGTTTCTTTATTAGTCTTATTACGGATTCCTGCCACGGGCGGTCCTGGATGACAGTATGGCGTCCGATTCCCTTGCTATCGGACACGGCACCTGACGGGAAAAAACCGACCGGATTCCCTTCGCGTATATTACGTATCACCTCTTTGATTCCGGGGATGTTTTCTTTCGGATCAGGATGATCACGGCCTTCGGGAGTCACTGGGATGAAACTGTCCTCAGCCGCACGGATACGCATCAGAAAGCGGTTCACCATTATTTTGAACTCAGGATAGCGGTGGCCGAAAATATCCAATAGCATCAGGCCATCGACGCTGCCGAAAGGATGGTTGCTGACGGTTACGAACGGACCGTCCGGGAGGCGGTCGAGGATTTCTTCGTTTTCTATGGTGTAATTGATGCCGGCGTTCTTAAGGAATTTCTGCGCAAAGTCCGCCCCTTTTTTATCCGCTGCAGAGTCGTAAAGGCGGTTGACTTTGTCGACACTGAATATCTTCAAGATGGTGTCGGCAAAGGGAACGTGCGGAAGATCTGCTTTAGTCAGTAGCGGCATCGCGGTTCTTTTTACGGCGGAATATAACAAACTCGCCCATTGCAAAGTTAACAAATCCCGTGAAGCAAAGTGCAAGCAGGTTACAGAAGACTACATTCCAACCGAGGATGCGTTCTATGAGCAGCAGAAGCCCCATCTTTATGATAAATACTCCGACGCATGAAAGGTTGTATCCCAGAAAATGACGGAAGAAGGAGCCTTTGGTCCGCTTGGAGATACGTGTTTTCCAGATGAAAAAGTAGCAGTTCAGGAAGTTGACGAATACCGAGCACTCGAAGGAGATGACCGGGGATACGATGTATTGCCCCACGTAACTTTTGAACAGGAAGTGCGAACACAACCAGAGCACCACGGTATCTACCACGGTACCCAGGAAATTGGAAGCAACGAATGCCGTTATCTTCCTAAACCATTTTTCAAACGTGAGTGACACGCGTAAGGGTCGTTGGCTTTCTACTCTGTTTTTTGCTCTGCTTTCGGATCAGGGAGAGGGTCCATAATCGCGTATGAGCGGATATCCTGGATCAGGGTAACGATATAGATGACTAGAAGGATGACCAGAATAAATGCAATACCATAGTCAAACAGGGTGAAGGTCATTGCCCTGCCGCCGAGAACAATCTTATGCGTATAATCTCGGATGAACGGGACATACATGAAAATGGTGTTCATTATGATAATCAAGATACGGAACTCGGTCGGGCCAAGTTTCGCATATGTGAGTTTGAACTCCCCTTTCAGGTGTGCACTGATATACACGTAGATTGAGAGAAGAAGATAAACGACGAGCACACCCATCGCCAGAGGGAGGTGGACATAAGGCGACAGGCCGGCTCCGATAGCCATAATGGAAATGGTGATACCATCGATATTATGATCCAGGAAGAATCCGTAGATGCGTCGCTGAGTGCCACGGACGCGGGCAATAGTCCCGTCGAGAGAGTCGCCGAACCAATTTATTACAAGTCCGAGCGATGAGAGCCATAACCAGTGAATATCATAGTTTGTAAGAATGAAGCCAAGGGCTACTACCATGGAGCCGAAAACACCTAACGCTGTCAGTGCGTCGGATTTAACCCATTTGGGAAGATGTTTTGCTATGCTTACTAATATTTTCTTTTCCAGCGCGTTGAAGACGGATGTCTGAATCCTTACTGATTGCTGGGCTTCGCGATTGATCTTAATGTTTCTTTTTTCCATAATCAAGTCTAAAAAATCGCCATTTAATACTGCAAAAAACATGCTACACACGACATACCGGCGAAAAATGCGCACTCGAAGAAAAAGATGCAAAAGGTTTGTATTCCCGAATAATTGTGTTAAATTTGCGCCCGATTCTAAAAACCTATAGGAAATGAAGAAAGGAATCCATCCCGAAAACTACCGACTTGTAGCTTTCAAGGATATGTCAAACGAAGAAGTATTCGTTACCCGCTCCTGCGCCACCGCGAAGGAGAACCTCGAGGTTGAAGGCACCGAATACCCTGTAGTCAAGGTGGAAATCTCCAACACTTCCCACCCGTACTACACCGGCAAGGTTAAGATTGTCGATACCGCCGGACGTGTTGATAAATTCTATCAGAGATACAAGTCAAGGCAGAAATAATCATTCTGTCACAGTAGAGATAAAACCGCGGCCCGATAGGACTGCGGTTTTTTTATGCCGGATCTACATCCAGGCAGATGTGAGCAGAGTATTTTCGCTCGTTACAGAAATTTGTTACTGTCAGGCGGAGAGCGGATTTATTGGCAGACAGGTTTTGATCCTTCGGAAGGATGACCCGGATCCTGTCATCTTGCACCATGAGATTGATTCGCGAACGAGTGGGTGAACCCTGACGGGGAAGATTGCTGCGAAGGCGCCTGGTGAGCTCTTCACGACGCGCTGCGAGGCGATCGGGGTTCTTATCCGAGAAACGGATGTCAACGATACGGCTGAATGGAGGCAGCCCGAAGGCCTTCCGCTCGGCAAGCAACTCCTCTGAATTTCGGAAAAACGCACCTTGCGTGAAGGTACACTGGATCAGCAACGCTCCGCTCTTTACCCCGTCAGTCAGGCAATGGGAGGCAATGCCTCGGAGAAGACGTGCTGCCTTTTCATCGCCGCGGAAGTCATTTTCACGGACCAGATACTCGGCATGGATTATTGCCACGACAGCAAAGGCCCGAAAATCATCATTTGCTGCCTTCCAGACATTTTTGAATTTAACGGCCGGGCGCTTGATGCCGGCTTCAGCCAGCAGTTCCCGGAGTTCGATCTCCAGTTCAGAAGTGTCGTTCCAAGGCACAAGAATCATGATTTTTCCACCCGCCCGCAGGCTTTCAATAACACGGGCCAGCAGGATGCGTGAGTAATTGCCACGCATACCATTCTTTCGAAGCTCGGCTTTGGTGTCGATGACTTCGAAACGGCAGAGCGGGAAGGTGCCGATCTCCTGTGCCGAGACAAGGGCATAACGGCCGAAACGGGCGTTGTACAGGCTGTCAAGCGAAGGAACCCCCGAGCCAAGCAGCAATGCGGCATTGTAGATTGAAGCCAATATCGCAGCGGCATCGCGCGTATGCATTCGCGGTTCGCGGTTCTCCTGTTTGTGCCGGGGATCCTGTTCCTCATCCACAATTACTTCTGAAAGATTGGAGAAGGGAAGGAAGAGAGCCCCGCGTGTCCCGTAGATTACCCTGCGTCTCCCCTGCCTAAGATCCCGGGCCAAATCCCGGCGCGCAGCGGCCGTAATATCCGGACCGAATGAAGCGAACTCATCTCCGAAAGCGGAACGAAGCCTGCCCTCTGTCTGAACGTCAATCTCCGGACACAGCAGAAGAACACTTCCTGATGTCCTTTTGATCAGTTCAATATAAATCTGAACCCGCTGCTCCGCCTGCAGAAGCACGGTGCGCTCACTTAGCAAGGCAAGCACCTCACGAATGATGCGTTTTTGGTCCTCATCCAGGTGAGTGCGGTATGAAACCTCGGCCTTCGTGGCTCGCGAGCGGGCTTTCTTTTTTTCGCTGTCAATAAGTGTGGCGGGATATGCAATCTTGTATATCTCTCCTACCGGCACCATGTAATAGTCCGACAGAAAGCGCCAGAAGCGTATTTCCTCTTCGGATATACTCTCGAGCCCCTCGTCCGGACCTATCGCATTCTGGATTCTGGAGGGGGCGATATCAGGGGTGGCATCCGTCTCACTTACCACTGCATGATACTTCCTGCCGGCAAGCGGGACCAGCACCCGGTCTCCTACTTTTGGGTCAGGCAGACTTTCCGACACGGCCACATAACAAGGCTCCCACTCCAGGCGGAGTGGGAGGATTGCCTTGAAATATTTACGTGCCGATGCCACGGGAATTATTTTGCTTCCTCGATGGCTTCCTCGATCATCTTCTCGTTAGCGGAGACATATATCTCAACGCGACGGTTCTGAGCGCGGCCTTCCTCGGTGTCGTTAGATGCGACGGGAAGATCATATGCCTTACCCTCAGTGGCGATACGCTCGCCATCGATACCGTGGCTCTTAAGGAACTTGGCAACAGACTGGGCCCTCTGGTTGGAAACCTTCTGGTTTACCTCGTAGGTGCCGGTGTTGTCAGTGTGTCCATAGACAGTAATGTCGGTCTCGGGGAGATCTTTCATAGCAGCAGCGAACTGGGTGAGGGCCTCTTTTGACTCAGCACTCAGAGTGGAGCTGTTGGTCTTGAAGAGGATTCCGCTGGCGAAGGTAACCTTAACGCCCTTCAGTCCGTTAGCGTCCTCGAAGGTCTCGACCTTAGCATCCTCGAGAGCCTTAAGTTCGGCGGCTTTCTTATCCATCTGCTTGCCGATGATAGCTCCGGCAGCAGCACCGACCGCGGTACCGATAGCGGCCCCGATGGCAGCGCTCTTAGCATCCTTACCTGCGGCAGCACCGACAGCGGCACCAGCAGCAGCACCGGAACCTGCACCAAGAAGCAGACCGGAAGCAAGCTTAGACATAGAAGAGCAGCCGGAAAGAACGGTTGCGGCTGCAAGGAACATTGCAATGTACTTTTTCATCGTAATAATATTTTGGTTTGTTAACAGTTTCAGTATCCGTTTTCGGATTGTAAATATAACTATATTTCTTCAAAAAAATCTTCCTCCGAAAATTTGTATGCTAAAGAAAAATATCTATCTTTGCAATCCCGTTTGGGAAACCGACTAACGGTGCTGTAGCTCAGGTGGTAGAGCAATGGACTGAAAATCCATGTGTCGCCGGTTCAACTCCTGCCAGCACCACGACGCCCGCCAATTGGCGGGCGTTTTTCGTGATATAATTGCCATTATTGGGCGGTTTGGACATTATTTTGCATGGTTTAACATCTCCGAATCTTCGCAAAGTGTTACAGTCTTGCGCCGAAGTCGCGCGGTTTTCCTCGGCCCGGGTGCGGTTCCTGGCTCTGCAACTCCGGCGGTTTTCCTCGACCGGCGGGAGGAGAGCGCTCCGACTTGCTCCCCGCACCGCCGTGCCGGGAGAAAACCGCACTCCCACCTCCACACCCGGGACGGGAGGAAACCGCCATCGTGGGGACCCTTCACCTCGTTTTTCACGCCTCCAACCGCCAGGCCCCTCACTTTGGTACAGGAGAGCCCCTTCTGCTGTACAAAATACGTCTTCGAGGGACCGGTTAGCACGCCCGGCGGGTATTTCGCGACGGTATCCCTGCTAGAGCATCAGCCTACATCCGGGTTTCCTCCGGTCCGGCAGAACAAAGCACGACCGTCCCGGGTTTCCTCCGGTCCGGCTGCGCATCCGCCGGGCTACGGGGAGGGCCCGGCGGCCTTGCCGGTCCAGGAAAACCCTCTCGCATGCGTGGGGACTTGCCGGCCCAGGAAAACCCTCTCGCATGCGTGGGACAAAGCCGGCCCAGGAAAATCCTTTCGCATGCACGTGCCCAAATCGGCCCAGGCGAACCCGAATACATCGGCAAGAGTCGAAAGAGAAGATTGGAGGCGTGGCGGACAACATGTTGATTAACAGTTTGTTACCACAAATATGATTGCCTCAAACCGGCTACTCATATATAAATGAACGACCTGATTTATAGACAAATACGCGCCACAGAAAAACCAACCGTCCGAACAGGGCAAGCCGCGAGCAGAAGTGTCAGCACGCCAAAAGCAGAAGTGCCAGCACTGCGAGCAGAAGCTAGGATCAGTCGCCGGTGAAGACGAGTTCTGAGTCGAGGAAGAGGGCGGAGGCCTTTAGCCGGATGGCGAGAATGACTTGGCCGAGTGCCAGCGAGGAGCGGCAGCTCAGATGGATGGATGAGGATGTCTCATCGCAAACAGCCTCGAAGGGGATGCCCAGGCGGCGTGCGGAGTGAATCATGGCTTCAAGCTGGGCATTGAGGACACGGTATCCGGGGACTCCGGGTTTGGAAAAGCAGATTAAGCTGCAGAAACCATCCTGATCGCCGGACAGAGGTGCCTGATTCCCCACTTTCTGAAGAAGAGTATCCAGCGAAGGCGTCGAAGAGTGTACCGTACGGGCACGCCCAAGCGATTCAAATTTCTTTTCCAGGTAATTATCAGCCATAAATAAAAAAAGGCGGGACTGTAAGCCGGGTTCTGTCGAGTTCTGCCATTTATCTAACGCAACCTACCCCCTGGCATCGGGCGGGCAGCCCTCATCTGCCAGTATATTTGGTCTTGCAGGCCCCGGGACCGTACCCGCCCGCCGTCACCGACGGACGTCGTGAGCTCTTGCCTCGCGTTTTCACCCTTACCGCTCCGGCCGAAACCGGAGACGGCGGTAGTTTTCTGTTACGGCACCCAAAAGATTACTCCCTTCTGCGCTTTCCGCAGCGGGGTGCCCTGTCCTGCCCGGACTTTCCTCAGCCTTAGAGGCCGCGGCAGAAAGTCCCGCCTCGGCTGCAAAGGTACAAACTTTATTTGACAACCTGCTCCCCGTACAGATATTGCTTCACCCTAAGATCACAGCCGGAAAGAGACCCGCGTGCCAGAACACGGACCCTTCTGGTCTCCCCCGGCATAAGGCTCAGATAATTCTCGGTGTACAGGATGGGCAATACCCTATTGCCGGAAGCATCAGTATAGCGGAGCCTGATACCTACCGCCGGGGTCGGACTGCTGTTTGTGATCATCACATCCTCTCCCCCGCCAAGGGCCGGCATGCGCATTACGGTCAATTCCGCCTTCGGAATGCCGGCGAGGGCACGGTAGTCATACGGGGACGAAGGGTTGTACCAGTAAAAATTGTCCGAAATCAACAGACCGTTCTGCGCGTGCTTCTCCAGCCGGATGAAGCGCATGCCTTCACCGCTCAGGGGCAATACAAACGCTTCGGCGACGGAGGACGGCTGTACATCTGCCAGCACGCCGTCAGTGCTCGAGAGCTCGGTCCCGTTGATATCGTACACCCGTGCATTGACCTTAACGGACCGGAGGTGCTCGAGAGTATTATTGACAATCTTGACGCTGCCGCTCAGGCAGTTCCACTGCACGTGCTGATGCTCGCAGGCCTTCTTCGCACCCCAGTACGCGCCCGTCATATCCATGTAATAATCATAGGTCTGCCAGACAAAAGCCGGATAGGCCGGGTGACTCATCCATACCAGTATTCCGGCGGCATCGTCCCACATCTTGTCATTCCAGGCCTCGTACATTCCCTGCATGACCTCCAGGTTAAGAAGCTGCGCCTTGGTGCAGAACTCTTCGAGGGAAGAAGACTCTCCGAACTCGTCGTTCACCCCGCGCAGGTAATCCCCGGGAGCTGCGTTAGACGCGGAACGGCCGAAGAAATGGCAGTTCCACACATTGTCGTTGTCATTCTTGAGGGCCTCATCATCAGGAAGCGGCCAGCGCTGATCCTCAGGGATGAACTCGCAGACGCTCTCGTATGAAGGGAAGGTCGCGGTACCGATCTCGGAACGCATTCCATATCCGAAATTGACCCCGTAGGCGTAAGGAGGCTTATTGAACGCGAGATTACTTGCAGATGTGGAGAAATGATGGCGGGGCGTCATATTCTTCCACCAGCCGCTGCCGGAGAGGGCATTCTGGTTGGAGCAAGACTTATAAAGCCTGTCACCGTGGTCTTCTTTGGCAACAATTTCACGCAGGGCCTTATCGAGCGCAGGCGCTGGACTGCATTCATTGGCCCCACACCAAAGAGCGATACAGGGATGATTACGCAGACGGCGGACCTTATCCCGGGCATTCTCGATAAACGACTCCGGCTCCGCGACATCATTATATGCCACATATAGCCAGAAGTCATCCCAGACCATGATACCGTAGCGGTCGCAGTAATCATAAAACTCATCATCGGTGACACAGCCTGTCCACAGACGGATCATATTATAATTCATATCCCTGTGGAGAATGATCCTGAGCCGGTAATCATCCCCGTGGGAACGGAGCAGGAAATCGCTCATGCCCCAGTTGCCACCCTTGATGAATACTTTCTTGCCATTGACCCTGAAGTTAAGTACTGTCGTGTCCTTAACATTCTTCACGAAGTCATACTCGTATTTGCGAATACCAAAGTTAATCGTCTCACTCTGAGAAACATTTCCGCCACAGGAACAATCCAGACTGCAGGTATACAGGGACTGCTCACCATACCCGTTAGGCCACCATAGCTGTGGGTTCTTGAGCAACAGCGCACGGTTCGATTCCGGGCCGATTGTTATTTCCCTGCTCTCTCCTCCCGCCAGCCGGATTTCAGTAGAAAAACGAGCCACCGCTCGCTTGTCTCCGCGAAGAGAGACCGATCCGTTAAGTTTTACCGTCTGAGCCGATGAGGATGCATTGACTAGCTTAGTCCGGAGATACAGCCTGGCTGTACTGTAATCATCAGAGAGCTCAGAACGGATCCATGGGTCCTCCATAGTGACCTCGCCACAATACTCCATGTATGCATGCCCGGTAATACCGGAGAGACGGCCCGGAATATACGGGATCCAATCCCAGCCGGCACCTGCCAGATAGCTCGGGCTGCACGCCACGCCATAAGGATCCTTGGCTGTGCGGGTTTTCTTCTGATCCGGATCATAAATCTTTACGGCAATGATATTGTCTCCCGCCTTCAAATAGGGTGTAACGTCAAAAACGGAACGCAGCATATGGCCGCTGACATCCCTGATACTGCTCTCAGTGCCTGAAATCTTATGTCCGTTGAACCAGAAATCGGCATAACGGTTAATATTCATGAAGTGCAAAAGCACGCGTGATCCGGAAGACGCACGAGCTGTGATACTCAAATGCGCACGATACCAGAAGGGACGATTATAAAAGGTCTCGTCTACCTTATATACATTGTCACCGTATTCAGGGCTTTTTTCCAGTCCTGCTTCGACATAGGAAGTAAACACCGTTCCGGGAACGACCGCCGGGATCCAGTCGGAATCATCGAAACCGCTGGAGGAAATCGCTACGGCTGAATCAGATTCAGTAGCAGGGGCAAGGCGCCAGTTCAGGGCATCGGATTCGAGCGAGCGGCGAGGGCCCGCAAATGACAGAAGGACTGGGAATAAAACACTTAAAAGTAAGGAAACGACTCTTTTCATAAAAATTACTTGATTCTGACGGGGGAATCATCATACAGGACATAGCGTTTCGCTTTGCGGATCCACTTCTGCTCCTCTGTTTTCACATATTCCCTGAGATCCTGAAAGGACATCTCCCCTCTCAGATATGTCATGATAAATGGATCGGCCAGTTTATACTCAAAATCTGTCAGGAACTCAAATCCTGAATATCTCTCACTGAAATAACGCATCAGCTGCAGGGTATGCAGGAGAGAATGATACTGCACCCCGGGGACGAGCAGTATCTGGTACCCGAAGCACTGTTCCCCCTCATAACGCCCGACCGTCGGAATGAAGGAGCAGGGGCGCATGAGCACGCCTTCGGGTGAGGGCAATGCCACATCCGTGGACGGCTTCAGGAACGGGGCGCCGATATACTCGTACGGGCGCGGAGTGCCGATTCCGGGCGTAACAGTCGTATGATTCCACAACCCACCGCCGCTGTACATGAAGCAGGTAAACATTCCGGCAATATCAGAAGACGGGGCAATAGTCCAGGGCATCAGCACCCGGGATGCGGCCAATGCGCGGGCGGAGATGACGTGCAGGGCAAAGCGCGCACCCAGTTCATTGTAATAAAGGTGTGTCAATTCCCCCAGCGTGAGCCCGTGCCGATGCGCGACGCGGGGCATCCACTGGTCGGTCTCTCCGGAAGGCATAGTGCCTTCCACAATGCGGCCGGCGGGGTTCAGGTGATCAACCACATACATAGCCGGAGCATCCTCCCCAATCGCGTGAAGGGCTGTCATCAGGCGCAGGACATCTTTCGTATAATTGAAATAACGCACACCGACATCCTGTATCTCCACCACGATGGCAGAAAGGTCCTTCAGGTCATCCGGATCAAACTCGATATGGTTAGTCTCCGGAGAAAGTTCAGTATAGCGGGGCTGGAAGGATATGGCCAGATTACCTCTGCGCCGGAAGATATCGGAAGTATATTCCCGTTTCAGCGGGTCCCAGCTATTCTGTGTGGAGAATACGCCCACACGGCCGCTCATTAACGCCTTATCCAGCTGGTCTTCCAGTGCAGTGGTCCTGAATGAAAACAT
>JAFSTI010000165.1 GCA_017450585.1 Bacteroidales bacterium
GGTCACGTCGAATTCCTCTTCCCTGAACGCTCCGTCCACGCTTCCGAGCCGCTCTCCGTTTAGGAAAACTTCGGCCTTCCAGTTAATCCCATCGAAATGCAGATATTGCCTTTCACCGTCCGGGGAGGCCTTGAAGACATCTCTGTACCAGAATGCGGACCTGAAGTATGAATCGGAGATGTGCAGCTGATTGTCAGCGAACTTCGGGTCCGGGACCGCCCCTGCGTTGATGAAGCTTGTCAGGACTGTCCCGGGCACGGTAGCGCACATCCATGAGCCGTCGTCGTAGCCCTCTGATGAAAGTGCTTCTCCGTCCGGAAGCCCGCCGTCGCGCATGAGTTTCCATGCTCCGCGGCTAAGGTATTGCCTGTCTCCCTCCCTTTTAGGAGCAGCCTGTGCTTTTAGGACAATACCCCCGCGCCCGTATACCTCCAGTTCGTCCAGTTCGAAGGGCAGCCCGTCCGCAGTCCTGTCCAGAACGGCGCGGACAAAGCGGGCGCGTCTGCCGTTCAGTTTTATCTGAGAGGCGTCCTCCTTCGTGAATGTCGTCGCTTTATTCCATTTACGGGCGTCTTTAGATGTTTCTATGTGCCCGGATACGGGGGCGTTTTTCCAGCTGAAGACTATATTGTCAAGTGAGGATACGGCTCCGAGGTCTACGCATATCCATTCGTTCTCGGCACCGGCGCTCTTCCATGCGCTATGGAAATGCCCGTTCGAAAGGACGTCTATTTCTTGCCCGTCTTTCAGGAAACGAACTGTCCGCAGAGGAGCCGTGGAGTTCTTCTCGATAATAGGGCACACCCTGCAGTATGAAATGGGTGCTCCTTCCGGCAGGTCCAGGCTGTAGCTTTCGGTACTTCCCAGCGAAATCCAATTCTCTCCGTCGGATGAAATCTCGGCTGAGAATCCCTTGAAGGGCCTGTCTTGTTCGTTTTTACCTGCGATTTCCAGCTTGTCTGCGATTATCTCGTAACCATGGAATTCCAACTGGAATACCGAGCCGCCTTTCTTCTGCGGCAGTGCTGTCGAGGGTTTCTGGTCGGTCAGACGGTCCCTGGTTTCGCGCGGTACCTCGACGCCATCCTGCAGAAGGCGGAACCACGGTGCCTCACCCTCGTTTATCAGGCCATCTGTAGCCAGTTGCGCGGTAAGATTATAATCATAGCTCGACGAACTGGTGGCTATGCGATTCAATGCCAGATTCCGGTACTCCTTCCCGCCCGGAACCGGGCTATCTTTTTTGACCGAAACTAGACTCAGACTCTTCTTTCCGACTGGGACCGGCGTCGGTGCATCACACTCGGCGGGTCTTCCCGGATACACTCCCGCGCCACGTGTGGCGCTCTCCCTCTCTCCTGCCGCCACGCAGCCCCACAGCAGAGAAGTCATCAACACGCAAGTAAATAACAAACCTTTTCTCATGCTTACAAATATACCACATAATAATTGATAAACAGATGCGAAAATGATTGATAAACTGACTCGCTGCCCGGCGGCACTCGGATGAACTACCTGGTGGCACGTGGATGAACTACCTGGTGGCACGTGGATGTACCGGGCGGCACTCCCTGTGAAACCCGAAATTCGGAGTCCACGGCAATGTGCCATACAGGCCACTCTAGGGCAGGTGAGCGTGGACTCCCAGGAAAAATCGGCGCGGAGCCCACGCTGATGTGCCTCTCACGTGCGTAGAAGCCATATGAGCGTGGACTCCGAATTTCGGGTTTGCCCGAGGGGGGAGCGTAATAGTGCCAGGCACCCCAAAAGAAAAAAGCAGGCCGTGATAGCCTGCTTCTTCTTTGGGGTGCGATGTGGGGCTCGAACCCACGACAACCAGAACCACAATCTGGTGCTCTACCAACTGAACTAATCGCACCGTGTTGGGACTGCAAATGTACGAAAATTATTTTACCCTGCAAGACGTTAATCCGGGATTAATGATTATTTTTACAAAAATAAACGTCGGAGAGGCCGGCCCTCCCCGGCTTAATACGGAAAATTATGGGCAGAGAAATTAAATTCTCCCTGGTTTACAGGGATATGTGGCAGTCTTCGGGCAAGTATGTCCCGCGTGTGGATCAGCTTGTCAGGGTGGCTCCTGCAATCGTGGATATGGGATGTTTCGACCGGGTCGAAACCAATGGCGGAGCATTTGAACAGGTGAACCTGCTGTTCGGCGAGAATCCGAACAAGGCGGTGCGCGCATGGACAAAGCCCTTCCATGATGCCGGAATCCAGACGCATATGCTGGAACGCGGATTGAACGCTCTTCGTATGAATCCCGTGCCTGAAGACGTCAGGAGGCTGATGTTCAAAGTGAAAAAGGCCCAGGGGACTGATATTGCCCGCTCCTTCTGCGGACTGAACGACCACCGCAACCTGCGCATTTCGGTCGAAGGCGCGAAGGCGGCCGGCATGATTTCCCAGGCGGCATTGTCCATAACCCACTCTCCCGTGCATACGGTAGACTACTACCTGGACGTGGTGGACCACCTGGTGGAATACGGTACCGATGAAATCTGTCTGAAGGACATGGCCGGAATCGGGCGCCCGAGCGTGCTGGGTGAGCTGGTCGCCGGCATCAAGAAACGCCACCCGCACCTGAAAGTGCAGTACCACGGCCACACCGGCCCCGGCTTCTCCACAGCCTCGATGCTGGAAGTCGCCCGCGCAGGCGCCGACTACCTGGACGTAGCCATAGAGCCATTGTCCTGGGGCAAGGTCCATCCGGACGTCATCACCATTCAGCAGATGCTCCGTGCGGACGGTTTCCTGGTGAAAGACATTAATATGGATGCGTACATGCAGGCGCGTGCACTGACGCAGGAGTTCATCGACGACTTCCTGGGCTACTGGATCAATCCCACCAACTCCCGCATGACCTCGCTGCTGGTCGGTTGCGGCCTTCCCGGCGGAATGATGGGGTCAATGATGGCGGACCTGGAGGGCTTCCGGGGCGCAATCAATGCCGCCGAGCGTGCGAACGGCCGGAAGGAAAGTACATTGGACGAGCTACTGGTGAAACTGTTCTCCGAAGTCGAGTACGTCTGGCCGAAACTGGGCTACCCGCCTCTGGTGACTCCGTTCAGCCAGTACGTGAAAAACACCGCCCTGATGAACATCCTAGCGCTCAGCAGCGGAAAGCCGCGCTTCTCCACTATTGACAAGGATACCTGGGGCATGATTCTCGGCAAGATGGGCCGCCTGCCCGGACCGCTGGCTCCTGAGATCATCGACCTCGCGAAAGAAAAGGGCCTCGAATTCTACACCGGAAATCCTCAGGACGAGTACCCGGATGAATTGCCGAAGTTCGCCGCCATGATGAAAGAGGAAGGCTGGGATGAAGGCGAAGACCGCGAGGAACTTTTCGAGCTGGCGATGCATGAAAGGCAATACCGTGACTATCGGTCTGGTGTGGCGAAAGAGCGCTTCGAAAAGGAACTGGAAGAGCACCGCGCGAAGGCCGGCGCACCCATCAAGGTCATCCGGCCTGTGGTGGAGATTCCCAAGTTCGACATTACGGGCATGATGGAGAAGCACCCCGAGGCGGTACCCCTGCAGGCCCCTGCGAAGGGAACCCTCATATGGGAAATCGATGCCATCGACGCCTCTACGGCACCGGTTGCCGGCAAGCCCGTTCAGAAGGGTGTCGCCGCCGGTTATGTGCAGACCTTCTATGGTATGGAAGAGATAGTGCCAGCCACTGACGGACGCTTCCTTTTCGCTCCGCTAGCGCAGGGAACGCCGGTGGTAAAAGGCGAGATCATTGCGCTGCTGGTACCGTAGTTAATAAAAAGTGGCTATATTTGTCCGGCTATTGAACGATAAGGGGAATGGCACCGCGCTTCAATACTCTCGGAATGGAAGGATTCCGGAAGGCCCTGAAAGATAAGGGTTTGAAGGCCACGCCGCAGCGTGTGGCGGTCCACGAGGCCATGCTCAGACTCGTGCATGCAAGCGCCGAGATGGTGCGGGAGGATGTGCTCGGGAACGGCGGCCGCATTACCGTCTCCTCCGTGTACAATATCCTAAGCCAGATGGCCGATATCGGTATCTACAGCCGGAGACTCAGTGCCGCCGGAAGAAAGATATTCGATGTCGTACCGACGCGACACCTTCACATGTACGACGTGGTGGAAGATGTGTATAAGGATGTCGCCGACCCGGAACTGCTGGATCTGGTCGAAACCTACCTTCACCGCCATCGTTTCAAGGGCCACAAGATAGAAGATATTGACATAAGCCTGGTGTGCCGGCCCACCCGCCGCGGACGTAGTGCGCTGACACCCAAGCTCAAAAAATAAAGGATATGAGAACAAAACTTATAATCATTCTGGCCATCATTGCGGCCGCATTTTCGTCCTGTCTTAAGGACGATGTCATCATGTACGGCGAGCAGTCCTTCTGCGATGTGAAAGACGGTAAGCTCTACACGGATTCGGGCAATATCTACAACGTCACCACGAACAGCACCGGTGCCGTCTGGGATACCCTCTCCCGCGTCTTTATCTACTGCAACGTCCTCAATGAGACCAAGGACGCCGCTAATGAAAATGAGTATGACATCGACCTCAAGGACTTCGCACGGGTTCTTCCGAAGGTCCCTGTGAACAAGAGCACCGCGGACGATGCCGTCATCGGTACCGATCCCGTACTATTCGTGCAGGGCTGGGTCACCGGCGTGGATAAGGTGAATCTGAACATGCGCTTCGCCATCAGCTATAAGAAGGACTCCAATACCGCACATCTGCTGAATGTGGCATACGATGACGTGAAGAGTAACTCCGACACTCTCGTATTTGAGATGCGGCACAACGGCTCCGGCGAGGTTCTCGGTGCCGACGGCATTCCCGACGACCAGATCGCGATGGGTGACGGCTATTTGACCATCAAGCTGGATGATTATCTGCCCACAGACAAAGAGTCCGTGGTGATCCGGATCAACTCCGTGTGGTACAAGCAATTCGCAGGTTACTACTCAAAGGAGACCGAACCCGTCAGCACGACTGCCACCCTTCTTCTCCCCCAGACCAAAACCAGGGTTATCCAGGGCGGAAACTTCTGATTTTACCTGACGACCCGGATGGAGTAGTCGGGCTCGTAGATGATGCGGCGGACGGCACGGTTGATGAAACCGCCGTCCGCTTTCTTTTCGAAGCGGAAGTCGGACTGGAGTCCCTGGACGGTGCTGGAAGTCAGCATGGACATCCAGGCGGGACCGTAGCCGTAGACCAGCGAGGCGAAGTACTTCATCGTGTCATAGCCCTGATAGGCGAAAGGTCCCGGCTCGGCGCCGAACAGAGCCCTGTACGAGAGCAGGAAATTCTTAGTGTCGGCACGGTCATAATCCACATAGTAAGAGCAGGACACCCTCATCTGCACATTGTGGCAGCTCTCGGCGTCGATATTCTCGAAATTGCGTATACGGGAAGGACTGTATAGAACCACGTTATACTTCAGGTGGATCATGATGTTCAGGTTCCTAACCACATCATTCACGAAAGCCTCACTGTCAGAAGCGATAAGCACGCGATTCACGGTCTCCGTATTCATCATGCCCTGAAGCTTATCCGGAATGTCGCGTCCCTGCAGGATGCCGTAAGAGATTGGATGATAAACAATCCCGGACTGCTCCAGAAGCGAAGCGACGGCATTTGGCCGGGCATCTTTCTCGGTAAACAGGAACACTTCGTCCCCGGCCTGGAACTCCTCGCCCAGCCAATTCACTATATCCTCCATCTGCGCTGCCGCAGGGGTGGGAGCGTGAATCAGAGAGGGGTTGAAATCCACCAGGGAAGCGGAACGGGCATCCAGCGGGGAGATAAACGCCAGCCCCTTGGGACTATGGTCAATAGCGTTCTGCAGATCCTTCGCCGCCACCGGCCCGATTACGAAATCACTGCCTTCAAGGGCACGGGTGTCCAGCCCGTCAGCGATATCGATGACATTGAGGTCGACGCTGAGCCCTGTCTCGGAAAGCAGCTTGGAGGCCAGGAGCACTCCGCTGTAGAAGTCGTAGTTTGAATCGTTAGGTTTTTCGGATCCGGCCGCCAGGGGCAGGGCTACCGAAACGCGGATTCGTTCCTGCACGGCAGCGGCAGCCATCGCCGCCGAATCGGCATTCTCCGGACTCGTTACGCTGTCGGGAGAGTGCGGAAAAACTCCTCTGTGTCCGGAAAGGCTGTCGGCAGAAGCCGGTGTCCCGTCCGCAGCATGAGCGGCGCCGATAATAACTTTCTCCGGATACAGTGGAATGTGCAACACCTGCTTGCGCTCCACCCTGGCCTCTTTCAGGCCATTATAAGCCATGATGATCTCCGCGGATATGCCGTATTTCTCGGCGATGCTACCCAGATCCTCGTACCACTTGACGATGTGTACGATATACTCCTTTTCGGGAGTCTGGCCCTGGGGAAAAACGGAGTCCGCCCGCGCCGGGATAAGGCACAGGCAGACGGCCAGCAGAGCTGTAAGAATTATACTATTTCTTAGACTTGCTCTCGACATAAGCCTTGTTAAGTCCGTCGATGATATCGCGGGTGATATCGAGTTCGGGATCGCCGGTCACCACGGGTGCGGTCATGATGTCACCCTGAGTGGTAAGGATAAGGGCATAACCCTTCTCGGCATTATAATTATCCACGAAAGTCTTAATGGCATCGGCGATATTGTTCATCATCACCACCTGCTCCTCCTGAATCTCCTGCTGCTTCTGGGCTGCATAGTTCTGGAACTCGTTCTGCTCCTGCTGCAGGGACTGGCCCTGAACCTCAGCCACCGAACGGGTCAGGAGGCCTTTATTGATTTTCTCCTGAAAGTCATTGACCTTCTTCTGGAGCTTGTTTCCGCGGCGGTTGACTTCTTCGTTGATATTCTGAACCTTGGTCTCCACGACGCTGCGCAGGTCGTTGGCCATATCGTATTCATTGATTACCTGGTCAAGGTTAAAATACACGATGTCACCCTTCTGGGGGCCGCTCTGGACGGTCTCAGCCTCGTCTCCGGCCTGTGGAGCCTGGTTTAACTTGCAGGAAGAGAAGGCCGCTATGGAAGCGACGATGCTGATGAACAGAAATGCTTTTTTCATTTTATGCTTTTTGTTTAACGTTTATCAAAGGTGCGCAAATGTAGTCAAAAAATCTTAATCTTCGAAAGATATGCGGCGATGGTCTTCTCCAGGCCCATGTACAGGGCATCGCAGATTAGTGCATGGCCAATCGAAACCTCGTCAGTCCAGGGAATAGTGCGGATGTAGTACTCCAGATTCTCCAGGCTCAGGTCGTGTCCGGCATTGAGTCCCAGTCCGCAGTCCCGTGCGGCGCGAGCGGTCTCCAGGTACGGGGCGATGGCAGCCTCCCTCCCGGATGCGTAAAGTGCAGCATACGGAGCCGTGTAAAGCTCCACCCGGTCGGCACCGCATTCCTTCGCCCCGATCGCCATGCGCGGATCCGGGTCGATGAAAATTGACACCCGTATACCCTTCGAGTGGAAGCGGTCGCACATCGCGCTCAGAAAGTCTTTATGGGCAATAGTATCCCATCCGGAATTGGAGGTGATCGCATCCGCCGCGTCCGGTACGAGCGTCACCTGGTCCGGGACGACCTCCAGCACCAGATCGGTAAAGGAGGGAATGGGATTTCCTTCAATATTGAATTCGGTCTTTATCAGCGGACGGATGGTGCGCACGTCGCTATAGCGGATGTGTCTCTCGTCCGGCCGGGGATGGACAGTGATACCTTCCGCCCCGAAAGCTTCGCAATCAACCGCCGCCTTCGCTACGTCGGGCATCGAGCCGCCGCGGGCGTTGCGGATAGTCGCTATTTTATTGATATTTACGCTTAATCTTGTCATTGTCGTGGCCCGGTAAGACAAAAAGCCTGCCGAACAGAAGACAAAGTTACTGAATAATTGATAAATAATGATTAAATTCGCAGTCTATTTTAGAGACCGTATGAAACTTGCGATATATCTCAAACACGAGAGCCTTCGCTCCGAAAAGCGGCTCGCGCCTATGCTGGCGGAGCTCAAGGACTGCGAACTCTACGACGTGCGCTCCCGTGACGACCTCCGCCCCGGCACCGACATGGTGCTGAGTGTGGGAGGAGACGGTACTTTCCTTACCGCCGCCACCATGGTCGCTGGTACGGGTGTGCCGGTGCTCGGCGTTAATCTCGGACGGCTGGGATTTCTCTCCGAGAACCGCCCCGAAGATGTGGCGCAGGCCCTCCTGAAAGGCGATTACACCATCGAAGACCGGGATATGCTGCAGTCCTTCCTGGACGGCCGCGACGCCGGTATTGCCCTAAACGAAATCGCCGTGACCCGCTGCACCAGCGCCATGCTGGGCGTGGGCGTGACGGTGGACGGACAGCGCCTCCCCACGTACTGGGCAGACGGTCTGCTGGTGTCCACGAGCATCGGTTCCACTGCCTATTCGCTTAGTGTTGGCGGTCCGATTTGCCTGCCGGACACGCATGTGTTTATCATTGCTCCTATTGCCCCGCACAATCTCAACGTCCGTCCGCTGGTCGTGCCGTCTTCGGCCCGTATCGAACTGGAACTGAACTCCCGCGACGGGGCGGCGACCTTTACCCGGGACAATGCCCACATGCAGGTGTACGGCTCCGCGAAGATCAGCATATCGCTGGCACAATTTTCGCTTAAGCGCGTCCGGCTCGCGCAATCGAGTTTCATCGGAGCCCTGCAGCAGAAGCTGTTCTGGGGCGAGGATGTAAGAAATGACGAGAATGGAAGATAATATCAAAGTACCCCGGCACGTGTCCATCATCATGGACGGCAACGGCCGTTGGGCCAAGGCGCGCGGACAGCGTCGCGAGTTCGGACACATAGAAGGCGTGGAAAGCGTGCGCTCGGTCACGAAAGAGGCCGTCCGCCAGGGGGTGAAATACCTTTCCCTGTTCACCTTCTCCGAAGAAAACTGGGGCCGCCCCGCAGAAGAAGTCGAAGCCCTCATGGGCCTGATGATGAAAGCCATACATCGTGAAGTGCCGATGTTCACCGAGAACGGAGTGCGTTTTCTGGTACTTGGCAATAAAGAGCGCCTTTCCGCCCAGATGCAGGAGGCTATCCGTTCGCTGGAGGAACTCACCGCCGCGAACGACCGCATGACCATGATCCTGTTTCTGAGCTATAGTGGCAAGTGGGATATACTCCAGGCCGCGAAGAAGATGGCCGCAGACATGGCCGCCCATCCTGACATGGACCCTGAAATCGCGGATTTCGACAAGTATCTCGTAACGGCCGGAATTCCGGATCCCGACCTGGTCATCCGCACCTCCGGCGAGCAGCGCATCAGTAACTACTTGCTCTGGCAGTCGGCTTATTCCGAATACTTGTTTACAGATACCCTGTGGCCCGATTTCAAGGCCGAAAATTTCGTCCAGGCGCTGAAAGAATACTCGGGACGCGACAGACGCTATGGAAAAGTAAAATAATTCCGTAAATTTGCAGAGTTTATACCGAAGGTGAACTTGAGTCTTAAAAAACTATATATCTCGATAGCGGTCGCGCTGCTTTCTCTGCCCTCTTTCGCTCAGGGCGGTTTCGAGGTGGATTACAGCCACCCGAGAAAGTTTATCGTCGGCGGCGTTACGGTCTCCGGAAATAACAGCTTCAGTTCCGAGCAGATACTCCAGTACTCCGGCATACAGAAAGGCATGGAGGTCACGATTCCCGGTGAGGATATTTCATCGATAGTGAACCGCATCTGGCTCCAGCGTTATTTCGAGGACGTGGCTATCGTGGTGGACAGCCTGTCTGCCGCGGCCGATTCGGTATATCTCCGCATCGCCATACAGGAACGCCCCAGAGTGTCTAACTGGACTTTTACCGGGGTTAAGAGCGGCGAGAAAAAAGACCTTATGGAGCGGCTCAATCTCCGAAGGGGAGGAGAGTACTCCGAATACGTAGCCGCAGCATCGACAGATATCATCAAGCGCTTCTACGCAGAAAAAGGTTTCATCAAATGTACCGTAACCCCCGAGGTGCAGAAGGACACGGTTATCAATAAGGCTATTGTGGTTAACTTCGCCGTGGACCGTGGCCCGAGGGTGCGCATAAAGGATATCAACTTCATCGGTAACAAGGACGTCTCTGACTTCAAGCTCGCCCGTTCGATGAAGAAAACCAAGTCGAATAAGTTCTATAACTTCTTCAGCAGTAAGAAGTTCAATGAGAAAGAATATCCCGGGGATAAGAAGAAACTCATCGATGCGATGAACGAAGCCGGCTTCCGCGACGCGCGGATCCTGCGGGACTCCATCTACTACATCGAGCCGAACCGTCTGGGAATCGACATAGAGCTGGAGCAGGGCGATAAATACTATTTCCGCGATATCACCTGGACCGGGAACTCCGTCTATTCGACAGAGACACTTAACAATGTCCTTAAGATCCAGAAGGGCGACGTCTACGACGTGGTGACCATGGAGAAACGCCTGCACGGCGGTGGCAAGCAGACCGACTATGATGTGTCCAAACTCTACAGGGATAACGGTTACCTGTTCTTCAATATCACCCCGGTCGAGCTCAGCATCCAGAATGACTCCGTGGACGTGGAAATCCGCATGTCAGAAGGCAAGCCCGCGACGCTGAACAATATTGTCATTAATGGCAATGACCTCACCAGTGAAAAGGTCGTCCGCCGGCAGATATTCACCCGCCCCGGGTACCTCTTCCGCCAATCCGATTTCGAACGTTCCGTGCGTGAAATCGCTTCCCTGGGACAGTTCGATCCTGAGGCCATCATGGATCCCAACACAGGATATTCCGTCATTCCTAACCCGATGAACAATACGGTGGACCTCGTGTACAACGTGACCGAGAAGCCTTCCAGCCAGCTGGAACTCTCCGGAGGCTGGGGCGGAAGCACTTTCGTCGCCACCGTGGGTGTGAGTTTCAATAACTTCTCCACCGCTCGTTTATTCGACAAGACGGCATGGCGTCCGGTGCCGCTCGGAGACGCCCAGAGCCTCGCGTTCCGCTTCCAGACTAACGGAACCTACTATACTGCATTGACCGCCAGCTTCACGGAACCCTGGCTCTTCGGCAAGAAGCCTACCTCCCTGAACCTGTCCGCATACTACACCCGCCAGACTAACTCATATCTGGCCCTGAATATTCTCAGCCACGACAAGCAGATCGAAATCTACGGACTCTCAGCCTCGCTGGGTAACCGCCTAAAGTGGCCTGACAATTATTTCGTCCTGTACAACGGGCTGAGCTGGCAGACTTACCGCCTGACCAACTGGTACTCCGGATACTTCATCTTCGACGACGGTATATCGCACAACCTGAGCTACTCGTTGACATTGAACCGTAACTCTACGGACCAGCAGATCTATCCCCGTACCGGCTCTGATATCACGGCCTCGCTCCAGCTTACGCCGCCTTACTCGCTGTTCCGTAAGCACACGTACGACACCGATGGAAACAGGGTCGCTGTGGGCAGTTGGAGGGATATTAACTACGACACCTGGAGCTCCCAGAACCGCTTCAAGTGGATAGAGTACCATAAGTGGAAGTTCTCGGGCAGCATCTACACCCGCCTTTCCGAAAGGGAGAAGATGGACTTCGTGCTCATGACACGCGTTCAGTTCGGCTTCCTGGGCTACTATAACCGCAATTGGGGCTATTCTCCATTCGAAGGCTTCCTGGTCGGCGGTGACGGCATGTCCGGTTACAGCACCTACGGCTCCGAGGTCGTCTCCCTGAGGGGTTACGAGAACTACTCGCTGACTCCGACGCAGGCTTCGGCATACAATTCGCAAGGTTCTGCGTACGCCGGAAACATTTATGACAAATTTACCGTGGAACTCCGCTACCCGCTGGTGCTTCAGCCCCAGTCGACTATTTTCGCTCTCCTCTTCCTGGAGGGAGGAAACTGCTGGGCTGATATCCGCGACTTCAATCCCTTCCAGATCAAGCGCTCCGCCGGTGTCGGCGTTAGGGTCTTCCTGCCTATGGTAGGACTTCTGGGAGTCGACTGGGGCTACGGATTCGACGACCCTGTAAACGGAAAAGGACAGTTCCACTTCGTAATAGGACAACAATTCTAGAATCAAATCAGAAAAACAATAATTATGAAAAGAATTCTTATCGCCGTTTTGGCATTGGTCTCTGTAGCGGGATTCGCACAGCCCAAATTCGCTCACGTAAATTCCAACGAACTCGTGCAGCTCATGCCTGAGTCCGACCAGGCCCGCGCCACCATGGCAAGCGCCCAGAAGGAAGCTCAGACCACATTCGAGGAAATGTACAAGGAGTACACTACCAAGGCGCAGCAGTATCAGCAGAACGTCGGCACGTGGACCCAGACCGTACGCGAGCTCAAAGAGAAGGAACTTACCCAGATCCAGCAGAGCCTTGAGGAGTTCAATCAGTCCATCCAGCAGGAGCTTGCCCAGAAGCAGCAGGAGCTGATGGCCCCCATCCAGAAGAAGGTCAATGATACCATCCAGCAGCTTGCCAAGGAAGGCGGCTATGTGTTCGTGTTCGATGTCGCTTCTCTTCTGTATGTGGACGAAGCCCAGAGTGATAATCTCACCCCCAAGGCCCGTACCATTCTCGGCATCCCCGAGGGCAGGACTCTCGAAAGTCTGTACGCCGAACTTCAGGCCCAGCAGCAGAACCAGCAATAAGACAGGCAGAGACATACTAAATCGCAATGCAACATAAAGTAATTGATACTAAAGATGTTGTCATAAGATTTGCGGGAGATTCGGGAGATGGCATGCAGCTCACCGGATCTCTTTTCGTGGATACATCGGCCCGATTCGGGAACGGTCTGAGCACCTTCCCCGACTATCCCGCCGAGATACGCGCCCCTCACGGAACCGTGTCGGGCGTTTCCGGTTTTCAGGTGCATATCGGAAGTGAGGACGTAACTACGCCCGGCGACTTTTGCGATATGCTTATCGCGATGAATCCCGCCGCCCTCAAGGCCAATGCGAAATGGTGCAAGCGCCATGCGATGATCCTCGTGGATGCAGATGCATTCGATGAGGCAGGGATGAAGAAAGCCGGCTTTAAAACTGACAACCCCTTTGAAGAACTTTCCGTGGAGGACAGGGCGCTTATAATCGCTCCCATCACCACGATGACACTCGAGAGCCTTAAAGATTCCGGCCTGGACCGGAAAGCCGCCCTCAAATGCAAGAACATGTTCACTCTCGGCATCGCCTGCTACATTTATAACAGGCCGCTGGAGACCGTGTACTCCGCTTTGCAGGCCAAGTTCTCGAAAAAACATGCGGAGCTTTTCGCCCCCAACCGTAAAGCCCTGGAAGATGGTTTCAATTATGCCGCCAATATCCAGGCGATTCCGAATACCTATGCCATCGAGCCGATAAAGTCCGCCAAGAAAGGCACTTATCGCAATATCACCGGTAACCAGGCCACTGCCTGGGGCCTGCTGGCTGCCTCCGAGCGTTCCGGCCTGCCGCTGTTCTGCGGCTCGTATCCGATCACTCCGGCGACAGCCATATTGGAAGAACTGGCCATTCACAAGAGCCTGGGCGCCAAGACGCTTCAGGCCGAGGATGAGATTGCGGGCATCTGCACAGCTATCGGCGCGTCGTTCGCCGGAAACCTGGCTGTCACGACAACCTCCGGCCCGGGCCTTTCGCTGAAGAGCGAGGCATTGGGACTGGCAGTAATGGCGGAATTGCCCCTGGTCATAGTGGACGTCCAGAGGGGCGGCCCTTCCACCGGCCTTCCGACCAAGACGGAACAGACCGACCTGAACCAGGCGCTGTACGGCCGTAACGGCGAGTGCCCTATCCCCGTGATCGCGGCCCATTCACCCGCGAACTGCTTCTTCGCAGCATACATGGCCTGCAAGATTGCCCTTGAACACATGACGCCTGTCATCCTGCTTTCCGAGGGTTTTCTGGGCAATGGCAGCGAGCCCTGGCTCATACCATGGGTGAAGGACCTGCCCGAAATCAAACCGCCCTTCGTCAGTGGAGCCCTGTCCGAAGGCGAGAGGTTCAAACCCTTTGAGCGCGACCCCGAGACCATGGTGCCGAAGTGGGCCGTACCCGGAATGAAGGGCTTCGAGCATCGCGTCGGCGGATTGGAGAAGACTCACGCCGGCGTGCTTTCCACCGACCCCCAGAACCATGAGACCATGGTCCGCGAGAGGGCCGAAAAGGTGGCCCTGATCTCCCGTGACCTGCCTGAACTGGTAGTGCGCGGTCCTCAGAGCGGTGATCTGCTGGTCATCGGCTGGGGAGGTACCTACGGACATATTGCCAGCGCCATCCATGATCTTCAGGAGGAAGGCGTGGCTGTGTCGTATACTCATTTTGATTACATCAACCCGCTGCCTCCGAATACCGCCGAGGTGTTCTCTGCATTCCGGAAGATTCTGGTGTGCGAATTGAACAGCGGGCAGTTCGCTTCATATCTGCAGGCCCTGTATCCGGACAAACTGTTCCGGAAATTCGGCAAGGTGCAGGGACAGCCGTTCCTGGTAGGTGAACTTGTGGACGCGATAAAGAAGGAGTTATAGCCATGCCTACACTTACAGCAAAAGATTTCAAGAGTGATCAGGAAGTGCGCTGGTGCCCCGGCTGCGGCGACCATGCCGTGCTGGCGGCCCTGCAGAGGGCCCTTCCGAAAGTCAGCCAGGTGCTTGACTACGCGAAGGAACGCTATGTGGTGGTGTCCGGTATCGGCTGCTCATCGCGTCTTCCTTATTATATGGATACCTATGGGTTCCACAGTATCCATGGCCGCGCCACGGCGATTTCCACCGGTATCAAGGTCGCGAATCCCTGGCTCACGGTCTGGCAGGCCTGCGGTGACGGTGATGCGCTCGCTATCGGGGGCAATCACTTCATCCATGCGATCCGCCGCAATATTGACATAAACATCATCCTGTTCAATAACCAGATCTACGGTCTGACGAAGGGACAGTACTCGCCGACGTCGAAATTCGGCGCCATCACCAAGACCTCGCCCTACGGCACGGTCGAGCATCCGTTCAATCCCGGAAGCCTAGTGCTCGGATCGAAGGGAACGTTCTTCGCCCGCAGTCTGGACGTGGAGCTGGCGCTCAATGAGGAGATCATGACGGCGGCGGCGATGCACGACGGCACTTCCGTGATGGAGATGCTGACCAATTGCGTTATCTTCAACGACGGAGCGCACAGGGAACTGAGCGATCCGGAGGTGAAGGCCGACCATACCATTGTCCTGCGTCACGGGGAGAAGATGCTCTTCGGCCGCAACAAGGAGAAGGGTCTGGTGTACGACGGCCGCAAACTGCGCGTCGTGCACGTGGGAGAGGGCGGTTTCACCGAGGAAGACGTGCTGGTGCATGATGCGCATACTGACAATATCGGCCTGCACATGGCCCTGGCGGACATGCGCGGACCGCAGTACCCGGTCGCTCTGGGTGTCATCCGCGATGTGAAGGATATCACCTATGACGATGCCGTCCGCGATCAGGTGAAGGACGTCATGGCCCGTTCGAAAGTACATTCGGTGGACGAACTGCTGCGCAGCGGTTCCACCTGGGAAGTAAAATAACACTAAAAACTAACTTGATATGAAAACTAGTCAAATCATGGCTGACCTCCAGGCGAGGCACCCCGGTGAGAGCGAGTATCTGCAAGCAGTGCAGGAGGTCCTGGAATCAGTTGAGGATGTTTATAACCAGCATCCCGAGTTCGAGGAAGCCAGGATAGTGGAAAGGATGGTCGAGCCAGACCGTATCTTCACTTTCAAGGTTACATGGATAGATGATGAAGGGCAGGTTCAGGTCAATACCGGCTACCGGGTGCAGTTCAACAGTGCCATCGGCCCTTACAAGGGAGGTATCCGCTTCCATAGGGCCGTGACCCCTTCTATGCTGAAATTCCTGGGCTTCGAGCAGACATTCAAGAATGCTCTTACCACTCTTCCGATGGGTGGTGCGAAGGGAGGTTCCGACTTCGATCCCAAGGGCAAGTCTGATGGTGAGATCATGCGTTTCTGCCAAGCCTTTATGACCGAACTGTGGCAGTGCATCGGCCCCGACCAGGATATTCCGGCCGGCGATGTGGGCTGCGGTGGCCGTGAGATAGGATATATGTATGGAATGTACAAGAAACTCGCACGGGAATACAATACCGGCGTGCTTACCGGCAAGGGCCTGACCTGGGGCGGTTCCATACTCCGTCCCGAGGCTACCGGCTTCGGCGCCCTGTATTTCACCCACCATCTGCTCCAGAAGGCCGGCCGTGAGATCAAGGGACAGCGTATCGCCGTGTCCGGTTTCGGAAATGTGGCATGGGGCGCATGCATCAAGGCTACCGAGCTTGGAGCCAAGGTCGTGGCGATTTCCGGCCCTGACGGAGTATGCGAAATTCCGGAGGGTATCACCCGTGAAATGATTGATTATATGCTGGTTATGCGGGCTTCGAACCGTGACCGCGTCGAGGATATGGCTGACAAATTCCCCGGAGCCGCCAGGTTTACGGCCGGAAAGAAAGCCTGGAGCGTGGCCTGCGATATCGCATTGCCCTGCGCCTTCCAGAATGAACTTTCGGAGGACGATGCCCGCGAACTTGTCGCTAACGGATGCTGGTGCTGCTGCGAGGTGTCCAATATGGGATGCCAGCCCGGCGCCATCCATTTCTTCCAGCATAACGGTATCCTCTTCGCTCCCGGCAAGGCCGTGAATGCGGGCGGAGTGGCTACTTCCGGACTGGAGATGACCCAGAATGCGGAGCATATATCATGGGATGCCGCCGAGGTGGATTCCAAACTGCATTTCATCATGAAGAGCATTCACGAACAGTGCGTCAAATATGGCACGCAGCCGGACGGCAGCGTGGATTATGTGAAGGGAGCCAATATAGCGGGCTTCATGAAGGTGGCCCACGCGATGCTTGAACAAGGAATCATATAAGTAGTGTATCATATTATGTCTAACAAAAAATTTAACTTCAAACTCTGTGTACTGCTGCCGGTGATTCTGGCGGTTACCCTATTCCTCTGGCTGGTTCCGACCAGTTTCTTCGGCATCGCCGCGTTGACTGTGGTTCAGCAGCGTGTCATCGCCCTGTTCGTATTCGCCGCCCTTATGTGGATGGCGGAGATCATTCCGAACTGGACGACTTCAGTACTGGTTATCGTGCTGTCCCTGCTGACGGTCTCCGACAAGGGACTCGGTTTCCTGTGCGATCCCAAATTCGGTTCACTGGTAAACTATAAGAGCCTTATGGCCTCCTTCGCGGATCCTGTGGTCATGCTGTTCCTGGGCGGTTTCGTGCTGGCTATCATGGCTTCTAAATATGGCCTGGATGTTACTCTGGCCCGTGTCCTGCTGGCTCCTTTCGGAAAGAAGCCGCGCATGGTGCTGCTGGGATTCCTGCTCGTTATCGCCATCTTCTCCATGTTCATGAGCAATACCGCTACCGCGGCCATGATGCTCGCGTTCCTGGCGCCGGTGCTCGCCGCACTGCCCAGTGATGACAAGGGAAAGATCGGACTTGCATTGTCCATACCTATCGCCGCGAATATCGGCGGTATAGGCACGCCTATCGGTACACCTCCTAACGCTACTGCAGTGAAATTCCTCGCCGAAGCCGGATGCGAGGTCACTTTCATGGATTGGGCCGTGCGTATGATTCCTTATGTGCTCATCATGCTGGTCCTGGCCTGGGTGCTGCTTCAGCTTTTCTTCCCCTTCAAATCCAAGGAAGTCGTTCTTGAGATCCCCAAGAATAAGCGTGAGAATGACTGGAAGACCATTGTGGTCTGGGTTACCTTCCTGGGCACCATCCTGCTTTGGGCTACCGAGCAGTGGACCAAGATCAATTCCAATGTCGTGGCTCTGATCCCTCTGGCAGTGCTGACCTGTACCGGCATTTTTACAAAAGAGGATATCAAGGAAATCAACTGGAGCGTGCTTTGGCTGGTGGCCGGAGGTTTCGCCCTGGGTACTGACCTTCAGGGTACCGGACTTGCCAAGGTTCTCATCGAGGCCATTCCTTTCGGCTCGATGTCCGTAGTGCTGGTCTTCATCATAGCCGGCTTCGTGTGCTACTTCCTGTCTAACTTCATCAGCAACTCCGCTACCGCGGCTCTGCTTATACCTATACTTATAGTAGTGGCCGAAGGCATGGCTGATCCTGCCGCGGCGAATAACGCTTCGTTCCTCGCTCTCGGCGGCACTTATGCAATGATCACCTTTATCGCGGTGTGCGCATCCATCGCCATGCTGTTCCCGATTTCCACTCCTCCGAATGCTATCGCTTCATCTACCGGACTGGTGGAGACCAAGGATATGACTAAGGTCGGTATCATCATCGGTATTGCGGGCTTTGTGCTCGGTTACTTCTGGCTGACCAAGATTTTCCCTTTTGCCATTTAATCTGATAATATATAATGAAACGTTTCTTTATCGCCGCTGCGGCGCTTCTCGTTTCGCTTTGCGCTTTCGCGCAGGAGCAGACTCCTGAATATGGATACAAACAGACCGGTTTCATGAGCACCCCCAAGGTGGGCGGCTACATCATCGGTTCCTATAAGTACAGTGACCGTGACGGCGCCGAGGGAGGCCCCGGCTTCGGTCTCAGGCTTATCCGTCTGTATGTGGACGGCAGTATTTTCAATGACTTCAAATATCGCATCCAGTTCCAGGCCGGAGGCGGAAATCCTCATGTAAAGGACTACTATATCGAGTGGGCCAAATACAAGGAATTCTCCGTCAAGATGGGTCAGTTCAAGAGGGCTTTCACCTTTGAGAACCCCATGAATCCCTGGGATGTGGGAGTGGGTGATTTCTCACTTCTGGTCCAGAAGATGGCCGGTATGGGCGACCGCCTGGGTGAGGCCAATATGGGCGGACGTGACCAGGGTATCCAGGTCCAGGGCGACCTTCTCCCTATGGCCGATGACTCCTACAGGCTCGTCCATTACCAGCTGGGCGTTTACAACGGCCAGGGTATCAACGCCACGGATGTAAACAAACAGAAGGATATCATCGGAACCATCCAGGTTCAGCCCGTCAAGGGCCTGTATATCGGTGCGTTCGGATGGAAGGGCAGCTGGCACAAGGCTGCTGTGGCCGCCACTGCGACTGCTCCTGCCATCCCCGCCGCGGACCTCAAACGTGAGCGCATCAGCGCCGGTCTCAAGTATGATAAGGACAATTGGACAGTCCGCGCCGAGTGGGCTACCGCCATCGGCGGAGAGAAGGCCGAAAGCGGAGCTGCGGATGCCCTCTATGTGACCGTCGGTGTCCCCGTTCAGGACTGGCTCAAGGTCTATGCAAAGTGGGATGAGTTCCGTGGCGCAGCCACTGCAGGCACGTCACACGACATGTACTCCTGCGCCGCGAATTTCAGACTCCACAAGAA